>JAVWUU010000073.1:0-13040 GCA_036666995.1 Thermomonas sp.
TGCGGGCCTGCACGCGGATCACGTGCTGCGTGCGCAGTTGCCGCCCACGCTGGAGCGACGCGCACTGGAGGTGCAGGGCCATATCGCCGAATTGCCCGTGCACGAGCCGCGCCGCACCCGTTTCGAATTCGTGGTCGATGACGCACCGTCGCAACCGCGTGAATTGCGCGGCAAGCGCATCAGGCTGGGCTGGTTCGAAGAGGGCATGGCAGGTCGTGCCCGACTGCAGGCCGGCAGTCGCTGGTCATTCCCGGTCGAACTGCGCGTGCCGACGGGCCTGCGCAATCCCGGTGCCAGCGATGGCGAAAAGCACGCGTTGGCATCGCGGATCGCGGCCAGCGGCCATGTGATGGAGCCGGTGCTCGCACGCAGGCTGGCACCTCCAAAAGGGATCGGAGCCTGGCGCGAACGCATGAGTGCGCGTATTGCGGCATCGGTGCCGTCGGACTCGTCGCGCTACGTGCGTGCGCTTGCGCTGGGCGATACCCGCGCGCTCGACGAGACCGACTGGTCGCGTTTGCGCGCAGCGGGCCTGACCCACCTGATCGCCATTTCCGGGTTCCACGTCGGGCTGGTTGCCGGTTTCTTCGCCATGCTCACGGCTGTCGTCTGGTGGCTGTTACCCGGCCTGTGCCGATGGCTGCCGCGTCCGTTCGCGGCCGGCCTCGGTGCGATCGCCGGTGCCTGCCTGTACGCGGCCCTGACCGGCTTCGCGGTGCCCACGTTGCGCACCGCAGTGATGATCGCCGCACTGGTGGCCGCGCGTTGCCTGCGTCGCCGGCAACGGCTCGCCGACACGCTCTCGCTGGGCTGCATCGTGCTGTTGCTGCTGGATCCGCTGGCAGTGCTGGGCGCGGGCTTCTGGCTGAGTTTCGCCGGCGTGGCCTGGTTGCTGTGGTGCCTGCCCGCCGACCAGGGACCACGCCGCTGGGCGATGCTGCATGGCTTCGTGGCCGCGCAGGCCGTGGCCACGCTGGGCCTGCTGCCGCTGACCGTGTTGCTGTTCGGCCAGGCCTCGTTCGCCGGGCCGATCGCCAATCTCGCGGCGGTGCCGTGGTGGAGCCTGGTGGTGGTGCCGCTGGCGTTGATCGGTGTGCTGGCCGAGACCTTGCACCAAGGACTCGGACAATGGCCATGGCAGGCCGCCGCCTGGTGTTTCGACCTGCTGTGGCCTGCGCTTGCGCGTATTGCCGACAGTCCGCTGGCGATGGCATGGCTGCCCGAGCCACGCTGGTATGCCTGGCCGCTGGCGATGCTGTCCGCGTTCTGGCTGCTGCTGCCGCGCGGCCTTCCAGGCAAGCCACTTGCGCTGCTGCTGTGGCTGCCACTGCTGTGTCCGCCACGCGACCTGCCGGCGCATGGCGAAGTCGAACTCACCGTGATCGACGTGGGGCAGGGCCTGTCGGTACTTGTGAGAACGGCGAACCGCAGCCTGCTCTACGACATGGGGCCGGCGACCATCGATGGCTTCGATGCCGGTGCGAGGGCGGTCGTACCGGCCCTGCACGGCTTGGGTGTGCGTCGCCTCGATGCGGCCGTGCTCAGCCATGGCGACAACGACCACGCCGGCGGCTGGGGAACGGTGTCGCGCGCGTTCCCGGTCGCGGCACTGCTGGCGCCTGAAGGCAGTCCGGTGCCGGGGGTGGTGCCCTGTCGAGCCGGCCAGTCATGGCAATGGGATGGCGTGCGCATCCGCGTCCTGCATCCCTCGGCGTGGTTCCCGTACCTGGGCAACGAGGCCAGCTGCGTGCTGCGCATCGAGACCGCACACGGGAATGCCTTGCTGACCGGCGACATCGGGCACTTCGTCGAGGCGAAACTGCTGCGCGACGATCCGGCATCGGTCCGCAACGAGGTCGTGCTGGTTCCGCACCACGGCAGCGCTGGATCATCGAGCGAGGCGTTTGTCGCTGCCACGGGGGCCAGGCTGGCGCTGGTGTCGTCGGGCGCGGGCAACCGCTTCGGCCACCCGCGCAAGCCGGTGGTAGACCGCTGGTGCGAGTCGGGCGCAGAAGTCGTGGACACGGCGCGTGCCGGCGCAATCCGGATCTGGCTGGGCGCGGAGGGCCTGCAGGTACGGGAACGGCGTGCCGCGCAACCTCGGTTGTGGGACACCGCGCGGCGGCGAGGCGGGACGGCTGGGCTATGCTACGTGCCGGAGATGCAGCGGCCATGAGGGCCGGAGGATTGACGCGTGCTGGAACTGATCCGCGCCGGTGGTTGGCCGATGATCCCGTTGCTGCTGTTGTCGGCGCTTGCGCTGGGGATCATCGTCGAGCGCTTCTGGAGCCTGCGCCCGAGCCGCGTGCTGCCGCCGGGCCTGGGCGACGAGGTGCGTGCCTGGGTAGCCCGCGGCAAGCCGCTGGAGGCCGCGCACATCGATTCGCTGCGTTCCACCTCGCCGTTGGGCGCGTTGCTCGCCGCGGCGCTGGATGTCCGCAAGCGCAGCCGCGAGGAAATCCGCGAGCGCGTCGAGGATGTGGGCCGGCATCTGGTGCACCGGATGGAGCGCTTCCTGAACACGCTGGGCACGATCGCCTCGGCGGGCCCGCTGCTGGGCCTGTTCGGCACCGTGGTGGGCATGATCGAGATGTTCCTGGGCATCCTCGATCACGGCATCGGCGACGCCAGCCAGCTCGCCGGCGGCATCGGCAAGGCACTGGTCTGCACCGCCGCAGGCATGCTGGTGGCGATTCCCGCGCTCGCGTTCCATCGCTATTTCCGTGGCCGCATCGCCGGCTACATCGTCGACATGGAACACGAGGCGATCCGCCTGATGGACGTGCTCGATGCGCCGCCGGGATCTCCGGCAGCGGCACCCGCGCCGGCACGCGCACCTGCGCCGAAGAAGCGCTGAGCGCCGCGCATGCGCATCCAGGACCATCGCGCCGACGACGCCCCGGAGATCAACCTGATCCCGTTGATCGACGTGCTGCTTTGCCTGCTGATCTTTTTCGTGGTCACGACGACGTTCGATGCGCGCTCGGTGCTCAAGCTGGAACTGCCGCGCGCCGATGGCCAGCCGGCGGATCCGCAATCGCGTCCGTTGAGCATCCTGATCAATGCGCAGGGCCGCTATTTCGTCGGCGACCGCGAAGTGCTGCGGACTGACGTGGAATCGCTGAAGCAGAGTTTGCGCGACGTGGCCGGCAACGACCGCGAACGCACCGTGCTGATCCGCGCCGATGCACGCACGCCCTGGCAATCGGTGATCACCGCGTATGAGGCGCTGGGCCAGCTCGGCTTCAAGCGGGTTGCCAATGCCACGGCATCCCAATCGGGCGGGGCCGCGACGCAGTGAGCGAAGTCGACACGTCGGTGACCTATCGACGCCTGCGCCAGTACGCCAGGCCGTACTGGGGATTGATTGCGATCGGCATCCTGGCGATGGCGCTGGAGGCGACCGCCAGTGGCGCTACCTTGTGGCTGCTCGGGCCGATCGTCGATGACATCTTCGTCGAGCACGATTTCAGCTACTGGCTGCCGGCAGGCCTGGTCCTGCTGTTGCTGGGCCGCGGCCTGTTTGGCCTGGTGGCCGATTACACGATCGCGCGCGCGGGTCGCAACGTGGCCCGCGACCTGCGCATGCAGTTGATGGCGAAGTACCTGGAACTGCCGGGCGCGCGTTTCGACAGCGAGCCGGTGCCGTCGATGCTGACCCGCCTTGGTGCCGACAGCGAACAGGTGGCGCAGGCCGCGGTGGATTCGCTGAAGGTGATGATCAGTAACACGCTGGGCATCGTCGCCACCCTCGTGGTGATGCTGTGGACCAGCTGGCGCGTCTCGCTGGTGTTGCTGCTGCTGGCACCGGTGATGGCTTGGATGATGGGCAAGGTCGGCAAGCGCTATCGCCGGCTCAACCATGCGATCCAGGAATCCGCGGCGGACATGCTGCAGACCGCCGACCAGGCCCTGCATGCGCAGCAGGACGTGAAGGCCTATGGCGCGCAGCCGGCGGAAATGGCCCGCTATGGCGAGCAAACGAAGCGCAATGTGGTCCTTGCGCTCAAGATCGAGGTCACCCGCGGCACCCTGTCGATGTTCGTGCAGGTGCTGGGCGCGATCGGCATGGCAGTGATGCTGGTGGCCGCCGGCTTCGAGGCTGCGCAGGGCCGCCTGACCGCGGGCGGTTTCACCAAGCTGATGACCGCGATGGTCAACCTGGTGCCATCGCTGCGCCAGCTCACGAATGTGCAGAGCATGCTGCAGCGGGGCATCAGTTCCGCCGAACGCCTGTTCTCGGTGATGGACGCCGGCAGCGAACGCGACCAGGGTCGTCGCCCGCTGGATCGCGCCCGAGGCCTGCTCGAGTTCCGCCAGGTCGAAGCCCGCTACGAAGGCCGTGGCGAACCGGTCCTTCACGACATCAGCTTCGTTGCGAAGCCCGGTACGGTGACGGCCATCGTCGGCCGCTCCGGCAGCGGCAAGTCGAGCCTGGTCAAGCTGATCCCGCGCTTCTATGAGCCCAGCGACGGCAGCATCCTGCTCGATGGCCACCCGCTGGACGACTACCCGCTGGCCGACCTGCGCCGGCAGATCGCGCTGGTCGGGCAACAGGTGATGCTGTTCGACGGCAGCGTGGCTGGCAACGTCGCCTACGGCGAATTGCAGGATGCCGATCCCGAGAAAATCGAAGCTGCGGTGCGCGATGCGAACGCGCTCGAATTCGTCGCGCGCATGCCGGACGGCCTGGACACCCATATCGGTGCTGGCGGCGGCAAACTCTCTGGTGGCCAACGTCAGCGCCTGGCGATCGCCCGCGCGATGCTCAAGGACGCGCCGATCCTGATCCTCGATGAAGCCACCGCCGCGCTCGACAACGCCTCCGAGCGACTGGTGCAGGACGCGCTGGCGCGCTTGATCCCGGACCGCACCACGCTGGTGATCGCACATCGGTTGTCCACGATCGAGCACGCCGACCAGGTGCTGGTGCTGGACGATGGTCGATTGGTGGAGCAGGGCACCCACGTCCAGTTGCTCGCTCGCGGCGGTGTCTACGCCCACCTGCATGCGATGCAGTTCCGCGAGGGCACGGCTTGAGCCGCAAGCCCTTGCCGCAAACACCGGCGTGGTGGCATGACGGCAGCACGCCTCCCTTGCATGCACGCTTCCTGGCTGGCCTCTACGGCGTCCTCGCTGGCTTGCGACGCAATGCCTATCGTCGTGGCCTGCTGCGCAAGCGGCGGGTAGGCGCGCCGGTCATCGTGGTCGGCAACATCACCGCGGGCGGCACCGGCAAGACGCCGCTGGTAATCGCCCTGGTGTTGCGCCTGCGTGCGGAAGGGTGGATCCCCGGTGTCGCCAGCCGCGGCCATGGTCGCGAGAATGAGGCTACCCCGCGCTGGGTCGAAGCCGCCAGCACTGCGGCGCAGGTTGGCGACGAGCCGCTGCTGATCGCCCGCGCAACCGGCGTGAAGCTGCGCGTGGATCGCGACCGCGTGGCCGCCGCGCAGGCGCTGGTCGCTGCCGGCTGCGACGTCATCGTCTGCGACGACGGCCTGCAGCATTACCGGCTGGCCCGCGATATCGAGATCGAGGTGCAGGACGCGCGCCGCCGCTACGGCAACGGCCGCTTGCTGCCGGCGGGTCCGCTGCGCGAACCGGTCGAACGCGCGGCGGATTGCGATTTCCGCGTGCTCAACCTTGGTGTTGCCGATGAAGGCGATGCGCAGCGCGAAGCCGGGTTCGGCGAATGGCCGATGCGGCTGCAGGTGGGCAATGCGCAACCCCTGCATGGTGGCCGCGCGCAACCGTTATCGTCGTTCGCCGGCCAGCGCGTGCATGCCGTTGCCGGGATCGGCGATCCGGAACGCTTTTTCGCGATGCTGCGCGATGCCGGCATCGCGGTGGTGCCGCATGCATTCCCGGATCATCACGCTTACCTCGCCGCCGATTTCGAGTTCGGCAGCCGATTGCCCGTGCTGATGACGGTCAAGGATGCGGTGAAATGTGCCGGCCTGACCGATGCGCAGGCATTCATGGTGCCGGTGGATGCGGTGTTGCCGGAGGCGTTCTGGGTGGCCTTGCTGGAGCGGTTGCCGAAGAGTGGTTGTCATTCCCGCGAAGGCGGGAATCCAGCTCTTGATCTGCATGCAAACAGCTGAAGGCTGGATTCCCACCTTCGCGGGAATGACGAGCGTTGTTGCAAGGCGAAGCACGCCCCCGCACACCAATGACCGGCGATAATGCCCCCCATGCAGTCAAACGATTTCGTCGTCGCCATCCCCGCCCGCTATGCCGCCTCGCGTTTGCCGGGCAAGCCGCTGCGCCTGATCGGCGGTGAGCCGATGGTGCTCCACGTAGCCCGGCGCGCGCTGGCCGCCGGTGCGTGCGAGGCCTGGGTGGCTACCGATGATGCCCGCATCGCCGAGGCCCTGCAGGGCAGTGGTGTGCAGGTCGCGATGACCTCGCCCGAGCACGCTTCCGGCACCGATCGCCTGGCCGAGTGTTCGCGCATCGCCGGCTGGGATGACGACGCCGTGGTGGTCAACCTGCAGGGCGACGAGCCCTTCGCGCCTGCCGACGGCATCGCCTGCGTGGCGCGTGCCGTGGTCGACAGCGGTGCCGGCATCGCCACCCTGGCCACGCCGATCGACGACATCGACACGTTGCTCGATCCGAACGCGGTGAAGCTGGTGCGCGCCGCGAATGGCGATGCGCTCTACTTCAGTCGCGCACCGCTGCCGTGGCCACGCGATGCGTTCACCCGTGACCGCGCGACGATGCCGGAAGGCGGCCACTGGCTGCGCCACATCGGCATCTACGGCTATCGCGCGTCCGCCTTGCGTGCCTTCGCGGCGATGCCTGCTGGCCGGCTTGAAGCGATCGAGTCGCTGGAACAACTGCGCGCGCTGGAAGCCGGCTGGCGGATCGCGGCGGCACTCGCGCCGTCGCCGTTTCCCGCGGGCGTGGACACGCCCGAGGATCTCGAACGTGCGGAACGTACCTATCGGGAACAACAAGGGAATCGGAGCTGATGGCCAGGAAGCTGGGCGTGTTGATGGTGTGCCTGGGCAATATCTGCCGGTCGCCGATGGCGGAGGGCGTGCTTCGCGCTTGCCTGGAAGAAGCCGGGTTGGCCGACAAGGTGCGGGTGGATTCCGCAGCAACCGGCAGGTCGCACATCGACCACGCACCGGACGAGCGCGCCATCGCCTGCGCGTCGAAGCACGGTATCGACATTTCCGCGCAACGCGCGCGCGCGCTCGAACTCGTCGACTTCGACGAGTTCGATTTCATCCTCTGCGCCGACCGCACGATCCTGCACGATGCCCGCGTGCGCAAGCCGCGGACCGCGCATGCCGATGTCGAACTGCTGCTGGAATGGAGCGGCGTCGGCAAGAAAGACATTCCCGACCCGTACTACGGCGATGCCCGCGATTTCGAGAAGGCATTCAAGCTGGTCGATTCCGCGGCGATGGGCGTGGTCGAACGCATCCGTCAGGGACGCTTCTGAGACTCCCCGGCAAGGACATGCGCGCATGAGCAAGCGCAAGACCGCTCCGGAAACGCCTGCCCTCGACGGCAAGGCAGTTGCTGCCGGACTGCCGTTGGCGCCGGGTGTGTACCGCATGTCCAACGCCGAGGGCGGCGTGCTCTACGTCGGCAAGGCGCGCGCACTGCGCAATCGCGTGGGCAGCTATTTCAACGCCACGCCGAAGCCGACCCGGATCATGGCGATGCTGGCCCAGGTCGCGAAGATCGAAGTGACCGTCACCCGCAGCGAGGCCGACGCGCTGCTGCTGGAAAACCAGCTGATCAAGTCGCTGTCGCCGCGCTACAACGTGATGCTGCGCGACGACAAGAGCTATCCCTTCGTGCTGGTGACGAAGGAGGACTGGCCGCGGATCGCCTTCCACCGCGGGCCGCGTGGCGTTGCCGGGCGCTACTTCGGTCCGTACCCCAGCGCGGCGTCGGTACGCGAGACGCTGAACCTGATGCACAAATTGTTCCGCCTGCGCAGCTGCGAGGACAGCGTGTTCCGCAACCGTTCGCGGCCCTGCCTGCAACACCAGATCGGCCGCTGCAGCGCGCCTTGTGTCGGCCTGGTCGAGGCCGGTGAATACGCCGAATCGGTGCGTCGCGCCGGCTTGTTCCTGGACGGGCGCAGCGGTGAGTTGGGCGATGAATTGACCTCGGCCATGCAGCTGGCCAGCGCGGCGCTGGAATTCGAGCAGGCCGCACGCCTGCGCGATCTCATCACCACCATCCGCAAGTTGCAGGCGCGGCAATATGTCGACGGCCGCAACGCCGACCTCGACGTGCTGGCGGTGGCGATGCAGGGCGCGTCGGCCTGCGTGCTGCTGCTCGCGTTCCGTGATGGCCGCAACCTCGGCACCCGCGCCTTCTTCCCGAAGACCAATGGCGAGGACAGCGCCGCGGAAGTGCTGGCCGCGTTCGTCTCGCAGTACTACGCAGAGCAACCGCCGCCGGCGGAGATCGTGCTGGATCGCGACATCCCCGAGCGCGAGCTGATTGAACAGGCGTTGGCCGAACACGCGGGTCGCAAGGTCGAACTGCGCCACAGCGTGCGCGGCGAGCGTGCGGCGCACCTCGACCTGGTGAAGCGAAATGCGGAACTGGCGCTGGCAACGGAGTTGTCCAGTAGCAGCGCGCAGCAGGCGAGGGTGGACGCACTCCGCGAATTGCTCGTCCTGGAGGAATTGCCATCACGAATCGAATGCTTCGACATCAGCCACACGATGGGCGAGGCCACGGTCGCGTCCTGCGTCGTGTTCGATGCGTCTGGCCCGGTGCGCAACCAGTACCGGCGCTACAACATCGCGGTCGGCGGCAGTGCCGGCATCGAGCCCGGCGACGACTACGCGGCGATGCACCAGGCGTTGTCGCGACGCTTCCGGCCCGCGGCTGAAGGGGAGCCGGATATCGTGTTGCCGGACATCCTGCTCATCGATGGTGGTGCGGGGCAGGTGGCGCAGGCGCGTGCAGTGCTGCAGGACGCCGGCATCCAGGGCGTGGCGCTGGTGGGCGTTGCCAAGGGGCCGGAGCGCAAGGCCGGAGCCGAGACCCTGCTCCTGCCCGATGGCCGCGAGGTGCAACCCGGTGCGGCATCGCCTGCGCTGCAACTGGTCCAGCAGGTGCGCGACGAGGCCCACCGCTTCGCTATCACCGGCCATCGCGGCAAGCGCCAGAAGGCGCGCAGCAGCAGCCGGCTGGAGGACATCGCCGGGATCGGGCCGCGTCGGCGCGGCGCGTTGCTCCGGCATTTCGGCGGGCTGGCCGGCCTCAAGGCAGCCGCCGTGGACGACATCGCCCGGGTCGAGGGCATCAATCGGCCGTTGGCCGAGCGGATCTGGGCCAGCCTGCATGGATTGGAGACGGCCGCGCCCGGTGACGGCGCGAAGTAGGGACGCAACGTAGAATCGCCGGATGAAACTGACCATTCCCACCTGGCTGACGTTGGCGCGGATCGCATTGATCCCGGTGCTGGTGGTCGTTTATTACCTGGACTACCGCTGGACCAATGTCGCGGCGACCGCGATCTTCGTGTTCGCCTCGCTGACCGACTGGCTGGATGGCTGGATCGCGCGGCGCTACCAGCAGTACTCGGCGTTCGGCGCGTTCCTGGATCCGGTGGCCGACAAGCTGATGGTCGCGGTCGCGCTGGTGATCACCGTGCAGTACCACCACACGATCTGGATGGCGCTCTGGGCCAGCGTGATCATCGGCCGCGAGATCGCGGTGTCCGCATTGCGCGAATGGATGGCCGAACTCGGCCAGCGGGCCAAGGTGGCGGTGGCCACGGTCGGCAAGGTCAAGACCATCGTGCAGATGGTGGCGCTGGGGTTCCTGCTGTATCGCGAGCCGTTGCTCGGGTTCCCGATCTTCCTGATCGGCGAATGGCTGCTGGCCGCGGCGGCGATCCTCACGTTGTGGTCCGGATTCGAATACGCACGCGCCGCGTGGCCGGCATTGCGTGCTGCGGAAGCGAAAGGTGTTGACAGCGAAAGATGAGGCCCTAAAATGACGGGCTCAACGCGGGAATAGCTCAGTTGGTAGAGCACGACCTTGCCAAGGTCGGGGTCGAGGGTTCGAGTCCCTTTTCCCGCTCCAAGTTTCAAGACGAAGCCCCGTACGCGGGGCTTCGTTGTTTCGGTAACATGCGCAAGGCATCTGGCCTCATGGCAGAGTGGTGATGCACCGGATTGCAAATCCGTTTACAGCGGTTCGATTCCGCTTGAGGCCTCCAGATTGAAAGCCCCGCTTCGGCGGGGCTTTTTTTTGCGCGCCCGGCATCGCGTAAGCTTCGGCCCAAGCCTGGGTGGCGAAACCGGTAGACGCATCGGACTTAAAATCCGCCGGCCGCGAGGCCATGAGGGTTCGAGTCCCTCCCCAGGCACCATCTTCTGGAGCCGCCGTGTCCCGCTACGCCGCCTATGCAATCAGCCTGGTGATGTTCGTCGTCTCGCTGCTGCTGGCGCTGCGCATGCCGGGCTGGTGGTGGGGTGTGGCGGGATTCGGGGCGCTCGCCGTGCTCGGCACCGCCGACCTGCTGCAGGCGCGCAGCACGCTCCGGCGCAACTATCCGATCCTGGCGCATTTCCGCTACGGGCTGGAATCGATCGGGCCGGAGCTGCGCCAGTATTTCTTCGAATCCGACCTGGCCGAAGTGCCATTTTCTCGCCAGCAGCGCACGCTGGTGTACCAGCGGGCCAAGCGGGTGAACGACGTGCGCCCGTTCGGCACCCAGCAGAACGTCTATGGCGTGGACTACGAATGGATCAACCATTCGATGGCGCCCGCCGCGATCCCCTCATCCGATTTCCGCATCACGATCGGTGGTGGTGCTTCGCAGCCGTATTCGGCGAGCGTGTTCAACATCTCGGCGATGAGCTTCGGGTCGCTGTCGGCGGCGGCGATCCGCGCATTGAACGCGGGCGCGAAGCAGGGCGGCTTCTACCACGACACCGGCGAGGGCTCGATCTCGCCCTACCACCGCGAGGCCGGCGGCGACCTGGTGTGGGAAATCGGCTCGGGCTATTTCGGTTGCCGCAATGGAGACGGCAGCTTCAGCGAAGAACGCTTCACCGCCAATGCCTGCGATCCGCAGGTGAAGATGATCGAAGTGAAGCTGTCGCAGGGCGCCAAGCCCGGCCATGGCGGGGTGCTGCCGGCACCCAAGGTCAGCGCGGAAATTTCGGCGACCCGTGGCGTGCCGATGGGCCAGGACTGCGTGTCGCCAGCGCGGCATTCCGCGTTTTCCACGCCGTTGGAACTGCTGCAATTCGTCGCCCGCCTGCGTGAGTTGTCGGGCGGCAAGCCCACCGGCTTCAAGCTCGCGATCGGCCATCCGTGGGAATGGTTCGGGATCGCCAAGGCGATGCAGGAGAGCGGTATCGCGCCCGACTTCATCGTCGTCGACGGCGCCGAAGGCGGCACCGGCGCGGCACCGGCGGAGTTCATCGACCATGTCGGCGTGCCGATGCACGAGGCGCTGATGCTGGTCCACAACACCCTGGTCGGCCTGGACCTGCGCGACCGCATCCGCATCGGCGCGGCCGGCAAGATCGTCAGTGCATTCGACATCGCGCGCACGCTGGCGATGGGCGCCGACTGGTGCAACGCGGCGCGCGGCTACATGTTCGCGCTGGGCTGCATCCAGTCGATGAGTTGCCATACCGACCGTTGCCCGACCGGCATCGCCACCCAGGATCCCGGCCGCTGGCGCAAGCTCGACGTGCCCGACAAGGCCAGCCGCGTTGCCGAATTCCATGGCAACACCTTGCATGCACTGCGCGACCTGCTGTGCGCGGCAGGGCTGGAACATCCCGACCAGTTGGGCCCCGAACACATCCTCCGCCGCGTCTCGCCGACGGAGGTGCGCTCGCTCGCGGCCCTATACCGCTTCCTGCGCCCGGGCGAACTGCTGGGCGGGCGCATCCCCGAACACGCGGTGTTCCAGGATTTCTGGCAAGCCTCGCGCAGCGATGCCTTCATGCCGCCCGAGCATGTCATGCGGCTCCGGAGCGGCAAGTCCAACTGATACCCTGTGCGCCTTCGCTGCAGCCTGCGCCCGCACTTGA
Source organism: Thermomonas sp. (assembly GCA_036666995.1). Lineage (GTDB taxonomy): Bacteria > Pseudomonadota > Gammaproteobacteria > Xanthomonadales > Xanthomonadaceae > Thermomonas. The sequence continues at coordinate 12,045 of JAVWUU010000073.1, forward strand.
ACATCGCACTGTCCCACCTCGACCGGCTCGAAGCCGAAAGCATCCACATCCTGCGCGAGGTCGCGGCCGAGTTCCGCAACCCGGTGATGCTGTATTCCGTCGGCAAGGACAGCTCGGTGCTGCTGCACCTGCTGCTCAAGGCGTTTTATCCCGCGCGACCGCCGATCCCGCTGCTGCACGTCGATACCGGCTGGAAGTTCCGCGAGATGATCGCGTTCCGCGACCAGCGTGCCGCGGAGACCGGCATCGAACTGCGCGTGCATACCAACCCGGAGGGATTGGCGCAGGGCATCGGGCCAATCAGCCATGGCGCCACCGTCCACACCGACGTGATGAAGACCCAGGCGCTGAAGCAGGCGCTGGATGCCGGCGGCTTCGACGCCGCGATCGGCGGGGCGCGTCGCGACGAGGAGAAGTCCCGAGCGAAGGAACGCATCTTCAGCTTCCGCAGCGCGCAGCATCGCTGGGATCCGAAGAACCAGCGCCCGGAGTTGTGGAACCTCTACAACACGCGCATCCACAAGGGCGAATCGGTGCGCGTGTTCCCGATCAGCAACTGGACCGAGCTCGACGTCTGGCTGTACATCTACCGCGAGAAGATCCCGGTGCCGTCGCTGTACCTGGCGCAGGAACGGCCGGTGGTGGAGCGCGACGGTGCGCTGATCCTGGTCGATGACGAACGCTTGCCGCTGCATGCGGGCGAAGCGCCATCGATGAAACAGGTGCGCTTCCGCACCCTGGGCTGCTATCCACTGACCGGCGCGATCGAATCCGAGGCGGACACGCTGGAGAAGATCATCGCCGAGATGCTGGTCTCCACCACATCGGAACGACAGGGACGGGTGATCGATCACGATCCCACCGCGTCGATGGAGAAGAAGAAGCAGGAGGGCTATTTCTGATGAGCTCGATTCCTGTGCAATTCGATGGAGGCGCGGACGCGCAGGTCGCCGCCTACCTGCTGCAGCACGAGCGCAAGGACCTGCTGCGATTCAT
>JAVWUU010000074.1:0-12659 GCA_036666995.1 Thermomonas sp.
GAACGGCCTGCTGCCGATCGTGCTGGCCGCCGATGAAGTCGATGCCCTTTTCGCGCAGTCCGAGGCGACCGAGGGCTACTCGCTGACGGTCGATCTGGCCGCGCAGACCGTGACACGACCGGATGGCGTGCAATACCGCTTCGAGGTTGACGACTTCCGCAAGCACTGCCTGCTGCACGGCCTGGACGACATCGGCCTGACGTTGCGCGACGAAGCAGCGATCCGCGGGTTCGAGGCGCGGCATCGCGCGGCGCAGCCGTGGTTGTTCGACGCTGGCGCCTGACGCCCATTGGATCGACCAATGCGATGACGCCGCCCGAGGGCGGCGTCTTCGTTTGCGACGCGAGTCATCGCCTCAGTCGCGTAATTCCATCACCTGGCAGGGCAGTTCCAGTTGCTCGATCACCGCCTGGGTGGCGGCGCGGGTGCCGATGGCGCGCTGGCCTTCGCCGGCGAGGTCCGCGGTGAGATGGCCGGCATCCAGTGCGCGTGATACCGCCTGCTCGACGCACTGCGCTTCGCCTTCCAGTCCCAGCGAGTGACGCAGCAGCATCGCGGCACTGAGGATGCACGCATACGGATTGGCGACGCCGAGGCCGGCGATATCGGGCGCCGAACCGTGGATCGGCTCGTAGATCCCCACGCGTCCTTCACCCAGCGACGCGCTCGGCAGCAGGCCCAGCGAGCCGGCCAGCATCGAGGCCTCGTCGGTGAGGATGTCGCCGAACATGTTCTCGGTGACGATCACGTCGTAGGCGCGCGGCTTGGCGATCAGGTGCATCGCCATCGAATCGACCAGTTGGTGTTCCAGGGTCACGTCGGGAAATTCGTCGCGGACGATGCGGGTGGTGACATCGCGCCACAGCCGCGAGGTTTCCAGCACGTTCGCCTTGTCGACTGACGTGAGTCGGCCGCTACGGCTGCGCGCCAGGTTGGCTGCGTGGCGAACCACGCGTTCGATTTCGACCACGCTGTATTCGCAGAGGTCGCTGGCGCTGTCTTCGCTGCGTTGCTTGCGGCCGAAATAGATGCCGCCGGTCAGCTCGCGCACCACGATCAGGTCCACGCCCTGCAACAGGTGCGGCTTGATCGGCGATGCGCCCAGCCCGGCGACGTGCGGCTTGACCGGGCGCAGGTTGGCGAACAGGCCGAGCGCCTTGCGGATCGCCAGCAGCCCCTGTTCCGGGCGCACCTTGGCGTTGGGATCGGACCACTTCGGTCCGCCCACCGCGCCGAGCAGGATCGCGTCGGCGGCCTGCGCGGCATCGAGCGTGTCGGCCGGCAACGGCGTGCCGGTGGCGTCTATGGCGGCACCGCCGATCAGCTTCTCGTCGAAGCGGAACTGGTGGCCATAGCGGCGCGCGATCGCGCGGAGGACGTCGACCGCGGCGGCGGTCACTTCGGGGCCGATGCCGTCACCGGGCAATACGACGATGTCAGCGTGCATGGGGCGATTCTCTTGCGTGTGTGATGGGAAGAAGGTGTGCGTTGAAGGTCAGGCAATGGCCGCGATGCGCTGCGGCTGGCGCTCGCGCAGCAGGCGGTTGGCGACATCGAGCCAGGCGATCGCGCTGGCTTCCAGCACGTCGCGGCTGGTGCCCTGGCCGCTCATGAGTTCGCCGTTGACGCGCGCGCTCAGGTTGGCTTCGCCGCGCGCATCGTTTCCGACGCCCATGCTGTGCACCTCGTAGCTTTCCAGCACGAAGTCGACCTTGGTCGCATGCGCCAGCGCGGCGAACAAGGCCGCGACCGGGCCGTCGCCATCGGCGCTCTGCACCACGTGGCGACCATCTGGATCGGACAGATCGACGCGTGCATGCGTGCTGCCGGCGTTGTCGGACAGGCCCATGCCGGCGATCCTCCAGCCGGGGCCGACGTGCTCGCCTTCGACCAGCCGCTGCAGGTCGCTGTCGGTGATGACGTGCTGGGTGTGGGTCAGCGCCTTGGCCTCGGCGATCACCTGGTCCAGCTGCGCGTCTTCCAGCACGTAGCCCAGCGCGCGCAGGCGATTGGCGACCGCGGCGCGGCCGCTGTGGCGGCCCAGCACCAGCTGCGAATCCTCCCAGCCCACGTCCTGCGGCCGCATGATTTCGTAGGTGCCGCGGTTCTTCAGCATGCCGTGCTGGTGGATGCCGGACTCGTGCGCGAACGCGTTCAGGCCGACGATCGCCTTGTTGCGCTGGACCTGGATGCCGGTGATCCGCGACAGCAGGCGCGAGGTCGCCAGCAACTTCGTCGTGTCGAGCCGGGTGTCTGCGCCGTAGTAGCCGGGGCGTACCTTCAGCGCCATCGCCAGTTCTTCCACCGCGGCATTGCCGGCGCGCTCGCCGATGCCGTTGATGGTGCATTCGACCTGGCGCGCGCCCCCTTCGATCGCGGCCAGCGAATTCGCCACCGCCAGGCCCAGGTCGTTGTGGCAGTGCGCGCTGAATACCACGCCGTCGGCGCCCCTCACGTTTGCGCGCAGGTACTCGAACAGCGCGCGGATTTCGCTGGGTGTGGTGTAGCCGACGGTGTCGGGCACATTGAGGGTGCGCGCGCCGGCTGCGATCGCGGCATCGAACACGCGGACCAGGAATTCGGGCTCGGTGCGCAGCGCGTCCTCGGCAGAGAACTCCACGTCGTCGACGTGGCTGCGGGCGCGGGTCACGCCCATGATCGCGTGCTCGATGACCTGCTCCTCGCTCATGTTGAGCTTGTGCTGGCGATGCAGCGGGCTGGTCGAGATGAACACGTGGATGCGCGGGTTGGCCGCGCCTTGCAGCGCGCTGCCGCATGCGTCGATGTCGGCCGGATGGCAGCGCGCCAGCGCGCAGATGGAGGCGCGGCGGATCTCGCGGGCGATACTTTGCACGGCGCCGAAATCCGCGGGCGAACTGTTGGGGAAGCCGGCCTCGATCACGTCGACGCCGAGGTCTTCCAGTGCATGCGCAAACAGGATCTTCTGCGCGGCGTTCATGGTGAAGCCCGGCGACTGTTCGCCGTCGCGCAGGGTGGTGTCGAAAATCTTGATGCGTTGCGCGCCGTGGGCGGGTACGTCGCTCGGGGTCTGGTCGGTCACGTCGTGCAATCCTCGGTGGTGCATGCGATGGCGGGAGTCGGTGTGGCGAAGCGGGCGGCCGCCGCCGGCCTAAGTCGCGCCGCACCGGCGCGCGCTTCCGCGATGTCGAGCACCGGGCTGGCGGTGACGATCGCCGGCAACGGTTCCTGCACGCGGCGTCGCGGCTTGCGCGGCGGACGCGGGCGCACGTCCTGCAGCAGCGTCGCCAGCACGCCGGCATCCAGGTTGCCGCCGGACACCACCGCGCACTTGCGCTTGCCGACCACGCGGCGGCCGGCGGCCAGCGCCAGCGCGCCGGCACCTTCGGCGATCACGTGTTCCTCCAGCGCCAGCCGCACCAGGGTCTCGCGCAGTTCGGCCTCGCGCACGATGACGAGATCGTCCAGCAAGTCGTGCAGCACGACTCGGGTGATGTGGCCCGGTTCCTTCACGCGCACGCCGTCGGCCAGGGTCGCGGCGGGATCGCGCAAAGCGGTGTCGCCCTTCAATGCGCGCGCCATCGCATCCACGCCTTCGACCTGCGCACCGATCACCTTCACGCCTTGCGATTTGAGCGCCAACGCGACGCCTGCGGCCAACCCGCCACCGCCGATCGGCACCAGCACCACGTCGGGCATCAGCGACGCCAGTTCCAGCCCGACCGTGCCCTGGCCGGCGATGACGTCGGGATCGTCGAACGCGGGCAGCAGGCGGTAGCCGTGCTGCGCGGCCAGGTCGGCAGCGAAGGCTTTCGCTTCGTCGTAGGTCTCGCCATGCAGGCGCACGGTGGCGCCCCAGTGGGCGACGCCGGCCACCTTGGTCTCTGGTGCGGTCTTCGGCATCACCGTGATCGCCGGCATGCCCAATCGGTACGCGGCCCAGGCCAATCCTTGCGCGTGGTTGCCGGCGGAGGCGGCGATGGTCGGCCGCGTATCGCCACGTTCGCGCGCGGCCAGCAACGCGTTCATCGCGCCACGCACCTTGTAGGACCCGGTGCGCTGCAGGTTTTCCAGCTTCAACCAGCAACCGAAGCGTTCGGCGTAATGCAGCGGCGTGGGATTGAGGTAACGCCGCAGCCGTGCCTGCGCCGCCAGCACGTCGCTGGCAGTTACCTGCACGGCGCGGGCTACCGGATCGTCCATCAGACCGTGGTCAGCCAGTGGCGATACGAAACATCTTCGCCGCGCACCACCCGCTGGTACTGCGCGGCGATGGCGCGGGTCACCGGGTTGGTGCCGTATTCGCGGTCTTCGATTTGCGAGATCGGTGCGACCTCGGCGGCGGTGCCGCAGGCGAAGACCTCGTCGGCATCCAGCAACTCTTCCAGCGTCGCCATCCGCGAGCTCGCGCCGGTCAGCGCGATCAGCGAGTCGCGGGTGATCCCGGGCAACGCATCCGGATGTTCGATGGCGACGAGGTTCCCGTCCTTGACCATGAACAGGTTGGCGCCCGTGCACTCGACCACGTTGCCGCTGCGGTCGGTGAACATCGCCTCGTCGAAACCGCGCGATTTCGCTTCGCGCTTCGCCAGTATCGAATTGACGTACGCACCGCACAGCTTCAGCGGCGGCAGCGAGTCGGCCGGGTTGCGCCGCCAGCTGGACACGCCGAGGCGTGCGCGCGTGCCATTCAGGTGCACTTGCGTGGCGGTGGTCGCGACCATCATGTGCGGCGCGTGGCCTTCCACGTCCAGCCCGAAGCTGCCCTCGCCGAACCACGCCAGCGGGCGGATGTAGGCATCGCGGTGGCCGTTGGCGCGCAACGTCGCCAGCACGGCCTGCGTGGCCTGCGCGGGATCGAAGGCGAGACCCAGCAATGCCGCGCCCTTGCGCATGCGCTCCAGATGCTCGGGCAAACGGAACACCGCCGCGCCGCCATCGGTGGTGGCATACGCGCGGATGCCTTCGAACACACCGCTGCCGTAATGCATCGCATGCGTGGTCAGGCCGGCTTGCAGGGCATCGCTGTCGATCAGCTCGCCGTCGAACCAGGTCTTCGGCTTCGGCGCATGCGCGCCGTCGAATATCGGCGTGACGTGGGCGGCGGCGTTCACGGACATGGCTGCACCTCCACCGACAGGCAGTCATGCAACTTCGCCAGTTGCAGTTGCAAGCCTTCGGGTTCGCGCTGGCCTTCCACGGTCATGCGCAGCTGCCAGCGGTCGTCGTCCGAATTTGCTTCGCCGTCCACGCTGATCGGCTGGAAGCCGCGCCGTTCGGTCGTGCCCAGCACGCGCACCAGCGCGCCTTCTGCGCGGCGCAGGGTCAGGTCAAGCTGGTAGCGCATGGGGAGCGTCCGCGGCGGGGGTGGGGGAGAGAGCAGCGGCCTCGGTGGGGGAGGCGTCGATCGGGTTCTGATCCATCATTTCCGAGTTGTTGCGGTTCGGCGGCACCAGCGGCCAGACGTTGGCGGCGGTGTCGATGGCGACGTGCAGGAAGGCCGGCCCATCGGCGGCCAACAGCGCCTGCAGCGCGGCTTCCACGCCGTCGGCGCGATTTACGTGCAGGGCCTGGATGCCGAACGCGGCAGCGACCGCGGCGAAGTCCGGGTTGTCGGACAGGTCGATCTCGGAATAGCGCTTCTCGAAGAACAGTTCCTGCCACTGGCGGACCATGCCCAGCGCCTGGTTGTCGAGCAGCACGATCTTCACCGGCAGCCGGTAGCGCTTCAGCGTGGCCAGCTCCTGGATGTTCATCATGATCGAGCCGTCGCCGCTGACGCAGATCACCTGCGCGTCATGGCGACCTGCATTGCGTATCGCTTCCTGCGCGCCCATCGCCGCGGGCAGGCCGAAGCCCATCGCGCCCAGTGCGCCGGAGGTCAGGTGCTTGCGCGGGTCGTCCATGCGCCAGTGCTGGGCCACCCACATCTGGTGCTGGCCAACATCGCAGGACACGATCGCGTCCGGTGCCAGTTCCGACAACCGCTTCAGCAGCGCCGGTGCGAACACCGTCTCGCCGGGGGCGTCGTAGCGCGCCGCATGCTGGCGCGCGCGTTGCTGGCACTGCGCGCGCCACGCCTTGCGGGCAGTGCCGTGGCGACCATGCAAATGAGCAGCGCAGGCCAGGGTCAGCTTGGTCAGGGTGGTGGCGATGTCGCCGCGCACGCCGGCGTCGGCGTGGCGCAACTTGCCGATCTCGCAGGCGTCGATATCCATGTGGACGACGCGCGCGTTCGGCGCGAACTCGGCCAGCTTGCCGGTGGCGCGGTCGTCGAAGCGCGCGCCGACCACCACCAGCAAGTCGGATTCCTGCACCGCCAGGTTGGCGGCGCGAGAGCCATGCATGCCCAGCATTCCGAGGTTCAGCGGATGCGCCGTCGGCAATGCACCCAGGCCCTTCAGGGTCAGCACGGTCGGAATTTGTGTGGCATCGACGAAGGTGCGGAATGCCTGCACCGCATCGCCCAGCGAAATGCCGCCGCCGCCGTAGATCACCGGCTTCTGCGCCTGCGAGATCAGCGCCAATGCCTCATGCAGCGAAGCATCGCGAGGTGCCTCGACGGCATCCATTCCGAACGAGGCATGGGCAGGCAGATGCGACGCATCCGCCATCTGCACGTCCTTGGGCAGATCGATCAACACCGGGCCGGGGCGACCGGAGCGCGCCAGCCGGAACGCCTCGCCGACCATCATCGGCAGGTCGTCGACGCTGCGCGCGATGAAGCTGTGCTTGACCATCGGCAGGGTCATGCCGAACACGTCCAGTTCCTGGAACGCGTCGGTGCCCATCAGGTGGGTCGGCACCTGGCCGGTGATCACCACCATCGGCACAGAATCCAGCATCGCATCGGCGATGCCGGTGACCAGATTGGAGGCGCCCGGGCCGGAGGTTGCCACGCACACGCCCACGCGCCCGCTGGCACGCGCATACCCGTTGGCGGCGAACGCCGCACCCTGCTCGTGGCGTACCAGCACGTGCTTCAGTGCGGGTGCGCCATGCAGGGCGTCGTAGAAGGGCATGATGGTGCCGCCGGGATACCCGAACAGCGTTTCCACACCTTCCGCGACCAGGGCTTGCGCCAGCCAGCGGGCGCCGTTCATCAGGCGGCCTCGCTCTGCGGTTGCGCATCCGCAGCGGGCTTCGCTGCTGCGGCAGGTGCGGTCGACAGCCATTTCATGTTGCTGCGCAGTTTCTTGCCGATTTCCTCGATCGGGTGGTCCAGGTCGGCCTGCTTCATCGCCTTGTAGTTGGCATTGCCGGCGGCGTATTCGGCGATCCACTGGCGCGCGAACGTGCCGTCCTGGATCTCGGTCAGCACCTTCTTCATCTGCGCGCGGGTATTGGCGTCGACGATGTAATCGCCGCGGGTCAGCGCGCCGTACTGCGCGGTCTCGCTGATGAACTCGTGCATGCGGGTGATGCCGCCTTCGTAGAACAGGTCGACGATCAGCTTCAGCTCGTGCAGGCATTCGTAGTACGCGACTTCCGGCTGGTAACCGGCCTCCACCAGGGTTTCCCAGCCGGCCTGGACCAGCTTGGTCGCGCCGCCGCACAGCACCGCTTGCTCGCCAAACAGGTCGGTCTCGGTTTCTTCCTTGAACGTGGTCTTGATCGCGTTCTGGCGCGCGCCGCCGATGCCGCCGCAGTAGGTCAGCGCGAACTGCTCCGCATTGCCGCTGCGATCCTGGTGGATCGCGTAGACCGACGGCACGCCGCGGCCGATCTCGTATTCGCGGCGGACCAGCGCGCCCGGACCCTTCGGCGCGACCAGCACGACATCGAGATCCTCGCGAGGGGTGATCTGGCCGTAATGCACGTTGAAACCGTGCGCGAACAACAGGCAGGCACCCTTGGCGATGTTCGGTTCGATGACTTCGCCGTACAGCTGCGGCTGCACCATGTCCGGGGTCAGGATGGCGACGATCTCCGCGTCCTTGACCGCATCCGCCGGCGTTTTCACGGTGAAGCCGTCGGCTTTCGCCTTGAGCTCGGTCGGGCCGCCCGGGCGCAGGCCGATGGTGACGTCGAAGCCGGAGTCGCGAAGGTTGAGCGCATGCGCGCGGCCCTGGCTGCCGTAGCCGACGATGGCGATGCGGGGCTTGCTGGTGCTGGTCATTGCGTCTGTCCTGGGTTGGGTTCGGTGGTGGTGCGGTGGTCTTCGTTTGCTTTTTTCCGTGCCCAGAAACGAAAAACCCCGCACCTCTCGGTGCGGGGTTTGCGATTCTGGCGTTGTGTTTCTGCTTACGCGCCGGATCGTCCCGCACCTGTTGGCGAGGTAATAAGGACGAGTACGAGAATCGACGCCGCGGAGGCGGTCGGTGGATTCGTCGGCGATGTGCGGCGTTGCAACATGCGGCGAGAAGACCACGCGCCACGCGGTGGTGTCAACAGGTCGGCTTATGCCGATTTCGCATGAAGGACGGTTGCACCTGAAACGGTGGAAACGCAGCAGAATCAAGGCTTCCAGCGCGCCACGCCGATTCGCGAAGCCCCACGCAGATGCCCGAGTATCGTTCGAAGACCTCCACCGCCGGTCGCAACATGGCCGGTGCACGCGCGCTGTGGCGCGCCACCGGCATGACCGATGGCGACTTCCACAAGCCGATCATCGCCATCGCGAATTCGTTCACCCAGTTCGTGCCAGGGCACGTGCACCTGAAGGATCTCGGGCAACTGGTCGCACGTGAGATCGAACGCGTCGGTGGCGTCGCCAAGGAGTTCGACACCATCGCCGTCGACGACGGCATCGCGATGGGCCACGACGGCATGCTGTACTCGCTGCCCAGCCGCGAGATCATCGCGGACTCGGTGGAGTACATGGTCAATGCGCATTGCGCGGACGCGCTGGTGTGCATCTCCAACTGCGACAAGATCACCCCGGGCATGTTGATGGCGGCGTTGCGGCTCAACATCCCCACGGTGTTCGTCTCCGGCGGGCCGATGGAAGCCGGCAAGACCAAACTCGCCGATGGCACCACGTCCGGCCACAAGCTCGACCTGATCGACGCGATGGTGATGGCTGCGGATCCAAATGCCTCCGATGAAGAGGTTGCCGTGGTCGAACGCAGCGCTTGCCCGACCTGCGGTTCCTGCAGCGGCATGTTCACCGCCAACTCGATGAACTGCCTGACCGAAGCATTGGGCCTGTCGCTGCCTGGCAACGGCACGGTGCTGGCGACGCACGCGGATCGTGAGCAGTTGTTCCTGCAGGCCGGGCGCACCGCGGTGGAACTCTGCCATCGCTGGTATGGCGCAGAAGATGCGCGCGCCCTGCCGCGCGGCATCGCCAGCTTCGAGGCGTTCGAGAACGCGATGACCCTGGATATCGCGATGGGTGGCTCGACCAACACGATCCTGCACCTGCTCGCCGCCGCGCAGGAGGCCGAGGTCGACTTCGGCATGGCAGATATCGACCGGCTGTCGAAGCGCGTGCCGCAATTGTGCAAGGTCGCGCCGAATTCGCAGAAGTACCACGTCGAAGACGTGCATCGCGCGGGCGGGATCATGGCGATCCTCGGCGAGCTCGCGCGTGGCGGCTTGCTGCACGTCGATGTCGCCACCGTGCACGCATCGAATCTCGGCGATGCCATCGCGAAGTGGGATGTCGCGACGGTCGACGATGAGAAGGTCGCGACGTTCTATCGCGCCGGCCCGGCCGGCATCCCGACCCAGGTCGCTTTCAGCCAGGCCACGCGCTGGCCTTCGCTGGATGTCGATCGTGCGGAAGGCTGCATCCGCAGCGTCGAGCATGCGTATTCGCAGGAGGGCGGGCTTGCGGTGCTGGCCGGCAACATCGCGGTGGATGGCTGCGTGGTGAAGACTGCCGGCGTCGACGAATCCATCCACGTCTTCGAAGGTAACGCGCGCGTCTACGAAAGTCAGGACGCGGCGGTCGCCGGCATCCTTGGCGACGAGGTCAGGGCCGGCGACGTGGTGGTGATCCGCTACGAGGGTCCGAAGGGCGGGCCGGGCATGCAGGAGATGCTGTACCCGACGAGTTACCTGAAGTCGAAAGGGCTCGGCAAGCAATGCGCGCTGCTCACCGACGGACGTTTCTCCGGTGGCACCTCGGGGTTGTCGATCGGGCATGCCTCGCCGGAAGCGGCGGCCGGCGGTGCGATCGGCCTGGTCCGCGATGGCGATCGCATCCGCATCGACATCCCGAACCGTTCGATCGACCTGCTGGTCGCCGACAATGAGCTTGTCAGCCGCCGCGCGGAACAGGACGCGAAGGGCTGGAAGCCGGCTCAACCGCGCCCGCGCAAAGTCAGCACTGCCTTGAAGGCCTATGCGTTGTTGGCAACCAGTGCCGACAAGGGCGCGGTGCGCAACAAGGCGATGCTCGACGGCATCTGAGGTCGCGCCGCGAGGTATCACGAAACGCGCGCCTGCCATGCGCTGATCGCGGCTACTGATGGCGCGTGTGCTGGGCTATCGTGCGATCTGGTGATCAGGCGGGCCCGTCCATGCGTCCCTTGCATTTGTTGCTGTCGTTCGCGTTGTTGCTTGCCGGTTGCGCCGAGCGGTCTTCGGCCGCTGATGTCGCGCCCGCTGCGCCTGTGCCAGCGAAAACGCAGTCCGGCTTCGTGAAAGTGGAAGGCACACGCTTCACCATCGACGGCAAGCCGTACCGGTTTGCGGGCGCGAACTTCTGGTACGGCGCGTATCTCGGTGCTCCTGACGGTATTGGCGATCGCACACGATTGCGCGCGGAGCTCGACCAGCTGAAGGCGGCCGGCATCGACAACCTGCGCGTGCTCGCGATGTCGGAAGCGAGCGCGTTCAAGCGCGCGGTGCGTCCCGCGATCATGACCGCGCCGGGCGAGTACGACGAAAAGATGCTGCAGGGCTTGGACTATCTGCTGGTCGAGATGGGCAAGCGCGACATGAAGGCGGTGCTCTACCTCAACAATTTCTGGCAATGGTCCGGCGGCATGTCGCAGTACGTGGCGTGGGCCACCGGCGAACCGCTGTCCGATCCCGACACCACCGGCGACTGGAACGGCTTCATGCAGCACTCGGCGCGCTTCTACGCGCTGCCGAAGGCGCAGGCGATCTATCGCGATGCGATCCGCGCGGTGATCGGTCGCACCAATCGCATCAGCGGCGTCGCCTATGTCGATGACCCGACGGTGATGTCCTGGCAGCTGGCCAACGAGCCGCGCCCCGGCAGCCAGGACGGCGGTCGCGCCAACATCGCCGCCTACGACACGTGGATCGACAAGACCGCCGGTTACATCCACGGCCTTGCACCGAAACAATTGGTGAGCACCGGCAGCGAAGGCGCGATGGGCTCGATCGGCGACCTCGACCTGTTCCTGCAGGCGCACAAGAGCCCGAACGTCGATTACCTGACGTTCCATCTGTGGCCGTCGAACTGGAGCTGGATCGACCACAAGGATCCGGCGGCGCGGCTCGAATCCGGCTTGAAGACCTCGCTCGAGTACATCGACCAACACATCGACGCCGCCGGCAAGCTGGGCAAGCCGATCGTGCTGTCGGAGTTCGGCCTGAACCGCGATGGTGGCTCCTACGATCCGGCCTCGGGCACGGTCGCACGGGATCGTTTCTATCGCGCGATCTACGACCGCCTGTTGCAGCGCATGCAGGCCGGCGACGCCATCGCCGGTTCCAACTTCTGGGCCTGGGGCGGCCGCGGGCGCACCACCAACGCCGACTTCATGTGGAAGGCCGGCGACCCGTTCACCGGCGATCCGCCACAGGAAGCGCAAGGGCTGTTTTCGCTGTTCGACAGCGACGCGTCGACCCTGCAGGTGGTCTCGGAGCACGCCGCGGCGGTCCACGCCCTCAAGCCATGAGCGGCCACGTGGGTGCTGTGGTCTAATTCGCCCTGAAGCGGGGGTACCGCGGGCCGAGCTGGTCCCTGGTTGAGACAGACCCTTCGAACCTGATCCGGTTCAGACCGGCGTAGGGAAGCTTCGCAGCACGCCCATGGCATGGCTGCGCCTTCGCTTCGTTCTGGCACGCGACTCCTTCGCGGCCGAGTGACTGGACGATGCCGATGAATGCCATTCCCAAGCCCGCCGCCGACCTCCTGCAGCAGACCGGGCAGCTCTCCGAATCCGTGACCCGGCCGATCCCGGGCTCGCGCAAGATCTTCGTCGAGGGCTCCCGCGCGGACATCCGCGTGGCGATGCGCGAAATCGCGCAGACGCAGACGCCGACCCTGTTCGGTGGTGAGGCCAATCCGCCGATCACCGTCTACGACCCGTCGGGCCCGTACACCGATCCGGATGCGCGCATCGATCTCTCGGTCGGCCTGCCCGCGCTGCGCGCGAAGTGGATCGAGGAGCGCGGCGATACGCAGTTGCTGCCGCAGCTCAGCTCCGCGTTCGGTCGCGGCCGCGAGCACGATCCGAAGCTGGCCAGCGTGCGCTTCCCGAATCGCACCCTGCCGCGCGTTGCGAAGGCCGGCGTCAACGTCAGCCAGATGCATTACGCGCGCAAGGGCATCATCACCCCGGAGATGGAATACGTCGCCATCCGCGAGAATCAGCGCCTCGACGCGGTGCGCGACGCGTTGTTGTTGAAGCAGCATCCCGGCGAAAGTTTTGGCGCCAGCATCCAGAAGTTCATCACGCCAGAATTCGTGCGCGACGAAATCGCCCGCGGCCGCGCGATCCTGCCGAACAACATCAACCACCCGGAAAGCGAGC
>JAVWUU010000075.1:0-12657 GCA_036666995.1 Thermomonas sp.
GCAGGTGGTCGATGACCTTGTCGTCCCAGTCGAGCTTGCCGTCGTCGACCAGGATCGCCAGCGCGGCCGCGGTCACGGCCTTGCCGGTGGAGCCGGTCGGGAAGATCGTGTCGGCATCGACCGGCGCAGCATCGCCAATGCGGCGCACGCCGTAGCCCTTGGCCAGCACGATCTTGCCGTCCTGCACCACCGAGATCGCCATGCCCGGCACGTCGTGCTTGCGCATGGCTTCCACCACGCGCGCATCGAAATTCGCCGGCACTTCGGCCCATGCAGCGGCCGTCATCGAAAGAACTGCTGCAAGCACCAGGATCCGCCGCCATTTCGCAATCGAAACCATCATGAACTCCCGGACACGTTTGTTAGCGGACATCAGGGTCAATGGGCTTGGGCCGGCGCCAGAGCAACCACACGCCCCACGTCATCAACGGCATCACGTAAATCGCCAGGAACAGCCAGGTGAGCGTGCCGTAACCCTTGGCGATCAGGTCGACCAGGCCGAGGGCGGTCGCGGCGTACACCGCGACCAGCATCACGCCCACGGCGAGCGCCGGCCGCAGCGCCTGCGGCATCGGCCGCTGCCGTTCCTCGTAGGCTTTCGCAACCCGTTCGTTGATGGCATGCAGCAAGGCCACGCCCGTATCCACCAGGGTCAGCAGCACCGCGATCTGGAACGCCCACTCGAACCACGGCGCCTGCAGCTTGCCCAGCAGGAATGCAGAGGGAAGTGCCTCGGCTCCGATCTCGCTGTAGTAGCCCATCATCGCGATGTAGAAAACCACGCCGGGCAGCATACCCAGCGGGCCGGCCAGCGCGCCGGCGGCAAGCGCTTCGCGACGGCTGCGCAGATGGCGGATGCAGAACAGCACCGCGGGAATGGTGGCGACGTTGTAGCCGGCATAGCTGACGCCCGCGGTGAACCAGTTGTCGGCGACCTGTACCGACGCGAAGTTGGCTTCGATGCGGTCGCCGAACGCGATCACGCACCAGACCAGGAACACGAAGTAGACCAAGTACAGATAGCCCACCGACACGGCGAGGAACTTCTCGATCACGTTGCTGCTGCAGACCAGCATCAGCCCGGTGGCGGCGATCATTCCCAGCGAGCCGGCCAGCTTCGGTAGTCCGAACAGGCTGTGCGCGATCTCGCCGGCGGCTGCACCCATCACCGCCAGGATGATGATCATCAGCGCGAAGTAGCCGATTTCGAACAGGAACCAGCCGCGGCCGAGCAGCACCTTGAAGAACGAACGGTAGTCGTAGGCCCGCGTGACCCGGGCCAGTTCGAAACTGACCATCAGCACCGCGCTCCACACCAGCATGCTCACCGCCATGGCCAGCAGGCCGCCCCATGGACCCGCCGGCAGGAAAAATTCCACCAGCTCGCGCCCGGTGGCGTAGCCGCCTGCGATCACTGCCGCCTGGAATACGAATCCCGGCAGCAGGTAGCGCTGGAACCAGCCAGGCGTGGCCGCGCTCATGCCAGGCAGGCGTCGACCAAGCGCTCGAAGGCCGCGCCGCCGCGGATCGGATCCGCCACCGCGCAGCCGAGCCGCGCACTTTCCGAGGCCAGCAAGGCGTCCGCATCCGCCTGCGAAAGGTGCGCCGTGTTGAGGCTGATGCCGCCGCAGCGGATCGCCGGGTTGGTGCGCCGGCCCAGCGCCAATGTCAGGTCAATGGTCTCGTCGATGCTCGGCAGGTCGTAACCCGGATGCCCCAGCACGCGGGTGCGGCCCGGCTGGTGGCAGACCACCACCACGTCGGGCTGGCTGCCGTGCAGCAATGCCAGCGAAACCCCGGCATAGGCGGGATGGAACAGCGAGCCCTGCCCTTCGATCACGTCCCAGTGCGCCGCGCCTGCATCGGGCGACAGCAGCTCCGCCGCGCCGGCGGCGAAATCGGCGACCACCGCGTCCATCGGCATGCCACCGCCCGCGATCATGATCCCGGTCTGGCCGGTGGCGCGGAAGTCGGCATCCAGCCCGCGACCGCGCAACGCACGCGCCAGCGACAACGCGGTGTATTTCTTGCCCAGCGCGCAATCGGTGCCGACGGTGAGCAGGCGTTTGCCGCTGCGCTTGCGGCCGGTGCCGACGGGAATGCCGGCCGGCGGTTGGCGGATGTCGACCAGCCGGCGACCCAGGCGGTCGGCGGCGTCGCGCACCGCGTCGATCTCGCGCAGGCGCATGTGCATGCCGCTGACGATATCCAGGCCCGCTTCCATCGCCTCGACCAGCGCCGCCTGCCATGCGGGCGGGATGAACCCGCCGGCATTCGCCACGCCGATCACCAGTGCGCGTGCACCGGCATTGCGCGCCTCGACGGGCGTCATCGCCGGCAGGCCGGTGCTGACGGTTGCGCCGGCCACGGCGAACTCGCCCACGCAGCGCTCGCGCGCCCAGTCGCGCAGGCCGAACGCTGTCTTGGCATACCCCGGTTCCACCGTGTCGCCGAGGAACAGCAGGTACGGGCCCGGCAGGGCCAGGGCCTGTGCCGCGAAGGGGCGTGGCTCGGTCATGTCGCCTCGCTGGACAGTTGGGGAGGCAGCGACCCGTCGACGCGTGCGCCGACGGGCGACCGCAGGTCAAAAGCGGTAGTCGAATTCGATGCCGAAGGTGCGCGGCTGGATCGGCGCGGCTACCAGTTCCTCGACCACATCGGTCAGCTGGTTCTGGTGCGCGCTGACGGTGGAATAGGCTCGACTGTCGCCGGCGTTCTTCAGGTAGGCGCGGATCGACCAGTGGTCGTTGGAGACGCTGGCATACAGGTCGAGCGCGCCGTAGCTGTCCAGCTTCAGTGGCAGCGTGGCCTGGCTCTGCAGCAGGGTCATGGTGGCGGCGTCGTAGATCTCCTGGCGCTCGGTAGTGCCCGCCACGCGATCACCGACCCGGCGATAGCCACCGCCGAGGTGCGCTTCCCAGCCACTGCCGCCGAGCGGAATGAAGTAATCCGCGGTCAGCGACAAGGACAGCTTCGGCGTGTACGGCATGCGGTCGGTGCCCAGCCCGCTGACCTGATGGACGATGTACGGCCCCGACGCAACCACCAGGGTCGGGAAATCCTCGGTCAGGTTGGCATCGGTGTACGCGGCGTTGAAACCCAGCTGCAGGTCGGTGCTGGCCTGGAACAGTGCGGAGAACTCCAGGCCCTGGCTGCGCGCCGTGCCGCCGTTGACCAGGCCGCTGGCGCCGTCGAAGGTCGCGATCACCTGGATGTCTTCCCAGTCGATGCGGAATGCGGCCAATTCCAGTTGCAGGCGGTTGTCGAGGAACTTCGACTTCAGGCCGACTTCGTAATTGGTCAGGGTGGAGGAATCGACCTGATCCGGTACGCCCGGCAGCTTCACGTTAGGACCGCCCGGCTGGTAGCCCGTGGCCACGCGCGCGTAGAGCATGCTGTCCTCGGTGAGCTGGAACTGCGGTGCCAGGCTCCAGGTGAACACGTCCTCCTTCGATGCGTTCGGCGACGAGCCGACCGGCAGCAGCAGGCCCGATGTCACGTCCTGGCTGAAGCGCTGGTCGTTCTTCGCGTAGCGCACGCCGGCACCGACCTTGAAGCGGTCGGTGAACTTGAACGAGCCATTGGCGAAGAATGCGAGTTCCTTGAACTTCGTCGGCAGGTTGAGCGTGGCCAGGTCGCCGGCGATGTCCTCGAACGGATCCGGCAAGGCGCTGCCATCCAGCTGGGTCAGCTGGATGTGCTGGCGGTTGTCGCCTTTCTCGTTGCTGTAGAACGCGCCGACCAGCCAGTCGAAGCGCCCGCCGACCTTGGACGCCAGGCGGAATTCCTGGGTGAACTGGGTGAAGTCCAGGCCGGTGTCGAAATACGACGCGCCCGGGAACGACAGGCCCAGCCCGAGGTCGGTGAAGCGGCCGTAGTCGACGGTCACGTCCTGGCGCAGCGCGGTATCGATCTTCGAATAGCCGGAGGCCGAGGTGAAGTCGCCCCAGCCCAGGTCCCAGCTCAGCGTGGCCGCGTAGTAGTCCACGTCCTTGCTGAAGGGCGCATCGACGTAGACCAGGTGGTCGAACTCGCCATCCAGCGGTTCGCCGTTGGCCGGATCCAGCGAGACCGTGGCGTTGTTGTCGCTGTCGATGCTCTGGCGCATCGCGGTGAACTTGAGGTTCACGCCCTCGCCCTGCCACATCAGCGCCACCCGCGCGCTGGTCTGGGCGACGTCGTTGATGTCTTCCTCGCCGCTCAGCGAATTGTCGATGTAGCCGGGCTGGTTGTTGCGCGAATAGCTCAGGCGCATCGCCAGGCTGTCGCGGACCAGCGGCAGGTTGGCACCCAATCGGAAATTGTTGCCGGTGCCGCCGTCGGTGACCGACGAGACGCCGCCGCCGATGCGGAATTCGCTGTTGGACAGGTCGGGCGCGCGGGTCACGTATTTCAGCAGGCCACCCATCGAACCGGCGCCGTAAAGCGTGCCCTGCGGGCCGCGCAGGACTTC
The DNA here is from genome assembly GCA_036666995.1 of Thermomonas sp. Lineage (GTDB taxonomy): Bacteria > Pseudomonadota > Gammaproteobacteria > Xanthomonadales > Xanthomonadaceae > Thermomonas. The sequence goes on from JAVWUU010000075.1 coordinate 4,454, forward strand.
CACGCGCTCGATGTCGTAGGGCAGCAGGTCGAGCATGAAGATCGTCGCGGCCTGGTAGATGCCGTTGGAGCCGACCGGGCTGTCGTCGATGTAGGTGCCCACGGTGGCGCCGGACGACAGCGGCGCGATGCCGCGCAGGCTGACCCGGGTTTGCCCCGGCGTGCCGTTGGACGCCACCTGCAGGCCGGGCACGTAGGCCGCGTAGTCGGTGAGCTGGCCGGCACCGAGGCTCTCGATCTGCTGCTCGCCGACCACGCTGATCGAGGACGCCACGTTGAGCACGTCCTCGGGCCGCTTGTTGGCCGTCACGATCACCGCCTTCAGCTCGGTGGTCTTCTCGGGCGCGTCCTGCGTCGCGGCTTCCTGGCTGGCGGCGTCCTGCGCGAACGCTGGCGCGGCGGACAGGGCGAGCGCCATGGCGATGGCGAGGGACAGCGGCGAACGGTGCGCCGGCCTGTTGGATGTGGACGCGTGCATGGATTCCTCCCCGGAATGGCGACGGCGCATCGATGGAGGCCACCTCGTTGGCGAGGCTGGCCGGATTGATCCCTGTGGGGACTATTTATCCTGATTGGAGAATTGTCAACGAATTCGGAGAATTTTTGCGGATCCGGCGCATTCAGTGTTTCGCCTGCCTGGACCTGCGGGCACGACTCAGGCGTGGCGGCGGATCGGTCGGTCCAGCCACCACAGCAACATCGCCGCGAGCACCGCCAGCGCGGCCAGCAGCAGGAAGAACGGCGCGTGGCCGATGCGCGTCCACAGCGTGCCGACGAAGCCGGCGAGCAGGCTGCCGCTGAAGATCGCCAGGAACCACGAGGCCACCGTGGTCGCACCCAGTTTTGGCGGCGCGAGCTTCGCAAACAGGCCCAGGCCGGTCGGCAGGATCCACAACTCGCCGAATGTCAGCACCAGGAAAAACAGCGCCAGCCATGGCCAGCCAACACGCGCGCCGCCGGACATCCCGTCGATCGCCGCCAGCAGCACGTAGGCGCAGGCCACGATCAGCGCACCGATCGCCATTCGCCGCGCCGGCGAGATGTCTCGGCCGGCGTCGGCGCGTCGTCGCCAATGCGCCAGCAGCAGCGGCGTCATCGCGATGACGAACAAGGGATTCAGTGACAGGAACCAGGTCATCGGAATCTGGAACGCACCCCAGCCACGATCCACCGCGCTGTCCACCCACAGCGGCAAGGTGTTGCCGATCTGCTCGTACGCACCGCGGAAAATGGTGGCGGCGATGCCGACGCCGACCAGCAACAACCAGACCTGGCCGCGACCGCCTTGCGCGCTGCCCGGCGCTGCGACGGGAACCGCCTTGCGTGGCAACTCGGGCGGCAGGTAGTCGCGACCGAAGATGTAGATCAGCAGGCCCAGGAACATGCCGATGCCGGCGGCGCCGAAGCCGTAGTGCCAGCCATAGACCTCGCCCAGGGTGCCGCAGACCAGCGGTGCCAGGAAGCCGCCGATGTTCACCCCGACGTAGTACACGTTGTAGGCGCGCCCACGCCGCGGATCATCCGCCGCGTACAGATCATTGATCTGGCTGGGCAGGCTGGGCAGGAACAGGCCGTTGCCCAGCGCGATGGTGGCCAGCGCCACATAGAACAGCGGCTCGAACGCCATCGCGAAATGGCCCAGCGCCATGATGCTGCCGCCCAGGATCACCGCATTGCGCTTGCCCAGCCAGCGGTCGGCGATGGCGCCACCCAGGATCGGCGTGAAGTACGCCATCGCGGTGTACAGGCCATAGACGTACGAGGCCTTTTCCTGCGCGAACAGCAGCTGCTTGGTCATGTAGTAGACCAGCAGCGCGCGCATGCCGTAGTAGGAGAACAGCTCCCACATGTTGGTGAGGAACAGGATGGTCAGCCCGCGCGGCTGGCCGAACCAGGTCTTCCCTGCGTGCGTGCTCACGCGGTCGCGGCCCGCGCCGGGCCCCAGACGTCGTCGCCGCAGCTGACCATGCCGTCTTCGTAATGCACCGAAGGCGTGCGATCGCGCGCGAGGAAGATCGGCCCGTCCAGGTCGACCACGTCGCAGCACTGCCCCAGCACGAAGGCCGGTGCGGCGGCCAGGCTGGTGCCGCACATGTTGCCGACCATCACCTGCTTGCCGAGTTCGCGCGCGCGCCGCGCGATCAGCAGGCCTTCGGTCAGGCCGCCGCATTTGTCGAGCTTGATGTTGATGACGTCGAAGTACGCATGTCGTTCTTCGAGTTCGGCGAGGTCGAGGATGCTTTCGTCGGCGGCGATCGGCACCACGTGGTCGATGCCGTCGAGGTCGGCCTCGAAGCCGCGCCGGCAGGGTTGCTCGAGCAGCGAGACACGCTGCGCCACCAACGCCGGCAACAGGCGCTGCAAGGTGTCGGGCACGTAGCCCTGGTTAGCATCCACGCCAAGCCAGACGTCGGGACGTGCGGCGCGCACCGCGGCGATGCGGGCGATGTCGAGTTCGGCATCGCCCGTGAGCTTCAACTTGATCGCACGCGCCTGCGCATACGCAACGGCAGCCGTGGCCATCGCCGACGGTTCATCCGCACCGACGGTGAAGGTGGTCAGCAGCGGACGCACGCCCTGCAGTCCTGCGAGTTGCCACACCGGCACGCCCGCGCGCCGCGCTTCCAGTTCCCACAGCGCGCAGTCCAGCGCATTGCGCGCGCCACCCGGCGGCAATAACGCGCGCGCATCCTCGCGGGTCAGGCCGGCTTCGATCGCATCGCGATGCGCGTCCAGCGTGGCGAGCATGCGCTCCGGCACATCGTCGAGGTAATAGACGCCGGCGGCTTCGCCGCGGCCGTCATGCGCGCCGTCGTCCAGCGTCACCACCGTGGCCGGCATCGCCTCGAACACGTAGCCGGAAATGCGGAACGGCTGGGCGAGCGGCAACGGCTCGTTGTGCAGCGACAGCCGCAGGCGTGGCATGGACGACATGGCGGGCTCCCCGCAAAGGAAAAAAAGAGGCGGCACCGCGTTGCGCGGCACCGCCACCAGGGGGTCAGTAGTAGGCGGTGAAGCCCATCAGGTGGCTGCGCAGGCCGATCCACAGAAGCGAGAGGAAGGCGATGGCCAGCACGATGCTCCACAGCTTCGCCCACTTCGAGCGACGGCTGGCCAGCACGTTCTTCGCATTCCACAGGCCGACCAGCGCGCCCAGCGGCAACATCACCAAGGCGAACACGCGCAGGGCGATGACCGTGCCGTCCATGCCAGGCGTCATCATGTTGAGGTCGGACATCATCGACACCACCAGCCACAGGATCGACAGCACCGAGGCCAGCACCAGCAGCGCGGCGATGCGGACCACGCGATGCGTGCGCGCGTCGCCATCGGTCAAGGCATAGCGCAGGCCATAGTGGCGACGCACCAGCGCGGATATCGGCCAGGCCAGCACGGTGAGCAGCAACGCGAGCAGCGACGCGACGCCCAGCGGCACCAGCAGCGACACCCAGCCGGGCTGGCGCTGGAACACCATGATCGCGGCCAGCCCGTCCACGCTGAAGCGGGTCACCTGGCCGTCGACCACGTCGGCGGCAAGACGATCGCCGCCATCGACATCACGCCACACGTACGGACTCACTTCGCGCCACTTGCGCGGGACGCCGCTGAACTTGGTCAGCATCGGCACGCTGATGGAGCCGTCCTCGTTGGCGACGACCTTGACCAGCCCGGCCACGTTGAGGATCGACATGAAGTTGGACTGCGGCCGGCGACTGCTCATGTACGCGCCGGCGACCTGCTGCGCATGCAGTTTGGCAGTGGCGGCATCGACGGTCGATGCCGGCAACTCGCCCTTCAACGGCAGGTAGCGGTCGGCGAAGCCGGTGACCAGCGAGGCACGCACGTTGCGCGCGGCACCGTCCTTGCCGGCGCTGTTGGTCGACACGTAGATGCCGATGCCGTCGTCCAGGAACAGCTGCAGGTCACTGTGGAACCACATCGTGTCGCCGCCGTGGGCGATCGCGCGATGGCCGTTCACCGTGGTCTCGTAGAAGCCCAGCATCATCCGGTTGAGCGGGCCGACCGACGCCTGCGCGGTGCTGTGCATCTGCACCGCGGTGGCTTGCGAGAGGATGCGCGCGCCGTTGTATTCGCCGTCCTGCAGGTGCGCGATCATGAAGCGGCCCATGTCCGACCCGCTCGCGGCCAGGCTGCCCGCGGGCGCCATGTTGATCAGTTCGTAAGGCTGCGGCTTGCCATCGGAAGCGGTGATGTAGCCCTTCGCCATCTGCGCCAGCAACGCCGGCTGCAGCGGCTGGCTGAAGCTTGAATGCTGCATGCCCAGCGGATCGAAGATATGCCGCTTGATATAGGCATCGAACGGCTCGCCTGACACGCGCTGGACGATGTAACCGGCCAGCGCGGTGGCGTAATTGGAATACGCGGGCGTGGTGCCCGGCGCGAAGATGCGCTCCGGCACCCAGTGCTTGAGCGCGTCGGCGAGTGGCGCAACCGCCTTGGGATCGGTGGCGATCAGCCAGCGGATCTGCTCTTCCATGCCGGTGGTGTGGGTCATGATGTTGCGCAGCGTGACCGGCTTGCCTTCGTACGCCGGGATATGGAAGTCGAGGTAGCCGTTGACGTCCTTGTCCAGGTCGAGCTTGCCCTGCTCGACCAGTTGCATCACCGCGGTCCAGGTGAACAGCTTGGACACCGAGCCCGGCCGGAACAACGTGCTGCGCGGATCGACCGGCGTCCTGGCGGCGACATCGGCATAGCCGTAGCCCTTTTCCAGCAAGACCTGGCCGTCCTTCACCACCACCACCACCGAGCCGGCCACATCGGCTTGCTCGAGGACGTACGGCACAAGGCCGTCCAGCCAGGCTTCCAGGTCGGCGGCGTTGAGCTTGTCGGCGGGTACCGTCGGTGCCGCGACCGGGATCGGCATGGCCGGCACCGCCGGCGCGGGTGTCTGCGCCAGCGCGGGACCAAGCAGGGCAATGGACAGGATGCCGGCAAGAAGGGTGCGAATCGGGCGCATCGTGCGGGTCTCCACCCTCCGCAGAGGGCCTTGGTGGCGTTGGTCGCCAGGCCGCGCTCGCATTCCGATCAGGTGCCCGGCCCGGCGGATGATCCTGATTCGGTGATAATGATCCTAATCAGAGAATTGTCAACGGCAAAGACGCCGATCCGGGCCACCCTTCCCCAAGCAGGCCCGCTGAGGCGATGATGGCCCTGCGGCGGCATGCCGCATGGCCAGCGGGCCAAGGAGCCGGAACGGATGACATCGCCCCACCCCACCATCGGCGGCTTGCTGCGCTCCCTGCGCACGCGCAAGGGCTGGACCCTCAAGCAGATGAGCGAGCAGTCGGGCATCCCGCTGTCGACGCTTTCGAAAGTGGAGCACGACCGCCTCACCCTGAGTTACGACAAGCTGCTGCAGCTCAGCCAGCGCCTGAAGCTGCGCATGTCGGAGCTGTTCGCCGAACAGGACGAGGTCGCCGCCGAACCGCCGGTCACCGCGCGCCGCAGCATCGGCCGCATCGCCGACGCGATCCGCGTCAACACCGACAACTACGATTACTACTACCTGTGCCCGGAACTGCGCCGCAAGCGGATGATCCCGGTACTGACCCGGGTCCGCGCGAAATCGATCGAGGAATTCGGCGAACTGGTGCATCACTCCGGCGAGGAATACATCCACGTGCTGGAAGGCCGTGCCGAGGTGCACACCGAGTTCTACGATCCGATCGTGCTGGAGGCCGGCGAGTCGGTGTACATCGACTCCAACATGGGTCATGCCTACATCGCCGCCGAGGGCTGCGAGGAAGTGCTGCTGCTCGGCGTCTGCTCGAGCTCGGATGAGCAGCTGATGGAATCGCTGATGACCCTGCACGGCGACGAGGCTGGCAGCACGGTGGCCGCGGTCGCCGGCAGGAAAGCCCCGCCACGCCCCATCGGCAAGACGCGCGCCACGCCGCGCAAGCGCATCGCCAAGGCGAAGGCCTGACGGATCCACGCGCACCACGCAGGCACTGAACGCACGCGCCGCTCCGAAGCGCATTGCGGGCGGGTCGCCTGCTGCTGCTTGCTACCCTTGTCGCATGCCTGACACCGCCCTCGAACAACTCCGCCGCGTCTTCGGCTACGACCAATTCCGCGGCGAACAGGGGGAAATCGTCGATTGCATCGTTGCCGGCGGCGACGCGCTGGTGCTGATGCCGACCGGCGGCGGCAAGTCGCTCTGCTACCAGTTGCCCGCACTGTTGCGCGATGGCACCGGCATCGTGGTCTCGCCGCTGATCGCGCTGATGCAGGACCAGGTGGAGGCGCTGCGCCAGCTCGGCGTGCGCGCGGCCTTCCTCAATTCCAGCCTCGGCGCCGATGACGCGTTCCAGGTCGAGCGGCAGTTGCTCGATGGCGAGCTGGACCTGCTCTACGTCGCGCCAGAGCGCCTGCTGACGTCGCGCTTCCTGTCCCTGCTCGATCGCGCGTCGATCGCGCTGTTCGCCATCGATGAAGCGCATTGCGTTTCGCAGTGGGGCCACGATTTCCGCCCCGAATACCGCCAGCTCACCATGCTCCATGAGCGCTGGCCCGAGATCCCGCGCATCGCGCTGACCGCCACCGCGGATGCGCCGACGCGCCGCGAGATCGTCGAACGGCTGGCGCTGGACGATGCGCGCCAGTTCGTCAGCTCGTTCGACCGCCCCAACATCCGCTACACCGTGGTCGCCAAGGACGACAGCCGCACGCAGTTGCTCGAGTTCCTCGACGAGCATCACGGCGACAGCGGCATCGTCTACTGCATGTCGCGCAGGAAGGTCGATGCGACCGCCGAACTGCTCGCTGGCCGCGGGCTGCGCGCGTTGCCATACCACGCCGGCCTGGATGCTGCGACGCGCGCGGATCACCAGCGGCGCTTCCTGCGCGAGGACGGCATCGTGATGGTTGCGACGATCGCGTTCGGCATGGGCATCGACAAGCCCGACGTGCGCTTCGTCGCCCACCTCGACCTGCCGAAATCGCTGGAAGGCTATTACCAGGAAACCGGTCGCGCCGGTCGCGACGGCGAACCCTCCGAGGCCTGGCTGGCCTACGGCCTGGGCGATGCGGTGCAGCTGCGAAGGATGATCGGCGATGGCGACGCCGGCGAAGAACGCAAGCGGCTGGAGCACGGCAAGCTCGACGCGCTGATCGGCTACTGCGAATCCACCGGGTGTCGTCGGCAGACCCTGCTCGCCTATTTCGGCGAAGCGCATGCGGGTGCCTGCGGCCACTGCGACAACTGCCTGCAACCGCCGCAAACCTGGGATGCCACCGAGGCCGCACGCAAGGCGCTGTCCTGCGTCTATCGCACCGGCCAGCGCTTCGGTGCCGCGCACATGATCGACGTGTTGCGTGGCGCGGATACCGCCAAGGTTCGCCAGTTCGGGCACGACGAAGTCAGCACCTACGGCATCGGCGGTGGACTCGATGCACGCCAATGGCGCAGCGTGTTCCGGCAACTCGTCGCGAACGGCCTGCTCGACACCGACCTGGACGCGCACGGCGCCCTGCGCCTGACCGCCGCGGCGACTCCATTGCTGCGCGGCGAACACACCCTGCAACTGCGCGCCGAGCCACCCGCGCGCGAACGCAAGCGCCAACGCAAGGACGACGGCAAGCGCACCATCGCGCCCGTCATCGAGCTCACTGCAAACGCCACCGCGCGCTTCGCTGCGCTGCGCGAGTGGCGCGCCGGCATCGCCCGCGAACAGAACGTGCCGGCCTACGTGATCTTCCATGACGCGACCTTGCGCAGCATTGCGCTGGAATCGCCGCGCGACCTGGATGCGCTGGCCGGCATCGGCGGCGTTGGCGCAAGCAAGCTGGAACGCTACGGGCGCGAGGTGATCGCCGCGCTGGATGCCAGCGACTGAACCCGCCGCCTTGCCTCGCGACGGAAGCAAGGTGGTCACATGACAGGCAGCGCGCAGTTCAGCGCACGCCCGGCGTTTCTTCCAGGAAGGTATACGACCGCTGCCCGTCGTCGAGCACCAATGCGCGCGCGCCTTCGACCGTGGATACCTTGAAGCGGAACCCCGCCGAACCGGGCGTGACCGATTCCAGCACGATGCCTTCATCCGAGGCGACCGACGCGACCTGCGTGCGCCAGCCGCCGGCGTCGAACCAGGTCTTCGACCCGTCGCTGACGACGCGAATCGTGCCCAGCGCGGGATGCGCGTAAACCGGTGCCAGTGCCCGCAAGGTCTCCGCAGCAAG
>JAVWUU010000076.1:0-12527 GCA_036666995.1 Thermomonas sp.
TTGATCGCGCCGGATGCGACGAACTGCGCATGCAAGGCGTCGACATCCGCGACCAGGAAACGGCAAGCCGGGCGATCGAGGCCCTCGATCCATTGCCCGGTATCGGCCCACTGGAGATGCAGTTCGACACCGTCGCGCTGCAGCGCCGCGTACCTCGGCGCATCGGCATCGTCCCGGAACGCCAGCACGAAACCGAGCAGGCCGTAGAAGCGAACCGACGCGGCGACATCCCGCGCGGCCAGTACCGGGTGGATCGCGACGATCGAATCCGGCGCGGCCTGCATCACACGCCACCTTCGGCTTGCCGCACCGCCCTGCGGTCGCGCCAGTACAGGATCGCGGCGATCAGCTGGTCGAACCACAGCCCCCACAGCAGCGACAGCATCAGCATCTGCGCAATGAACGGATAGCTGAACTCGCGCAGGCGATCGGTGTCGCTGAAGCCGAGCAACACCGCGATGCCGATGACGAAGAATGCCGTCGCGCCACGTCCCCACTGGCTCGCCGCCAATTCGATCTGCGCGTCGCGCTCGTCGGCGAGCACCTTGCCCGCCCAGCGCTGCTTCAGCACATGCGCCAACACCAGCCAGGCCACGAACAGCGTGCCGATGGACTGGCCCACGTTGTTGGTCTCCGGGTTCTGGCCGATCGGCACCTGTGGCAGGAACACGTCCGCCTGCAGCAGGCTGGCCCCGATGATCGCGCCGACGAAGGCCACGCCGATCCACGCCTGCCACTCGCCCGGCGCGACCATGGCTTCATCTTCGCTGTGCGGCACGCGGTACAGGGCATCGACGCTGAACCATGTCGCCGCAACGAACAGGACCGTGCCGATCCAGCCCAGCGGCAGGTCGAGATCGCGGTACTCACCGGTGAAGAACAGCGCCAGCCCGATGCCTGCAGCGAGCAGCCACAGGATCAGACGGGTACGCGCAGAAGGCAGGGCCATCTATGTCACCTCCACCAGACCAAATGTACGGTGAAATTTACATTCAGGAATTCCGATGTCAAGTATTTTTTACATCGACTTGCTAACCTGCGCGCCAGTCGCCATCTCGGCGGCATCGCAAAGACAAAGCCCGCCATGACCGACACCCCCACCCCGCACGTGTTCGACGCCACTGCCGCCACCTTCGAAGACACGGTGATCCGCGCCTCGCTGGAGACCCCGGTGCTGGTCGATTTCTGGGCAACCTGGTGCGGGCCGTGCAAGACCCTGGGCCCGCTGCTCGAGAAGCTCGCCGCCGAGTACAACGGTGCGTTCGTGCTGGCCAAGGTCGACGTGGACAAGGAACAGGAGTTGGGTGCCGCCTTCCAGATCCGTTCGGTGCCCACGGTGATGCTGGTCAAGGGCGGGCAACTGGTCGACGGGTTTCCGGGTGCGCTGCCGGAAGGCCAGTTGCGCGAGTTCCTCAAGCACCATGGCATCGAACCTGCAGCGCCCGTCGAGGACGCGCCCGGCGCCGAGATCGCCGCACCGCCGGTCGATCCGCACGCCGAGGTGATGCGACTGCGCAAGGCGATCGAAGCCGAGCCGGACAAGTCAGAACTCAAGCTCGACCTGGCCCTGGCCTTGCTGCAAACCGGTGCCGCAACCGAAGCCGAACACCTGCTCGACGGCCTGCCGGCGAACCTGGCCACCGACGACCGCACGATCAAGGCACGCGCACGCCTCGGCTTTGCGTCGCTGCTCAAGGAGGCGCCGCCGGTCGAGGTGCTGCAGGCCGCGATCGCCGCCGATCCTGCCGACCTGCGTGCGCGCCACCTGCTCGGCGTGCGCGAACTGGTCGCAGGCGATGCCGAAGCCGGCCTGCAGCACTTCATCGAGATGCTGCAGCGCGACCGCGCGTACGGCGACCAGCTGGCGAAGAAGTCGCTGATCGACGCGTTCCGGGTGGTCGAGGATGCCGACCTGGTGAGCCGCTATAGAAGGAAGATGTCCTCGCTGCTGCTGGTTTGATTGCGGCTACATCGCCCAAAGCGAAAGCAGGAACTGGGCAGGCCGGTAGATCCAAACATTGGTAGCCGCCAGCGCGACGAATACCGCGAGTCCCTGGAGCATCGCCATCGGCCAGCGGCTGTCGTAGCAGCGGTGGCAGCTGGCCGCGAAGTACCACGCATAGACCAGCAGCGAACCGGTGAGCGCCAGCATCGGCATGCCGTTACCGGCCTGCCCCAGCGCCTGCAATGCCCGGCCATACAGCCATGCACCGGGCTTGATCACCACCTGCACGAATAGCAGCACGAAGGTCAGCATGCCCAGCGCCGCCACGAAATGCTCGGCGTAGTAGCGACGACTTCGCCAGGTGCACAGCAACAGCGCAAGCGCCATGAACGGGACATGCAGCACCACCAGCAACTTGCCGACGGCGTCCGCACTGGCGTTGTAGCGCTGTTCCACGTCAACCAGAGAGAACGCCTCACCGCGCCCGCCGGCGCGATCCCGCTCCCGCAGCAGGATCGACCGCATCACCTGGCCGGTCACGGCGCTGTGGGGCTGCCCAAGGGATGCGCATCTCCAGGCGGTCGCTGGCGCCTTACATGTCTCCGGGGCGAACTCCGCATAGATCGCACCGCGGACCTGATTGTGGAACGGCAGGTTGAGGTCGGTCAGCCCGGGCGCGAAGAAGTACAGCAGGTTGGCGAGCAGGAACAGGCGGATCGGTGAGACCCATCGCGCACGCCGCCCGTCGATCCAGTCGCGCGCAATCAGCCCCGGCTGCAGCAGCACCGCCCGCAGGCTGCGCCAGATCCGCCCATCGAAATCAGTCAGCGCATCGAAGGTTTCGCCCAGCAGGTGCGCCATCCGCCGGTCATTCGCACGGAAACGGCGCTGCCCGCAGGCAGCGCAATACTCGCCTGCCAATGCGGCACCGCAGTTGCGGCATTCGTCATTCACCTGGGCCATTGCTTGCTCAATACGCATCCGTATGGGATGTTGCGCTCCCCCCGTATTCTGCCCTTTGCCATGAAGCCAAGCACCGTGCGCCACGGCATGAACCTGTGGCCGCCCTTCCTGTTCACGGGTATCCATGTCACCGAGATCTCGCCCGATTGGCGCCGGGTGCGCGTCGAACTGCGCTCGCGGCCATGGAACCGCAACTTCGTCGGCACCCACTTCGGCGGCAGCCTGTTCGCCATGACCGATCCGTTCCGGATGATCCCGATGCTGCACTGCCTGGGCCCGGACTACTTCGTCTGGGACAAGGCCGGCGAGATCGAATTCGTGAAGCCCGGGCGCGGTACCGTGCACGCCGTTTTCGAACTGGACGATGCGGTGCTCGACGAGCTGCGCGCAGCCGCAGCGAACGGCGACAAGGTGCTGCGCTGGTTCGATGCCGACGTGCTGGATGAACAGGGCGACTTGGTCGCACGCACGCGCAAGCAGTTGTACGTGCGACGCAAACCGGGACGCTGACCGGTTCCATCGGCGGGCGTGTCCTCGTATGCTCGGGCCGCAACCGCACCGGAGCCTCGCTTGTCCGCCAACGCGCATCCTGAAGTCGACGGCTACCGCATCACCCGCGTGATCGGGCAAGGCGGCATGTCCATCGTGTACCTGGCGGAACAGGTATCGCTGGATCGCAAGGTCGCCTTGAAGGTCATGCTCGCGGAAGCGCTGGCCGACGAGGTCAGCCGCGCACGCTTCGAGAACGAGGCGCGCACCATCGCCCGCCTGCAGCATCCGAACATCGTGGGCATCCATGAGGTCGGGCGCACCGCCGAGGGCCTGCCGTTCTACTCGATGCCGTTCCTGCCGCGCGGCCACCTTGCGCAGCGCAAGCTGCAGGGCGACCAGCCGCGGGTCATCGCCATCATCCGCGCGCTGCTGCAGGCGCTGGATTACGCGCATGTCCGCGGCGTGGTGCACCGCGACGTGAAGGCGGAGAACGTGCTGTTCGACGAAGTCGAGCGGCCCATGCTGGCGGACTTCGGCATCGCCCTGCGGCGAGGCAGCAACCCGCGCCTCACCAATGCCGGGCTGGCGGTCGGCAGCACCGCCTACATGCCGCCGGAACAGGCGCGCGGCACCGAAGTCGACCGCCGCGCCGATCTGTACAGCATCGGCGTCCTGACCTGGGAAATGTTGACGGGACGCCTGCCGTACAACGCCGCCGACGCGCTGTCGATGGCGCTCAAGCACGTGCAGGATCCGATCCCGCGCCTGCCCGCCGTACTCAAGCACTGGCAGGGCTTCATCGACCGGTCCATGGCCAAGCGCGCGGAGGATCGTTACACCAGTGCGCAGGACATGCTGCTCGCGCTCGACCAGCTGGAAGCGCGCGCCGGCAAGGCCTTCGTCGCCGTGGAAGTGCCGGCCATCAGCGAAGCCACCCTGCCCGCGAAGCAAGGCATGCGCTGGAAGCCGTGGGCCTTGGCCGCGGCCGCATTGGCCATCGTCGCCATCGCCACCGCGCGCTTCTACCCGATCGAGAGCGACGTGATCCGCGCAGCAGGCCCGGACAGCGCCACCAACGGGGTCGCCGGCGGTGGGTTGCCGTCGCCGCAGGCGGATGCGCGCACCGGACTGATGACCGGCATGGGCGAAGGCGAAGGCAACACGGAAGGCTTGGCGGCTTACCTCGCCAACGCGGGCCAGCAGATGCGCGACGGCCAGCTGCTGTCGCCCGCAAATGCGAATGCCTGGGACAGTCTGGATGCGGCGTGGCGGGTCAATGCCACCCATCCGCAGACCCAGCAGCTCACCGCGCAACTGTTCGATGCGCTCGCCGAGGCGTCCGACCGGGCACTGCGCGCCGGCGACATCGCGCTGTCGCGTACCGCCTTCGAGCGCGCGCGCCAACTCGACAGCCGCCGCGGTGGGGAAGGCAGTGCCATCGCCCTGTTGCGCAAGCGCCTGGATGCCGCGCTGGATACACGCCTGCAGGCATTGCTGGCCAAGCGCGACGCAACCGCAGCACGTCAGTTGCTGACGGACACCCGCTGGCTGGACCTGGATCCATTGCGCACTCGCGCATTGCTCGCGCGCGTCGACGTTGCCGGCAAGTCCGCGCCACCCGCCGCCGCCGCGGCGACTGTTGTCAATGCGACACCGGCCACACCACCCGCACCGGTGGTGACGATCACCGTCAGTCGCGCCGACTACGCCCGCTTCGCCAACGGCACCGGGCGTACCCCTGCGGAATGCGGCAAGGGCGTGTTCGGCCGCAAGCGCAGCTGGAACAACACCGGCAACGACCGCAGGCCGGTGGTCTGCGTGTCGGCGGCCGATGCACAGGCCTACGCCGCGTGGCTGGGTGCGCAGGACCAGCGCCGTTACCGCCTGCCGAGTGCGGGCGAAGTGCGCGCGCAGCCCACCACCCCGGTCTCCGGCTGGCTGACCCTGTGCGCGAACCGCCAGTGCAGCGAACGCATGGCCAGCGGCAAGCCGCGCGCGCTCGACGCCAACCGCGGCTTCGAGGACGTCGGCATCCGCCTGGTGCGCGCCGACTGACGCTCGGCAGCAGCGGCATCCACGCCTAGAATGCGCGGATGTCGACTCCCCCAACGCTCGGCCACCGCCTGCAACGCTTGTTCCTGACCGGCCTGCTCACCCTGCTGCCGCTCTGGTTGACCTGGGTGGTGGTGAAGTTCCTGTTCGTGCTGCTCGGCGACCTCAGCAAACCGCTGATCGGCCCCAGCCTGCAGGGCATCGCCGCGAGCAGTCCGCAGGCGCTGGGCTGGCTGGTCGAACCCTGGGTGCAGAACGCGATCGCACTGGTGGCGACGGTGGTGGCGATCCTGCTGGTCGGCTGGCTGGCCCGTCGCGTCATCGGCCAGCGCCTGCTTGGCTGGTTCGAAGCATTGGTGGCACGGATCCCGCTGGCCAGCACGATCTACGGCAGCGCGCGCAAGTTGCTCGACATCCTGCAGACCAAGCCCGACGGCACCCAGCGCGTGGTGCTGGTCGATTTCCCGCATGCCGAGATGAAGTCGATCGGTTTCGTTACCCGGGTGATCCGCGAACAGGGCACCGGCCGCGAACTCGCGGCGGTGTACGTGCCGACCACGCCCAACCCGACCTCGGGCTATCTGGAAATCGTGCCGGTCGAGAAAATGACCCCGACCGACTGGACCGTGGACCAGGCCATGAGCTTCATCATCAGCGGCGGCGCCGTCGCGCCCGACAGCATCCCGTTCACGCCACCGGCGCGCGAAAGCTGACAACGCACGTCGACAACACTTCGCGCAAATGAAAAACCCGCCTGATGGCGGGTTTTTGCTGTTGCCGGTGAATACCGGACTTGGAATTGGTCGGGACGGCCGGATTTGAACCGACGACCCTCTGCCCCCCAGGCAGATGCGCTACCAGGCTGCGCTACGCCCCGACATCCCGATAATTGTAACCGCTGCGGTTGCGCTTTAGCGCCTCAGCAGTTGCAGGACTTCTTCCAGTTCCATGCGCACTTGCTTGGCGATCTGGTTGCTCAGCGCGGATTCCTGCTTCGCGCCCTCGCCTTCCAGGCGCAGCCGCGCGCCACCGATGGTGTAGCCCTGCTCATACAGCAGGCTGCGGATCTGCCGCACCATCAGCACGTCATGGCGCTGGTAGTAGCGACGGTTGCCGCGGCGCTTGGCCGGCTCCAGGCTTGGGAATTCGGTCTCCCAGTAGCGCAGCACGTGCGGTTTGACGTCGCACAGCTCGCTGACTTCACCGATGGTGAAATAGCGCTTCGCCGGGATCGGCGGGAGTTCGCGGTTGCTGCCCGGATCAAGCATGCGCGGCGGCTCCCATGCTGCTGGCGCCGCTGTAGGCCTCGACGCGTTCCTTCAGCTTCTGACCCGGCCGGAAGGTGACCACGGTGCGCGCGGAAATCGGGATCTGCTGGCCGGTCTTGGGATTGCGGCCCGGGCGCTGGTTCTTGCGGCGCAGGTCGAAGTTGCCGAACCCGGACAGCTTGATCTGGCGGCCCTGCTCCAGCGCTTCGCGCAATGCGTCGAAGAAGGCATCGACGAATTCCTTCGCCTCGCGCTTGTTCAGGCCCACGTCCTCGTAGAGGCGTTCCGCCATTTCCGCCTTGGTCAACGCCATTGCTGTCCCCTTCAGCTCCGGATAACCGCGCCGTGTTCCGACCCCAGCGCGGCGACCACATTGGCCACCACGCCATCCACGTCGCGGTCGATCAGGGTGCGTGATTCATCCTGCAAAATCAAGGCCATGGCGAGACTCTTGAATCCGTTTTCCACGCCCTTTCCGGCGTAGCGGTCGAACAGCCGGAGCTCGCGCAGGGCCTCGCCCGCGGCCTGCCTGACGGTCGCGCGCATGGCATCCCAGGACACCGCTTCCGGGACGACGAACGCGAGATCCCGGCGGACGGACGGATACTTGGACAAGGCCGTAGCGCGCGGCAAGGCACGGGCCAGCAGAACATCGAGTTCGAGCTCGAAGGCGTAGACCTCGGCATCGATGTCGAGCGCCTGCTGCAGGCGCGGATGCAATTGCCCGATCCAGCCGATGCATGCACCGTTGCGATACACGTCCGCGGAGCGTCCAGGGTGCGCGAACGGTTCGGCCGACGCGCGATACTCCAGCGGCGCGTTCGACAATGCGGCGAGGCTGTCCAGATCGCCCTTGAGGTCGTGGAAGTCGAGCTTGCGCGCGCCCACGCCCCACTGCTCCGACGCAGCATCGCCGCACGCCACGGCGGCAATACGGCGCGTCTCGACCGGCGCATCGTTCGACACAGCGAAGGTCTTGCCGATCTCGAACAGGCGGATCCGCGATTGCTGGCGGGCGGCATTGCGGCCCAGCGCAGCAACGAGTCCAGGCAGGAGGCGCGTGCGCATCACCCCGAGTTCGGCGCTCAGCGGGTTGGCCAGCGCCACGCCACCGTCACTGAGCTGCCATTTCGCCAACAGGTCGGCATCGACAAAGGCGTAGTTGATCGCTTCCAGGTAGTCACGCGCGACCAGTTGCCGACGCGCATCATGCTCGCTGCTGCGGGTCTCGCTGGGCGACACCAGGCGCGTGGCGCCGCCCGGCAACGTGGTCGGGATTGCGTCGTAACCGTGGATGCGGGCGATTTCCTCGATCAGGTCTTCCTCGATCGCGATATCGAAGCGCCGCGTCGGCACGACCACGCGCCAGCCAGCCTCCATCGATTCGACGCCAAGGCCGAGCGCACCCAGCATGCGGGTGACGTCCGCATCGGCCACCTGTACACCGAGCACGCGCGCCACGCGCTCGCGCCGCAGCACGACGGACTGCGGCTTCGGCATGTCGCCTGCGCGCAGCACATCGATCATCGGGCCAGCCACGCCGCCCGCGACGTCCAGGATCAACCGCGTCGCGTATTCGATCGCGATCGGCGGCAATTCCGGATCGACGCCGCGCTCGAAGCGGTGGCCGGCATCGGTGTGCAGGCCGAGCTTGCGGCTGCGGCCGATGATCGCCGACGGGATCCAGTGCGCGGCTTCCAGGAACACGTTGCGGGTCGCGCTGCCGACCTTGGTGTCCTCGCCACCCATGATCCCGCCCAGCGCGACCGCACGCGCAGCGCGGCCCCCGGTGCTGTCGGAGACCACCAGGAAATCCTCGTCCAGCGTCGCGGTGCGACCGTCGAGCAGCTTTACCTGCTCATCTGAGCGCGCGTGTCGCACGACGACGGGCGACTGCAAGGCATCGCGATCGAACGCGTGCATGGGCTGGCCGAGTTCCAGCATCACGTACTGGGTGACATCGACCAGGAAGCTGATCGGGCGCACGCCACTGCGGCGCAGGCGCTCGGCCATCCACACCGGTGTCGCCACCGTCGCATCCACGCCTTCGATCACCCGGCCGGCGAAGCGCGGCACTTTCTCGCCCGCCTCCAGCTCGACCAGCATCGTGGCGTCGCCCTGCACCGGCACTGCGGCAGTCTCGAGCGGCTCGACCTCGCAACCGGTCGCGGCGGCCACGTCGAAGGCGATGCCGCGCACGCCGAAGCAATCGGCACGATTCGGGGTCAACTTCAACTCGATGCTGGCGTCCGGCAAGCCGAGGTACTCGGCAAGCGGCGCGCCGACGGGTGCATCCGCCGGCAACTCGAGCAGGCCGGACGCATCGGCATCGAGGCCCAGCTCCTTCGCCGAGCACAACATGCCGTTGGATTCGACGCCACGCAGCTTGGCGGCCTTGATCGTCAGCTCGCCGATCCTGGTGCCGATCGTCGCCAGCGGCGCAACCAGGCCCGGACGCGCGTTCGGCGCGCCGCAGACGATCTGCAACATCGCGCCATTGCCGGCATCCACTTGGCAGACCTGCAGCTTGTCGGCTTCCGGGTGCTTCGCGCACTCGACGATGCGCGCGACGATCACGCCGTCGAGCGCGTCGCCGAGCACGGTCATCTCTTCGACTTCCAGGCCGATCGCGGTCAGTGTCGCGGCGAGCTCGTCCCGCGTGGCCGAGGTCTTGACGTGCTGGCGCAGCCAGTTTTCGGAGAACTTCATTCGTGAATCCTTTGCTTGCGTCATCCCGGCGAACGCCGGGATCCAGTTGTTGCGTTGATCAATCGAAGAGCTGGATTCCGGCGTTCGCCGGAATGACGATCAAGCGAACTGCCTCAGGAAGCGCACATCGTTATCGAAGAAGGAGCGCAGGTCGTCCACGCCGTAACGCAGCATCGCGAAGCGCTCGACGCCGAGGCCGAAGGCGAAGCCGGTGTACTTCTCCGGATCGATGCCGACGTTGCGCAGCACGTTCGGATGGACCATCCCGCAGCCCAGCACTTCCAGCCAGCGGGTACTGCCATCGGCCTGCTGCCAGGCGATGTCGACTTCCGCGGATGGCTCGGTGAACGGGAAATAGCTCGGGCGGAAACGCATCTCGAAATCGCGCTCGAAGAACGCGCGCACGAATTCGGCAAGGGTGCCCTTGAGGTCGGCGAAGCTCGCGTGCTCGTCGACCAGCAGGCCTTCGACCTGATGGAACATCGGGGTGTGGGTCTGGTCGCTGTCGCTGCGGTAGACCTTGCCGGCGGCGATCATGCGCAGCGGCGGTTGGTGATCCTGCATGTAGCGCACCTGCACGCCGGAGGTATGCGTGCGCAGCAGGCGACCATCCGGGAAGTAGAACGTGTCGTGCATCGCGCGCGCCGGATGGTGCGGCGGGAAATTCAGCGCCTCGAAATTGTGGAAATCGTCTTCGATTTCCGGACCGTCGGCGAGTTCGTAGCCAAGGCGGCCGAAGATCTCGGTGATGCGCTCCAGCGTGCGGCTGACCGGATGCACGCCACCGCGGGCGGCATCGCGACCCGGCAGGGTGACGTCGATGGTTTCGCCAGTGAGGCGCGCGTCCAGTGCGGCATCGTCCAGCGCGGCCTTGCGTGCGGACAGTGCGTCGGAAATCGCATCGCGCGCGCGGTTGATCGCCTCGCCGGCGGCCTTGCGCTGGTCGCCTGGCAATGCGCCGAGCGCCTTGAGTTGAGCAGTGATGCTGCCGCTCTTGCCGAGCAGGCCCACGCGCAAGGCTTCCAGCGCATCCGGCGTACTCGCCGCCGTGATGTCGGCCAGCGACTGGGTGGACAACGATTCGATGTCGCTCATGTCGTTTTGGTGCCCCATAAACAAACATGGGGAAGGACTTGCGCCCTTCCCCACGTGATGGCGACCGAGGCCGCCGCTACAACTGCTGTGGAGTGACGGCTCAGGCCGTCAAAGCGCCCTTGGCCTTTTCGGTCAGGGCCGCAAAACCCGCCGCGTCGTGCACGGCGATGTCCGCCAGCACCTTGCGGTCGAGGGTGATGCCAGCCTTCAGCAGGCCGTTCATGAAACGGCTGTAGCTCAGGCCGTTCGCCCGCGAGGCAGCGTTGATGCGCGCGATCCACAGGGTGCGGAAATGACGCTTCTTCTGCTTGCGGCCGATGTAGGCGTACTGCAGGGCCTTGGTGACGGCCTGCTTGGCAACGCGGAACACCTTGCGGCGTGCGTTGTAGTAGCCCTTGGCCTGCTTGAGGATCTTCTTGTGGCGCGCGCGCGCCGTTACACCACGTTTGACTCGTGCCATGTCTTATCTCCTCACAAATACGGCAGCATGCGGTCCAGGCGGCCCGCGTCCTCGGCACGAACATGGTTCGTCTGCCGCAGGTTGCGCTTCCGCTTGGTCGCTTTCTTGGTGAGGATGTGGCTCTTGTTGGCGTGGCCGCACTTGTACTTGCCGGAAGCGGTCTTCCGGAAGCGCTTGGCCGCCGCCCGATTGGTCTTGATCTTGGGCATTGGGAATCCTTGCGAAATCTAGAACTGGCCTAGGCGGCGGCGTTGCCTTGCGGCGCGACCACACTTTCCATCCTGCCTGACCGGTGGGTAAGCCTTTGATCCGGAACGGATCAAGGCGGGTCCTGGGTGCCACTGAACAACAAACCCGGCGAACCGGGCCGCGCATTATGGCGGGCCGATCCCGGGTTTGCAATCTTTCCTTGCGAAATCAGGCTCTTGCGGAGCCTCTTCTCCCCGCCATGCGGGGAGAAGGTGGCGCAAAGCGCCGGATGAGCGGCAGTTACTTCTTCTTCGGCGCGATCATCATCACCATCTGCCGGCCTTCCAGGCGCGGGCGCGATTCGATGATGATGTCCTCGCCGAGATCGGTCTCGATCCGCGCGGCCATCTCACGGCCCAGTTCCTGGTGGCTCATCTCGCGGCCACGGAAACGGATGTTGACCTTGATCTTGTCGCCTTCGACCAGGAATTCGCGCATCTTGCGCAGCTTGATCTGGTAGTCGCCCTCGTCCGTGACCGGACGGAACTTCACTTCCTTGATCTCGACCTGCTTGGTCTTCTTCTTGGCTTCGTTGGCCTTCTTCTGCAGTTCGAACTTGAACTTGCCGAAGTCCATGATCTTGCAGACCGGCGGATCCGCGTTCGGCTGGATCTCGACGAGGTCGAGTTCCTCTTCCTCGGCCATGCGCAGCGCTTCATCGCGCGTGAGCACGCCGATCATCTCGCCGTCGCTGCCGATGACCCGGACGCGCGGGACGCGGATTTCCTGGTTCCTGCGGTTTTGCTTGGTGTCGGTGGTACTGATGTTGCGATCTCCAATGGAGTGGCATCGTTGGATGCCGGATCGGCCACGATTCCGGAATCGTGGCCGGCTTCGAGCGGTCGGCTGGGATCAGCCGGCCTGCTCCTGACGCAAACGCGTGGCAAAGTCTTCGACGGACATGCTGCCGAGGTCTTCCCCACCCCGCGTGCGCACCGAAAGCATCCCGTTTTCCTTCTCGCGGTCCCCCACCACGAGCAGGTACGGCACGCGTTGCAGCGTGTGCTCGCGAATCTTATAGCCGATTTTTTCGTTCCGCAAATCGGAAACCACACGGAAGCCTTGATTCGCAAGGGTTTTCCGGGCGTCGGCGACAGCATCGGCCTGGGCGTCGGTGATATTCATGACCACCGCCTGCACCGGCGCCAGCCATGCCGGGAAATGACCGGCATGGTGTTCGATCAGGATGCCGATGAACCGCTCCATCGAACCGACGATGGCCCGGTGCAGCATCACCGGATGGCGTTTCTGGCTGGTTTCGTCGACATATTCGGCGCCGAGGCGACCCGGCATC
>JAVWUU010000077.1:0-12287 GCA_036666995.1 Thermomonas sp.
AGGACGCGGCGTGGAAGCTGATCGCGTTCCTGTCCGAACCCGCCCAGCAATTGCGCCTGCATGAACTGACCGGCGACCTGCCGCCGCGGCGCTCGCCGTGGACGACATCGCCGGCATTGGCGAACGATCCGTATGCGGCCGCATACCGCGACCAGCTGGAACGTGCGGTGCCGGCGCCGAAAGTGCCGGAGTGGGAACGCATCGCGCAGGAGATGCGCATCGTCGGCGAGCAATTGGCCAACCATCGCGTGAGCGTGGACGAGGCCGCCGCCGAACTCGACCGCCGCGCCGATGCGATCCTCGCCAAGCGTCGCTGGATGCTCGACCACAAGTCCGCGGAGTCCAAGCAGTGAACACGCGGCTCGCAGGCTGGCTGTTCGCCGGGCCGGCGCTGCTGGTGATCGCGCTGTTCTTCGGCGTGCCGGTGCTGGCCGCGCTTGCACTGAGCGTCACCGACTTCGATATCTACGCACTGGCCGACATCGGCAACCTGCGCTTCGTCGGCTTGGGCAATTACATCACGCTGCTGCAAAACCCGCTGTTCTGGAAGGCGCTCGGCAACACGTTCTATTTCGTGCTGGTCGGCGTCCCGCTGTCGATCGCCGCTTCGCTGGGTGCGGCACTGCTGCTGCACGCGAAGGTGGCGAGGATGCGTCCGTTCTTCCGCACGGCATTGTTCGCACCCGTCGTGACCACGGTGGTCGCGGTGGCGGTGATCTGGCGCTACCTGTTCCATACCCAGTACGGCATGGTCAATTGGGGCCTGTCGTCGCTGGGCATCGCGCCGGTGGACTGGCTGGGCGATCCCGCGTGGGCGATGCCGACCATCATCCTGTTCGCGGTGTGGAAGAACTTCGGCTACAACATGATCATCTTCCTGGCCGGCCTGCAGGCGATCCCGGAAGACCTCTACGAAGCGGCGCGGATCGATGGCGCGTCCGGATGGCGGCAGTTCCGGCATGTCACCCTGCCGATGCTCGGGCCGGTGCTGCTGCTGGTCGGCATCCTGACCATGGCCGGCTATTTCCAGATGTTCGCCGAGCCCTACGTGATGACCCAGGGCGGGCCGCTGCAGAGCACCGTCAGCGTGCTGTACCTGATGTACGAGGAAGGCTTCAAGTGGTGGAACCTGGGCAATGCATCGGCGGTCGCGTTCCTGCTGTTCGTGATCATGACGAGCATCACCAGCGGCCTGCTGTGGCTGGCCCGCAAACGCGGGGTGGAGTGAGCGCATGAACCGCAGGCTCGCCGCCGCGATCGTCAACGGCCTGCTGCTGGCACTGGCCGTGCTCAGCCTGTTCCCGCTGGTGTGGATGCTGTCGGTCTCGTTCATGCAGCCGGGCGAGGCCAGCCATTTCCCGCCGCCCTTCTTGCCGGCCGATCCGACCCTGCACAACTATCGCGAGCTGTTCGTGCGCGCCGGCATGGGCCGCTATTTCGCCAACAGCCTGATGGTGTCGATCGCGGTGACGCTGGTGTCGGTGTTGCTCAACACCATGGCCGGCTATGCCTTCGCCAAACTGCAGTTCGCCGGCCGCGAAAAGGTCTTCCGCAGCTTGCTGGCGGTGATGGTGATCCCGGGCCAGGTGGCGATGATGCCGCTGTTTCTGCTGCTCAAGCAGATGGGCCTGGTCAATACCTATGCCGGCGCGATGGTGCCGGGGCTGGCGGGCGTGTTCGGCATCTTCCTGGTGCGCCAGTACGCGCGCAGCATTCCCGACGAACTGCTGGATGCCGCGCGCATCGACGGGGCAGGTGAGTGGCGGATCTACTGGCAGGTGGTGCTGCCGGTACTGAAGCCGATACTCGTCACGCTGGCGATCTTCAGCTTCCTCGGCGCATGGAACGACTTCATGTGGCCGTTGATCGTGCTCAGCGACCAGTCGCTGCAGACGCTGCCGGTCGCGTTGGCCAGCCTCTCGCGCGAACACGTGCAGGACAACGAATTGATGATGGCCGGCTCGGTGGTCACCGTGCTGCCGGTGCTGTTGCTGTTCCTGTCGCTGCAGCGCTACTACATGCAGGGACTTCTGGTCGGGAGCGTGAAGGGGTGAGGCCACTCGCATTTGCCTTGTTGCTGCTGGTGCCTGCGGCGCATGCGCAGGAGGCGCGACTGCTCGACGGCTTCGACGACCTCTCCGCGTGGAACGCCACCGCTTCGGACAGCGTCAGTGCGACGCTGCGCCAGGTGGACGGTGCGAAAGGTAAAGCGCTGTGCCTGGACTACGACTTCAATGGCGTCTCCGGCTATGCGGTGGCGCGTCGGCTGCTGCCGCTGCGTTATCCGGCGAACTACGAGTTCCGCTATTTCCTGCGCGGCGACGGACCGGTCAACAACGTCGAAATCAAGCTGGCCGATGCCAGTGGCGACAACGTCTGGTGGCGCAATCAGCCGAATGCCGTGTTGCCATCCACATGGACAGCATCGAGGAGCAGGAAACGGCAGATCGATTTCGCTTGGGGTCCGACCGCCGACAAGACACTCCGCGCCACCGAGAGCTTCGAGCTGACGATCAGTGCTGGCAAGGGTGGCGGCAAGGGCAGCGCGTGCATCGACGAATTGTCGTTCCACGAACTTCCCGTGGACGATGGTTCGTCGCTGACCGGACGCTTGCGACGCGACAAGTCTGGAGATGTGTACGACCTGGGGAAGCCGCGCGAGATCGGCGGCGCGATCCTGCGCTGGAGCGGCGGCGCGCGTGCGGGCGACTACACGGTAGCGCTGTCGCATGACGGCAAGGCCTGGCGCATCGCGCGCGAGGTGCAAGCCAGCGACGGCGGCGAGGATTTCATCGCCTTGCCGGAAGAGGACGCACGCTACCTGCGGGTGACGCCGGTCAAACCGGGCGGACCCAAGCTGGAGTCCGTCGAGATCCAGCCGCTGGCGTTCAGCGCCACGACCAACGATTTCCTCAAGGCCGTTGCAGCGCGCGCACCACGCGGCACCTGGCCCCGCGGATTCTCCGGCGAGCAACCCTACTGGACCATCGTCGGCATCGACGGCGGCCGCGAACAAGGCCTGATCGGCGAGGACGGCGCGATCGAACTCTCCAAGGGCGGCTTCAGCATCGAGCCCTTCGTGGTGGCCGATGGCACGCTGGTGACGTGGGCAGACGTTGAATCATCCCAGTCGCTGCAGGATGGCTATCTGCCGATTCCGTCGGTGCACTGGACGCATCCCCGATTCAAGCTCGACATCACCGCGTTGGCTAGCGGCACGCAGGCGCATTCGCAGTTGCACGGACGCTATCGGCTGACCAATACCGGTGACGTGCCGCGCGACTACGTGCTGGTGCTGGCGGCGAGGCCGTTACAGGTCAACCCGCCATCGCAATTCCTGAACACCACGGGTGGCTTCAGCCCGATCAAGACGATCGCAGCGCGGGAAGGCGGCTTCGTGGTCGATGGGCGGCTCGTGCAGTTTTCGCAGAAGAGCATGGGAGGCATCGCGTCCACCTTCGACCATGGCGGCTTCCTGCGACGAATTGGCGAGATCGACTGGGGTTGGGTTTTCGGCGAGGGTGAGTCGAGCCCGAATTCGCTGCTTCCGGGTCACGACGACCACGTGCTCGACACGTCCGGGCTGGCGTCCGCTGCCTTGTTTTATCCGTTGCGATTGCAGCCGGGCGAGAGCCGCGAGGTCGACTGGCGCAGCCTGCTGAGTGGACGCGCAGAAGGACCGCCGCCGCCACCGCCCCTGGTCGAGAACCTGCAGGCGCAAGTTGCCGCTGAGTGGCGAACCAAACTCGACCGCATCCAGATCGAAGTGCCCGCGCAGGGCCAGCGCGTGGTCGACACCTTGCGCACCTCGCTCGCCCACATGCTGATCAGTCGCGTCGGCCCACGCCTGCAGCCGGGCACGCGCTCGTATGCGCGGGCGTGGATCCGCGACGGCGCGATGATCAACGAAGGCCTCCTGCGCATGGGCCGCGAAGACGTGGCCGAGAACTTCCTGCGCTGGTATGCGCCGTACCAGTTCGCCAGCGGCAAGGTGCCTTGCTGCGTCGATGACCGCGGCAGCGATCCGGTGCCGGAGAACGACAGCCACGGCGAGCTGATCTACGCGATTGCCGAGCAATACCGCTACATCGGCGACCGTGCCTTGCTGGAGGCAATGTGGCCGCACGTGGTCGGCGCGGTGAAGTACATGGACGAATTGCGGCTGAGCGAGCGCACCGATGCGAACCGCGCGAAGAACCCGGCGTTCTTCGGATTGATGCCGGCCTCGATCAGCCACGAAGGCTATTCGGCCAAGCCGATGCATTCGTACTGGGACGATTTCTGGGCCTTGCGCGGCTACAAGGACGCGGTCGAGATCGCGAACTGGCTTGGGCGCGGCGACGATGCCAAACGCTTCGCCGCCTCGCGCGATGCGTTCGGCGCGGATCTGTACGCTTCGATCGCCATCGCGACCAAGCAACACGGCATCGATTTCATTCCCGGTGCGGCGGAGCTGGGCGATTTCGATGCGACGTCGACCACCATCGCGCTGGCACCGGGTGGCGAGCAGGACACGCTGCCGCAGGACCTGCTGCACAATACCTTCGAGCGTTACTGGCGCGAGTTCGTCCAACGGCGCGATGGCGCCCGCGAATGGAAGGACTACACGCCATACGAGCTGCGCACGGTCGGCACCTTCGTCCGCCTGGGCTGGCGCG
Organism: Thermomonas sp.; assembly: GCA_036666995.1. Lineage (GTDB taxonomy): Bacteria > Pseudomonadota > Gammaproteobacteria > Xanthomonadales > Xanthomonadaceae > Thermomonas. The sequence goes on from JAVWUU010000077.1 coordinate 4,659, forward strand.
AGCGGGCGCACGAAGCGCTGGATTTCTTCTTCAAGGACCGCCAGCCGCCGGCGTGGAACCAATGGGCGGAAGTGGTCTCGCGCACGCCGCGGAGACCGTTTTTCCTCGGCGACCTGCCGCATGCCTGGGTCGAGTCGGACTACGTGCGTTCGGTGCTGGACATGTTCGCCTATACCCGCGAATCGGACGACGCGTTGGTGATCGGTGCCGGCATCCCTGCGAATTGGCTTGAAGGCGTCGGCGTCTCCGTGAAGGGCCTGCGCACGCCGCAGGGCGCGCTCGGCTACAAGCTCAAGGCCGAGGGCAAGGTGCTGCGACTGGACGTGCCTGCGGGCGTCAACTTGCCGAAGGGTGGGCTGGTGCTTTCGCTGCCGGAGCCGTGGGCGAGTGGTCGCGTGCGCAAGGGCAATGCCGGCATCGTAGAGGGTGAGATCCGGATCACGCGGTTGCCGGCGCGGGTTGAAATCGGGATGCCCGCACGAGCGGACTAGCCGTAGCTCACCTCGTAGGAGCGGCTTCAGCCGCGACCGTGCACGGATGCTTGTCGCGGCTGAAGCCGCTCCTACAGGCAGATTCCGAATCCGCGCGCGATCAGTACGGCAGCGGCTCTGCCAACGAGACGCCGTTGCTCGCGATCACCTTCGAGTACCAGAGCGCGCTGTCCTTCGGCGTGCGCTCCTGGGTCACGTAGTTCACGTGGATCATGCCGAAGCGCTTGGAATAGCCCAGCGACCACTCCAGGTTGTCCAGCAGCGACCACAGCATGTAGCCGCGCACGTCCACGCCGGCTTCGATCGCGTCGTGGATCGCGCGCAGGTGCTTGCGCAGGTAATCCGTGCGCAGTGGATCCTTGATCCGGCGGTTACCGTCGTCGTCCACCATCGCCGCGGGCGGGTCGAAGAAGGCCGCGCCGTTTTCGGTGATGTAGAGCGGCAGGTCGCCATAGGTCTGCTTGAACCACAGCAGCAGGTCGGTCAGGCCCTGCGGGAACACTTCCCAGCCGGTCTCGGTGTAGGTGCCCAGCGGTTGGCGAACGACACCAGTGTTCAGCGGGTAGCTCTCGGCCGCCTTGGTCACGCTGCGGGTGTAGTAGTTGATGCCGACGAAATCCAGCTTCTGCCGGATCAGGGCGTAGTCCTCGGCGGGCCAGTCCGGCCAGGCATCGCCGAAGATCTCCTTGAGTTCCGGCGGGTAGTGGCCGAGCAGGGCGGGGTGCAGGTATTGCTCGTTCATGTAGGCATGCGCGCGACGCACCGCGGCGGCGTCATCGGTCGAGTCCGTTGCCGGGTATTTCGGCTCGATGTTCACTACCAGGCCGATCTCGTGCTTGCCGAGTTCGCGATACGCCTTCACCGCCGCGCCATGCGCGCGCATCAGGTTATGCGATGCGATCGGTGCCTCGTACTTGCTGCGATGCCCCGGCGCCAGCGCACCGTGCAGGTAGCCGCCATCGGTGACCACCCATGGCTCGTTGAGGGTCACCCACTTCTTCACCCGCCCGTCCAGCGCCTTGTAGAGGACGGACGCGTATTCGGCGAACCAGTCGGCGATCTCCGGATTGAGCCAGCCGCCACGGTCGTCCAGTGCCGCCGGCAGGTCCCAGTGGAACAGCGTGAGCAGTGGCTCGATGCCGCTGGCCAGCAGCTCGTCGACCAGGTTGGAGTAGAAATCGACGCCGGCCTGGTTCACCCGGCCGGTGCCCTCCGGCAGGATCCGCGACCACGACACGCTGAAGCGATAGGCCTTCAGACCCAGTTGCTTCATCAACGCCACGTCGTCCTTCCAGCGGTTGTAGTGGTCGCAGGCGACGTCGCCGGTATCGCCGTTGAGCATCATCCCGGGCGTATGCGCGAAACGCGTCCAGATGCTGGCACCGGCACCATCGGCAAGCGGTGACCCCTCGATCTGGTGTGCGGCGGTTGCCGCGCCCCACAGGAAGCCATCGGGAAAGGTGGGCGCGGTCATTTCGGGCGGGCTCCGGAGCGGTCTTGCCGAGGTGGCATGAAAACGGTTACATGCGCAGAATAGCTGGGTCGCGGCCGGTTTGCATCCGGTTCCCCGCCAGTGAACCAGCAGGAGCGGATGGGATGGCAAAGGTCGGCTTGGAACAGGTCCGCAAGGTGTATCCGGAAGGCGGCCACGTTGCCGTCGCCGGGGCGACCTTCGAGATCGCGGATGGCGAACGCATCGTGCTGGTCGGGCCGTCCGGCTGCGGCAAGTCGACCCTGCTGCGGATGATCGCCGGGCTGGAAGCGATCACCTCCGGCACCCTGCGCATCGGCGATCGCGTGGTGAACGATGTCGCCCCGAAGGAGCGCGACATCGCGATGGTGTTCCAGAGCTACGCGCTGTATCCGCACATGACCGTCGCCGAGAACATGGCCTTCGCCCTGCAGCTGCGCAAGCTGCCGGCAGCCGACATCGCCAGCCGGGTCGGCCAGGCTGCCGAGATGCTCGAGCTGGGGAGCATGCTGCAGCGCAAGCCCGCGCAGTTGTCGGGCGGGCAGCGGCAGCGCGTTGCGCTGGGCCGCGCCCTGGTTCGCAAGCCGCAGGTGTTCTTGCTCGACGAACCTCTGTCCAACCTCGATGCCAAGCTGCGCGCGGGCATGCGCGCGGAGATCGCCCGCATCCACGCCCGCACCGCGACCACGATGATCTACGTCACCCACGACCAGGTCGAGGCGATGACCCTCGGCCAGCGCATCGTGGTGATGAAGGATGGCGTGGTCCAGCAGATCGATACGCCGATGTCGCTGTATCGCAATCCCGCCAACCTGTTCGTGGCCACCTTCCTTGGCAGTCCGGCGATGAATACCGTCGAGGGCATGCTGGCCATCGACGACGGTCCGGCGCTGGTACTCGCCGATGGCCAGCGCGTGCGGCTGGACGGCGCGCGGCTTCCCGCCGGGTTGCCCAGGCGGGTCGTTGCCGGCATCCGTCCGGAGCACCTTGCAGTGGTCGCTGACGGGCAGGCGATGCTGTCGGCGACGGTCGAGACCGTGGAGCCGGTGGGCAGCGAAGTCTTCGTCAACCTGCGGATGGGGACGTCCGCCCTGGTCGCCCGCCTGCCGCCTGAACAGGTACCTGTCGAGGGGGCGCTGCTGGGCTTTTCCCTGCGCACCCCGGACGTGCTGTTCTTCGATCCCGCGAGCGGCGAGCGGCTGGCTGGCTAGCCCCGTTATACTCACCGATCGGCGCTTTCGCGCCGTCGCGATTCCACCAGGGAAATCAATCACCTGGCGGATCTTTTAAATCCAAATTCACACGTGGCGCAGCGTTGCGCCGCCCGGGATCCGCCGACGCGCATGCGCCTCTCCACCATCAAGCTGTCCGGCTTCAAGTCCTTCGTCGATCCGACCACCCTGCACCTGCCGACCAACATGACCGGCGTGGTCGGGCCGAACGGCTGCGGCAAGTCCAACATCATCGATGCCATCCGCTGGGTGATGGGCGAGTCCGCCGCCAGCCGCCTGCGCGGCGATTCGCTGACCGACGTGATCTTCTCCGGCAGCTCGGCGCGCAAGCCGGTCAGCCAGGCGATGGTCGAACTGGTGTTCGACAACAGCGACCACACCATCACCGGCGAATACGCGGCGTTCAACGAAATCTCGGTCAAGCGCATGGTCAGCCGGGATGGCCAGAGCAGCTATTACCTCAACGGCACCAAATGCCGCCGCCGCGACATCACCGACCTGTTCCTCGGCACCGGCCTCGGCCCGCGCAGCTATTCGATCATCGAGCAGGGGATGATCTCGCAGGTCATCGATGCCAAGCCCGAGGAATTGCGCGTCTACCTGGAAGAGGCCGCCGGCATCTCCAAGTACAAGGAGCGTCGCAAGGAGACCGAAACCCGGATCCGCCATACCCGCGAGAATCTGGATCGCCTCAACGACCTCCGCGAGGAAGTCGGCAAGCAGTTGCAGCACCTCGCGCGGCAGGCCAGGCAGGCAGAGCAGTACACCGCGATCCAGGCCGAGCGCCGGATCAAGGACGTGGAATGGAAGGCGCTGGAATTCCGCGGGCTGGATGCCAAGTTGCAGCGCCTGCGCGAGAAGCTGGCCAGCGAGGAAACCCGCCTTGAACAACTGATCGCCGAGCAGCGCGAGGCCGAACGCGAACTGGAAACCGGCCGCGAACGCCGCGAGACCGCCAGCGAGTCGCTGAATGCCGCGCAGGCCGCGGTGTATCGGGTCGGTTCCGACCTCGCACGCGTGGAGCAACAGATCGCCCACCAGCGCGAGATGTCCGCCCGCCTGCAGCGCGCCCGTGACGAGGCGCAGGCGACGCTCGCTGAACTCGGCAGCCACATCCATGACGACCAGCAGAAGCTGGACGCATTGCGCGAGGCGGTGGCCGATGCCGCGCCGCGCCTGGAACTGCTGCAGGAAGGCGACCTGTCACGCCAGGACGCCTTGCGCGATGCCGAAACGCAGTTGTCGGACTGGCAGCAGCGCTGGGACACGCATGGCCGCGAGCAGTCCGAAGCCGCGCGCGCTGGCGATGTCGAGCGCACCCGCATCGAACACCTCGACCGGCAGGTGCTGGATGCCGACCGTCGTCGCGAACAACTGATCAACGAACGCGCCGGGCTGGACCTCGACACCCTGGCGGATGCTTTCGAGCAGCTGCAGCTGCAGCACGAGACGCAGAAGGAATCGCTGGACACGCTGGGCGAGCAGGTCGAGCAGCGCAAGCAGGCCACCGGCGATGCACAGGAAGAACAGCGTGCACGCCAGGCGGAACTGGCCGAGTTGCGCAAACAGGCGCAGGCCGCGCGCGGTCGACTGGCATCGCTGGAAACCCTGCAGGCTGCCGCACTTGGGCAGGAGCAGGGCGCGGCGACGCAGTGGCTGAAGGCGCAGGGACTGGACGATGCGGCCCGCGTGGGCGAGCGGCTGCAGGTCGAGGCCGGCTGGGAAAACGCGGTCGAAGGCGCGCTGGGACAGCTGATCGAGGCGGTGCTGGTCGATGCGCCGGAAGCGCTCGTCGACGCCTTGGGCGAACTCGGCGATGGTCGCCTTGCGCTGGTCGCATCCGCCGAGGATGCAGGCGATGGCGCGTATGCGCCGACCTCGCTGGCGGCGAAGATCCGGGGTCCGAATGCGATCCGTCGCCTGCTGTCCCGCCTGCATGGCGCGGACACGCTGGCCGATGCACGCGCGCTGCAGGCGCGGCTTGGCGATGGCGAATCCGTCATCACCCGCAATGGCGAACGCCTCGGCGCGGGCTGGGTGCGCGTGGTCCGTTCCGGAGCGGCGAAGCAGGGCGCGCTGCTGCGCGAGAAGGAGATCCAGGCGCTGCGTGGCGAGATCGAAAGCCACGTGACCCGCGAGCGCGAACTCGAATCGCTGCTCACCCGCCTGCGCGATCAGTTGCTCGCGGCCGAACAGCAGCGCGAAGACGCACAGCGCGCCCTCTACCTGGCCCATCGCGGCGTGTCGGAACTGGCCGGCCAGCTGCAGAGCCAGCAAGGCAAGCTGGATTCGGCGCGCAACCGCATCGAACGCATCGATGCCGAACTGGCGCAACTGGCGGGCAGCATGGAGACCGCGCAGGAACAGTCGCGCGAGGCACGCCAGCGCGTCGAACAGGCGGTGTCGCGGATGGGCGACCTCGAAACCACGCGCCAGGCGCTGGATGCCGAACGCCGCCAGCTGGCGGAGGCGCGCGATGCTGCGCGCCTGGCCGCCCGCGAATCGCGCGATGCCGCGCACGCGCTGGCGCTGACCCTGGAATCGCAGCGCGTGCAGGTCGTGGCGCTGTCGCAGGCGCTGGAGCGCATGGGCGGCCAGCGCGGGCAACTGGATTCGCGCCTGGGCGATCTGGCCGCGCAACTCGCCGAAGGCGATGCACCAGTGCTTTCGCTGGAGAACGAACGGCAAGCCGCGCTGGGCGAACGCGTGCGTACCGAGCGCGAACTGGGGGAGGCGCGTTCGACCCTGGAAGGCATCGATGCCGACCTGCGCGGCTTCGAGCAGGTGCGCCAGCAGCGTGATGCGCAGGCGCTCGCGCAGCGCGAAGCCATCGGTCAGCGTCGCCTGGACCAGCAGGCGCTGGCGATCAAGGCCGACCAGTTCGCCGCGGCCGTGGTCGAGGCCGGCTTCGCGATGGACGACGTGATCAACGCGCTCACCGAAGATGCCGATGCAGCGCTGTGGGAAAAGGCGGTCGCCGATTTCGACGCCAGGCTGCGCCGGCTGGAGCCGGTCAACCTGGCCGCAATCGCCGAACACGCCGAGGCCGCGCAGCGCAAGGAATACCTGGACGCGCAGGACGCCGACCTCACCTCTGCGCTCGACACGCTGGAGGACGCGATCCGCAAGATCGACCGCGAGACCCGCGGCCGCTTCAAGGACACCTTCGACCGGGTCAATGCCGGCGTGCAGGAACTGTATCCGCGCCTGTTCGGCGGAGGACATGCCTATCTTGAACTGACCGGCGACGACCTGCTGGATACCGGCGTTGCGATCATGGCGCGTCCGCCCGGCAAGCGCGTGTCCAACATCTCGCTGCTTTCCGGCGGCGAGAAGGCGATGACCGCGGTGGCGCTGGTGTTCGCGATCTTCCGCCTCAACCCCGCGCCGTTCTGCCTGCTCGACGAGGTCGACGCGCCACTGGACGAAGCCAACGTCGGTCGTTTCACCGCGATGGTCAGCGAAATGAGCGAACAGGTACAGTTCCTGTTCGTCACCCACAACAAGGCGACCATGGAGGCCGCGCAGCAGCTGTCCGGCGTGACCATGCGCGAACCGGGCGTCTCGCGCCTCGTGTCCGTGGATCTCGCCGAAGCCGCGCGCCTGGCCGGCGCCGCCTGAGGAGGTTGTCCCGATGTCCGACATGACCCTGCTGCGCATCGGCATCGCCGTGGCGATGTCCTTGCTGTTCGGCGCGATCATCTATTTCGGCCGCGGCCGCAGGAACGGACAGGGCCGGCGCATGCCGCGCGAGGGCGCTGGTACCGCCGAAACCCGCACCGAGCCATCGCTCGGCGACCAGTTCGCCGATGGCTGGAATGCGTCGCCGGCGCAGCAGGAAGAGCTCGCCCTCGATGGCAGCCCGGCGCAAAGCGAACTCGGCAAGCGCGTGTCGGAGCAGTTCGATCGCATCGTCTCGCTGTACGTGGCCGCCAAAGCCGGCAACAAGCTGCGCGGGCAGGACATCGTGGTCGCCGCCGAAAAGGCCGGCCTGACCTTCGGCCACATGGACGTGTTCCACCGGCTCGTCGACGGCAAGCCGGAACTCGGCCCGATCTTCAGTGTCGCCAACATCATCAAGCCGGGCAGTTTCGAAATGGCCCGCATCGCCGAGATCGAAACCCCGGCGATCGCGTTCTTCCTCACCTTGCCGGCGCCGGTCGCCGCACTGGACGCCTGGGAAACCATGGAACCGGCCGCGCAGCGCATGGCCGACCTGCTCGACGGCGTGGTCCTGGACGAGGAGCGCAACGCGCTCGGCCGCCAGCGCATCCAGCACATCCGCGACGAACTGCGCGCGTACGACCGCCAGCACGCGGCCCCGCCGCTGAGCAAGTCGAATCGCTGGTAGTCATTCTCCCTCCCTTGCGAATGCAGGGGAGCTCGAAGTCGCCTCAAGCGACTGAGGGGGAGGGGCTTTTTGCATGAAGCATCC
>JAVWUU010000078.1:0-12108 GCA_036666995.1 Thermomonas sp.
CGCGGCATCGGCGTGATCCACGGCGGCGAGAACTCGCTGCGCTTCACCCCGCATTTCGGCGTGACCGAAGCCGAGCTCGACCTGGTGGTGTCGATGGTCAAGCGCGCATTGCTGGAAGGACCGCGCCAGCAGGTCGACGCCGCGGCCTGATCCTGCAGCCGGTCGACAATGCAGCGGGGCGGCCGGATGGTCGCCCCGTCTGTTTGTGGGCTAGGCTTCGCGCATGAAGACCGTCGAAGTCCGCCACCCGCTGGTCCAGCACAAACTCGGCAAATTGCGCGATGTCGGCACCGACCCGGTGCTGTTCCGGCAACTGGCCAGCGAGATCGCCGCGATGCTCGCCTACGAGGCCACCCGCGAGATGCCGGTGGAAACCCGCAGCGTGCCGACCTGGGCGGGCCCGCTCGACGTGGCCCATGTGCGCGCCGAAAAGGTCACCTTGGTGCCGATCCTGCGCGCGGGCCTGGGCTTCCTGCCCGGCGTGCAGGCCATGTTGCCGGCCGCCGCGGTCAGCGTGATCGGCTTGCGTCGCAACGAAGTCACCCACCAGCCGGAAACCTATTACGAGCGTCTGGCCGACCACATGGGTGAGCGCACCGCGATCCTGATCGACCCGATGCTGGCCACCGGCGGCAGCGCACTGGCGGCGATCGACATGCTCAAGGCCGCGGGCTGCAGGCAGGTCAAATGCCTGTTCCTGGTCGCCGCGCCGGAAGGTCTGCGTGCGCTCGAAGCCGCGCATCCCGACATCGAGGTTTATGTCGCCGCCGTCGACGATCGGTTGAACGAAAACGCCTACATCCTGCCCGGCCTGGGCGATGCCGGCGACCGCTTGTTCGGCACGCCGGTGGATTGATCGCGCGGTTTCAGCGCAGCGCGATCCACAAGCCGGCCAGCGCCATCGCCAGGAACACCAGCCAGGTCAGCACGGTGCCGGTGAAGCGGCCGAAGGAATAACCGCCGCTGCGCGACAGCCCGAATGCATGCAGCACACGGCCGAGCAGCAACACGCTGCCGAAGCTCCACAGCCACATCGGCGCGAGCCCGCACAGTTCCAGCAGCGCCAGCACCAGCAGCGCGAACGGCGCGTGCTCGATGAAATTCCCGTGCGTGCGCACCATCCGTGCCAGCACCTTGTCGCCGCCATCGCCCAGGCCGATCTTGCGCGAACTCCGGTAACGCGGGATCGGCACGAGCAGGACCAGCATCAGCAGCACGTGCAGGGACGCGAACAGCAGGGTGATCTTGGGCATCGGCGGGATTCGCGACAGGCGGGAGCGCGCAAGATGCACGCCCGCGCCCTGGAATACCAGCGCCTCAGGCGGGGATGGCGCGTGCGCGCAGCTCCGCGTGTTCGTGCGCTGTGCCGAACTTGCCCTTCTCGTCCCGCGTCACCTGCGCGAACGCACAACCGGGATCGTGGGTAAAGAACAGGTGGACGTTGCGGGCGAGCTTGTCTTCCAGGAAGGCGCGCTTCTCGTCGATCAGCAACTCCGCATTGCGGTCGTAGCCCATGGTGATCGGCACGTGCACCCACGGCCGGCCGGGGATCAGGTCGGCGCAGAACACCACCCCGCCATGCGCTTCGCCATCCACGGTTTCGGGGCCGACGATCTCCGCCAGCATCAGGCCGGGCGTGTGCCCGTCGCTGTGGTGGAAGCGCACGCTGCGCCCCAGTGCCTGCGACCACTCACCATCCACGAGTTCCAGCCGCCCGCTCGCTTCCAGCAAACCGGGCAACTCGGGGACGAAGCTGGCGCGGTCGCGCGGATGCGGTTGCAGCACCCGTTGCCAATGCGCCTTGCCGACCACGAAGGTCGCATTCGGAAACAGCAGGCGCGGCGACTGTGCGTCTTCCCAAGCGGCCAGCAGACCGCCGGCATGGTCGAAGTGCAGGTGCGAGAGCACCACGACGTCGATGTCCTCGTGACGGAAACCGGCCTCCGCCAACGATTCGAGCAACACGTGGTTCGCTTCGACCACGCCGTAGCGCTCGCGCAACGCCGGCGCGAAGAACGCGCCGATGCCGGTTTCGAACAGCACGGTCTTTCCTTCGATCGGGCTGGCCAGCAACGCGCGACAGGCCAAGTCGATGCGGTTGGCGTCGTCCACCGTCGCCCAGCGCTCCCACAACGCGCGCGGCGCGTTGCCGAACATCGCGCCGCCATCGAGTTTTTGCGAATTGCCGAGGATCGACCAGAGCTTCATGTGGTTCTTCCCTGCTTTTCTTTTCGGGGTCTGCCTGGCATGCATCCTGGAACAGGATCACGCTGTAGTAGGGTGCATGTACACCGTGCATGGAACAAGCCTTGAACAACCGTCTTCCGGCTTACCTGTTGTCCTGCGTCTGCTTCCTGGCATCCGCAGATGCCTGCGCACAAAATTCGACCGAGGCAATCACCCAGACCTCTCTCATCAGTTGCGGCCAGGGATCTCTGCGCTACCTCCCCGGTGACTATTATTTCCGCGTGGGTCACAAGGCGTTCGAAGCGGGCAATTCGCGAAAAGCCATCTCGATGTTCGAATCGTCAGCCGCCTGGGGCGACAAGCGGGCAATGTTCAACATGGGCTTGATCCTGTATCGCGGCAGCGGTGTGACGAAGAACGAGCCGCTTGGAATGGCCTGGCTGGCACTGTCGGCGGAGCGAAGTACGGATCAGGCGCATCGCAAGGTACTGGCTTCAGCGTGGCAGGCCGCCACGCAAGAGACACGGGATAGTGCCACCGCGATGTGGAACGAAATGAAGCTCAAGTATGCCGATCGCGTCGCACTGACACGGGCGCGCCAGCATTATTTCCGCCGTACCAGCACGCTTCGCTCCAGTTTCCTCTCGGACCCGGTGATGATCGATGGGATGTGCGGGGTGACGACAATCGGGGAAGCACTACAGGCACTGGATGACATCGCCGCCGATTCGATCCAGCGCCCGCGGACCACACTGCGGGGAAAGGTCATCGTTGGTCCGATGGAGAACGCAGACAGGCCGCCGGCGAAACCGCCAAACCCCTAGCGTTTTTTTCTGAATTGCCGAGGATCGACCAGCGCTTCAGGTCGTTCGTCCCTGTTGCGCGCACGAAGGCTTGCACGGCCACCAGCGCAGGAGTAGTAGGCATTCCGTGGGCACCTGCTGGCGGAGGAGCGATGGGCGCACGGAGCCTTGGCCTTCCATTGTCCTGTATCTGCATGCTGGCGGTCGCCCAGGTCGCCACGGCGCAATCCCGCCCGAACCATTTCGGCGATATCGGGCGCATCGCCTGCGCCGAGGGAGCGGAACGCTACCTCCCCGGCGACTACTACTTCTGCACGGCGAACAAGGCGCTGCAGGCCGGGAACATCGGCAAGGCCCGCGCGATGTACGAGGAGTCCGCCGCCTGGGGCGACAAGCGCGCGATGTTCAACCTTGGCCTGCTGTACCTGCACGGAGACGGCATGCGGCGCGATGAACCGCTCGGGCTGGCTTGGCTGGCCCTGTCCGCCGAACGCGAAAGCGACCGCTTGCAGCGCGAGGTGCTGGCCGGCGCATGGAAGGCGGCATCGCCCGACACGCGTTCGGCCGCAGACGCACTGTGGAACCGGATGAAGACGAAATACGCAGACCGGATAGCGCTGGTTCGCGCCAGGCAGCGCTACGACCGGGAAACCGAACAGTTGCGTCGCGACCTGCAACGCGACCCGACCATCTCGAAATGGATCGCGGGACTGCCACCCGTGCGAACCGGCGGCACACTGCTGGATGCGCTGGATGCCGCTGCGCAGGAGACCGTCCTGCGACCCAGCCGCCTGCTGCCGCTGGGGGAAGTCAACATCGGCGCCCCGGAAACCGTCCGCGAACCGGCGAGGCCGCCGGCCTCCTGAGCCATCCGCCTGCGGTCAGGGAGATGCGACGACCCTGGCCTTGCCCGTATTTGTTCGTGGGTCGCTGCCGCCGCTGAGCGTGTTGGCACGACGATCCCAGAGCACGGTGTTCATGTTGCCCCAGGCATCGCTGGAGCGACGCCCCTGGTTGTCCTCGCCGGGCACCACCACGACGTGGCCCATCGCGCGCAACGCGGCGATGACATCGGCCGGCAAGGCGTTGCGTTCGATACCGAGCGCATCCGGCATCCACTGGTGGTGGTAGCGCGGCAAGGCCACGATCTGCGGCGCGTCCAGGCCATCGGCGTAGCCGAGGATGCCGAGCAGGACCATCGTGATGATGCGGCTGCCGCCTGGCGTACCGATCACCGCGACCTTGTCGGCATTCGACATGAAGGTCGGGGTCATCGAACTGAGCATGCGCTTGCCGGGCGCCGGCGCATTGGCGTCGTAGCCCATCACCCCGAACGCATTGGGCGTGCCGGGACGCAGTGCGAAGTCGTCCATCTCGTTGTTGAGCAGCACACCGGTGCCGGCGGGCACCAGGCCGGAGCCGAACAGCAGGTTCACCGTCTGGGTGACCGCGGCGCGATTGCCGTCGGCATCGATGATCGAGAAATGGGTGGTTTCTTCGTCCTCCATCGGCGTCGGCGCGCCCGACAGCAGGTCGCTGGGCGTGGCCTTGCCGGGATGGATGGTGGCGCGCAGGCCCGCCGCGTAGTCCGGATCCATCAGCGTCCTGACCGGGATCTTCACGAAGTCCGGATCGCCCAAATAGAAGGTGCGGTCGCGATAGGCGCGGCGCATCGCCTCGGTGACCAGGTGCACCCGTTCGGCCTGCGGCAGCTTCTGCAGGTCCCACGGTTCCAGGATCTGCAGCATTTCCGCCAGCGCGATCCCGCCCGAGGACGGCGGCGGTGCGGTCACGATGTCCCAGCCGTCGTACTCAAAACGCAGCGGCTCACGCTCCTTCACCCGGTAGCCGGCAAGTTCCTCCGCCGTCCACTTGCCGCCCGCCGCCTTGACCCCGGCCAGCAGGCGCTTGGCGGTGACGCCGCGATAGAAGCCGTCGAACCCGCCCGCGGCCAGTAGCTCCAGCGTCGCTGCCAGCTCAGGCTGGCGGAACAGGTCGCCTTCCTTCGGTGCGCGGCCGTTGCGCAGGAACACCTCGCGGGTGCCCGGATAACGCTCCATGACGTCGCGACGCTCGGCGTAGCCGCGGGCGAATCGACCGTAGACGGGGAAGCCGTCCTTGGCGATGCGGATCGCCGGCGCCAGCGACTGCGCGAGCGGCAGGCGGCCGTGACGCTCGGCCACGTGCACCAGCGCGGCAGGCAGGCCAGGGATGCCGGCCGACCACGGGCCGTTCTCGGCGCGGTCGCGGTCCAGTTGTCCATCCTTGTCAAGGTAGGCCTGCGGCGTGGCCGCAGCCGGCGCGGTCTCGCGCGCATCGACGAACACGTCCTTGCCGGTCGCGGCATCGTGCAGCAGGAAGAACCCGCCGCCGCCAAGTCCGGAACTGATGGGTTCGACCACGGACAACACCGCGGACACCGCCACTGCGGCATCGAAGGCGTTGCCGCCCCGCGCCAGGGTTTCGAAGCCGGCATCGGTGGCCAGCGCATGCGCCGAGGCGATGACCGCGCCGGGTGGTTTGGCCGGCGTGTCGGAAGGCGTGGGTTGCTGCGCGGATGCCAGCACCGGCGCCAGCAAAAGGATCGTGAACAACATCTTCGCTAACAGACGCTTCATGCCGCCTTGCCTCCATGCGTTTGCAACTGCGCCAGCTTGGCCAGCAACTGGTCGTGCGTTTCCGGATGCAATGGGTCGGGGTCGATGCATTCGACCGGACACACGACCACGCATTGCGCTTCGTCGAAATGGCCCACGCACTCGGTGCACAGGGCCGGGTCGATCACGTAGATGTCCGGGCCCATGCTGATCGCCTTGTTCGGGCAGACCGGCTCACAGACATCGCAATTGACGCAGAGTTCGTTGATCTTGAGCGACATGCTTTCCGCTCCCTCCCCCGCGTACGGGGGAGGGTTGATGGAATCGTGGTGCGCTTACTTCGCCTCGACGAAGATGTAATTCACGCCAGCCGGCTCGACCGCGGTCTTGACCCGCTCACCCAGGATCGGCGTACCGATGAAAATGACCTTGACGCCCTTCATGCTGCCCGGCGGCACCGCCTTGAACGCGACCTCGATCATTTCGGTGGTCTTCTCCTGGGCCGGCGAGCCGAACACCAGCATGTTGCCTTCCAGGATGCCGCGGCTCAGGTCCTGCTCCAGCTTCTCCAGCAGGCGCTCGTACAGGCCGCCGAAGCCCTCGGCCTTTTCGCCGGGCAGGATGTAGCCGAACGGACTGTTGGTGATGCCATCCATGTTGCGCGTGGCGACGTCGTTCACATAGGCACGCCAGGCGGTGAGGTCGTCGGTGGTCGGTGCGGTCAGCGGCGCGGCGACTTCGGCCTTGGGCGCCTCTTCCTTCTTGCACGCGGCGAACGACAGGGCGAGGCAGGCGATGGCAAGCAGGCGGGTCATGGTGTTCATGGTGTTTCCCCTGGTACGGCGAAGTTGGTGGAGACGGAGGTGGTGGCGCGCGGGCTCATCCGGACCGCTTGCGCCATTGCGCATCGAGCGCGGCGGCGACCGCCACCGGCACGAAGCCGGACACATCGCCGCCAAGTCGCGAGATCTCGCGCACCAGCGACGACGAGATGAATCCGTATTGCTCTGCCGGGGTGAGGAACAGCGTCTCCACCTCCGGGATCAGGTGGCGGTTCATGCTCGCCATCTGGAATTCGTATTCGAAGTCGGAGACCGCGCGCAGGCCGCGCAGCAGCACCCCCGCACCGATCTCGCTGACGAAGTGCGCCAGCAGCGAATCGAAGCCCCGCACCTGCACGTTCGGGCAACCCGCCAGCGCCTCGCGCGCCAGGTCCACCCGCAACTCCAGCGGCAGCGCCGGCCCCTTGGACGGGCTGGCGGCAACGCCGACGATCAGGGTCTCGAACAGCGGTGCCGCACGCTGGACCAGATCCACATGCCCGTTGGTGATCGGATCGAAGGTGCCCGGATAGACCGCGGTGCGCGTGGCCACGCTCATGTCGTCTGGGGATCGCTGCTGCTGTCGATGCCGGCGAGTGTAACCCGCCGATACAAGGCATAGCGCACGTCGCGGGTGCGGTTTTCCCGATGCAGTGCCCATTCCGGCGACAGCGCGGGCGCATGCTCCGCCGGCGATTCGATGTACAGCCACGCATCCGCCGCCAGCAATGCGGGCAGCGCCGCCAGCACCGGCTCCCACAGCCCGGCGGCGAATGGCGGATCGACGAAGGCGATGTCGAAGCCCTGCCCCGCCTTGCCACACAGCCAGGCCAGCGCATCGCCCTGGTGCACCGAGACCTCGCCGCCGGCGCCGAGGCGCGCGGTCGCATCCTGCAAGGCCCGCGCGAGCCCTGGTTCGGCTTCGACCAGTTGCGCCGAAGCCGCCCCGCGCGACACCGCTTCCAGCCCCAGCACGCCGGTCCCGGCGAACAGGTCGAGCACGCGTGCGCCCGGCAAGGCCGGTTGCAGCCAGTTGAAGAGGGTCTCGCGTACGCGGTCGGAACTCGGTCGCAGCCCGGGGCTGTCCGCCACCGGCAGTCGGGTGCCGCGCCAGCGCCCGCCGATGATGCGCACGCTGCCAGCGCCCGCGCCGCGTGCCTGCGGGCGTGATCCGTTCATCGGGGCGTCGTCGGGGCGGGTGGTACCATGCCGGCCATTCTCGCTCATCGCCTGCGGCACCGTGCCAGGCGCCCCGCAGGCACGCATCCCCCGCATGGTCAGTTGGTTCCGTCGCAACAAGCCAGAGGCCGACACACCGCGCCGCCTCTCCACCGAGGATCTGGCCGCCGCCTTCCCGGACAGTCACCAGGCCGCGCCGTCCGCCGAGGCCGTGCCCGCGGCCGTCGAACCGATCGCCTCGCCCGCTGCGGCCACCGCTGCGCAAGCGGAACCGGGAACGTCTTCGCCTGTTGTCGAAGCGCCACTCGCTGTATCGGAAGACGCCGCCCTGCCCGCGCCGGCCGCCGCCGGCAAGCCCGGTTGGCGACAACGCATCACCAGCATCCTGACGCGCGATATCACCGAGCTGTTCGGGCGCAACCCGAAGCTGGACGATGACCTCCTCGACGAGATCGAAACCGCGTTGCTGACCGCGGACGTCGGTGTCGCCGCCAGCACCCAGCTGGTCGAATCGATGCGCAAGCGGATGAAGGCGCGCGAGTTCGCCGATGCCCAGGCGCTGCTGAAGGCGCTGCGCGGCGAACTGATCGCGATGCTCGCGCCTGTCGTGCAGCCGCTGCGCATCGACGTCGCCAAGAAGCCCTTCGTCATCCTCACCGTCGGCATCAATGGTGCCGGCAAGACCACCACCATCGGCAAGCTGGCGCGCCGCTACAAGGATGAGGGCCGCAGCCTGATGCTGGCCGCAGGCGACACATTCCGCGCCGCCGCAGTCGCGCAGCTGCAGGCCTGGGGCGACCGCAATGGCGTCGCGGTCATCGCACAGGGACAGAACGCCGATGCGGCATCGGTCGCGTTCGATGCGCTGCAGGCCGCCAAGTCGCGGGGCGTTGACGTGCTCATCGCCGATACCGCCGGCCGCCTGCACACGCAGGGCGGCCTGATGGAAGAACTGGCCAAGGTTCGCCGCGTGCTGGGCAAGCTGGATCCGGAAGCGCCGCATGAAGTGCTGATGGTGATCGACGGCACCACCGGCCAGAACGCGATCAACCAGGTCCGCGAATTCAGCAAGAAGGTGCAGGTCACCGGCCTGGTCGTCACCAAGCTCGACGGCACCGCCAAGGGCGGCGTGGTGTTCGCGCTGGCCCGCGAATTCGGCGTCCCGATTCGCTACGCCGGCATCGGCGAGCGTCCGGAGGACCTGCGCGTGTTCGATGCCGAGGCCTTCGTCGATGCCCTGCTGCCCGAGTCGCTGACCGGGTGAGCGAAGCCGCGCCGCCGCGCCGCGTCGGCAAGCGCCTGCTGCGGCTGGGCGCGATCCTCACCGTCCTCCTGCTGGTCGCAGTGCTGGTCGCGGGCTGGCTGCTGCAACCGCAACGCGCGGGCCGTTACCTGCTGCGAACGCTGGGCAATGAGCTCGGCCTGGAGATCAGCGCGGGCAGCATCGACTATCGCCTGCGCGGCACGCCGCAACTCGTCCTGCGCGATGTGATCGCGAAACGTTCCGGCGATGCGCTGCTGCTGCAGGCCGAACGCGTGTTCGTCTCGCTACCATGGCGGACGATCCGTGCGCGCGGCGCAGACCTCAGCGTGCAGCGGGTGGAGCTGGACGCACCCGTGCTCGACCTGCCGGCACTGCAACGCTGGCTGGCCACGCGGCCGCCGAGCAAGGAAACCCGCATCCCGATCCTGACCGACGGCCTGCGCATCACCCGTGGCCGCATCGACAACGACGACTGGACCATCGACGGCCTCCACATCGACGTCCCGTCGCTGCATCCGGAACGGCTGCTGCGTGCACGCGTGCGCGGTCGCTACCTGGCGCCGCCGATGTCGATCCCGGCCGACCTGGCGATCGCCATCGCCCATCCGCGGCGGCTGCTTGACGGCGCGGCAACCGGCGTCGCTGGCGTGGGCACGGTCGATGTCGCCAATGCCGACTGGAAGGTCCCTGCGAAAGTGTTCCTTGCCGGACCGCTGAGGATCGGCAGGGATTCGGCATTGATGCAGCCGGCGAAGCTCGGCATCGCTGCGCGTTACCTGTCGTCTTCCACCGAGTTGCCGTTCCGCCTTGGGCTGCACGGGCCGATGGCGTTCAACAACGCGACGTGGCGCTTCGTGCCGGCCTCGTTCTTCCTGGATGGCGATGGTGCGATTCCCGACGCCAGCGCGCGCGGCAGTCTCTCGGTGGGCCAGCGGCTCCGGCTGCACCTCGATGGCCGGATCGCGACATGGCCCGAGGCATGGCCCGCATTGCCTGCACCGCTGTCGACATCCACCTCGCCGATGCCGTTCGCGCTGGACTACAAGGGTGCGATGGATTTCGCCGAGGTCGCGTCGCTGCAACTGCGTCGCGACGCCAGCCGCTTCGATGCGCGCTTCCGCCTGCCCGACGTGCTCGCGTGGCTGGACGAGATCGCAACCGACTCACCGCTCCCGCCGCTGCAGGGTTCGCTCTCCACACCGCGGATCGAGATCGCGGGGGCGACGCTGGAAGGTGTCGAAGTCGAGATCGACGATCCCGCGCTGACACCGCCCGCCGAATGAGCATCGAACGCGACTTCGCGCCGCGCCTGCTGGCGTGGTTCGACCGCCACGGCCGTCATGACCTGC
The DNA here is from genome assembly GCA_036666995.1 of Thermomonas sp. Lineage (GTDB taxonomy): Bacteria > Pseudomonadota > Gammaproteobacteria > Xanthomonadales > Xanthomonadaceae > Thermomonas. The sequence goes on from JAVWUU010000078.1 coordinate 10,201, forward strand.
CATGGCAGCACCCGCGCACGCCCTACCGCGTCTGGCTCAGCGAAATCATGCTGCAGCAGACCCAGGTGTCGGTGGTGACGGGCTACTTCGATCGCTTCGTGAATGCATTGCCTGACCTGCCTGCACTCGCGCGCGCGCCGCAGGATGAAGTGCTGGCGCTGTGGTCGGGGCTTGGCTACTACGCCCGCGCACGCAACCTGCATGCGGCCGCGAAGCGCTGCGTCGAATACCACGATGGCCAACTGCCGCGCGACCTGGATGCACTCATCGCCCTGCCCGGCATCGGCCGCAGCACCGCCGGCGCGATCCTGTCGCAAGCATGGGGCGACAAGGGAGCGATCCTGGACGGCAACGTCAAGCGCGTGCTGTGCCGCGTTTTCGGCATCGAGGGCTGGCCGGGCCTGCCGAAGATCGAGAAACAGCTGTGGGCGATCGCCGAATCCTTGCTGCCGGACGCAAGGCTGGCCGACTACACCCAGGCGCAGATGGATTTCGGCGCAACCCTGTGCACGCGCGCGAATCCGGCCTGCGCGATCTGCCCGTTGCAGGAGCGCTGCATCGCATTGCGCGAGGGCCGCGTCGCCGAACTGCCGCATGCCAAGCCCGGCAAGGCATTGCCGCAACGCGAAACGCTGATGCTGGTGTTGCGCGATGCGGATGGTCGGGTACTGCTGCAGCGACGCCCACCGACCGGTGTGTGGGCCGCGCTGTGGTCGTTGCCGGAAGCTGCGGATGCCGCATCGGCGCGCATCCTGTTCGACCGGCATGCCGATGGCGATTTCGAGGCGGCCGTCATCGGCGACGTCGTGCAGCACGGTTTCAGCCACTACCGGCTGCGGATCACGCCGCTGAGTGTCGACGATGTCCGCCAACGCAACGTGGTCGGCGATAATCCCGACCTGCGCTGGGCGACGCGCGTGGAACTGGCCGGGATCGGCCTGCCCGCCCCGGTCAGGCGATTGCTGGAAGGTTCCGGCGAACCCGAGGAATGACGATGGCGAGGATGGTGTTCTGCGAAGTGGACAAGATCGAGACCGATGGCCTCGACTTCATGCCATGGCCCGGCGATGCCGGCAAGCGCGTGTTCGCCGGCGTCGGCAAGCTGGCCTGGCAGCGCTGGCTTGCCCACCAGACCATGCTGATCAACGAGAACCGCCTGTCGCCGCTGAATCCCCAGCACCGCGCCTTCCTGGAAGGCGAGATGCTGAAGTTCCTGTTCGGTGGCGGTGCCGAGGCTCCCGCAGGTTACGTGCCCGAAGGTGCCTGAGCCGCCACCGATTCCTGCGCGGCGCGCAAGCCGGCCACGTCGATGGGACGGATCTCCTCGATCCGGCAACTGACCGGCGACCCGTTGACGAAGATGCGATCCAGCTTCGGCATCAGGTAGGTTCCCTGCGACTTGATGTGCAAGGTCGGCGATCCGTTGCCCCAATCCAGGCACGGCCCGGAAATCTTCACCAGCCAGCTTTCCTTCGGACGCATGTTGAGGACCACGTGCTGGTCGTCGACACGATCCCAGCCCATGCCGTTGTAGTTGCGGATCTGGCTGACCGGCTCTCCGGCATGCGCCTGATACATCGACAGGCGATCGGTATCGCTCATGCGGTTGGTCGCGCATGCGGACAGGCAACCGATGACGACTAACGGAAGCAGCAGGGCCTTCATGGGATCTCTCCGGGCTGGGGTGGCTCGATCCTACTCCGCCATGTCGGACCCGGATATCGCGCGCAATCGCATGTTCAGCGTTGGCTCGGGTTGCCGTGAACGCCTCCGGCCCGTATCATGCGCGGCTCGTTCGACCGGCTGCACTGGCCGGGTAGCTCAGTTGGTAGAGCAGGGGATTGAAAATCCCCGTGTCGGCGGTTCGATTCCGTCCCCGGCCACCATTCGGTGGCTTAGGTCAAAACG
>JAVWUU010000079.1:0-12081 GCA_036666995.1 Thermomonas sp.
AGCGAACATCGCGGACAGGACGATCTGCTCACCGCAGGCCTGGGCCTGGCTGGCTTGCGCGGGATGGCGCCGCCTGCATTCGCCGATACCGCGCGTCCGACCGCGTCCGAACTGCGTCGCCGCGCGTTGTGGGCGAACTGGCGCGGGATCGCGGATCTCGCGCCCGGTGGCGGCTATGGCGAGCTCTACGGCAGCGTGGCCAGCGTGCCTGGCCGCGAGTTCAGCGCGTTCGCGACCGTCCCGGGCGCAAAGCAGCCGCATCGCGTGCTGTTGCAGTTGCCCGATGACTTCGATGCCGCCAGGCGTTGCGTGGTGGTCGCGGCCTCGTCCGGTTCGCGCGGGATCTATGGCGCGATCGCGGTTGCCGGTGCCTGGGGCCTGCCGCGTGGCTGTGCGGTCGCATACACCGACAAGGGCGCAGGCACCGATTATTTCGACCTCGACGCGGGGCAGGGCATCGACGCTGCCGGTCAGGTTGCGGGCGCGGATGCCGCATTGGCCTTCAAGCCGACGGCCAGCGGAGCCGGCGTCGCCTGGAAGCACGCGCATTCGCAGGACAACCCGGAGGCCGACTGGGGCCGACACGTGAAGCAGGCCGCAGAATTCGCCCTGGCCACGCTCAACGAACAACTGCCGCAGCTGGCGCGTTTCACATTCGCCAGTACACGGGTGATCGCGGTCGGCATCTCCAATGGGGGCGGAGCAGTGTTGCGCTCGGCGGAGCTTGAAGGTGACTGGCTGGATGCCGTTGTCGCCGGCGAGCCCAACGTGCTGGTCGAGGGCCATGGCGCGCGCAGCCTGTACGACTACACCACCGAAGCCGCCTTGCTGATGCCCTGCGCCTTGCCCGCGCTCGGCCTGCCCGCTGCTCCGGGTGCCGATGCGAAATGCGCGGTGCTCGCTAGGCAGGGCGTGGTGTCCGGGTCCGACCTGAAGGCGCAGCAGCAGGATGCATTGGCGAAACTGCGTGCGACCGGCTGGACCGATGCGGCACTGCGCGCGGGTTCGATCAGCGTCGGCTTCGACCTGTGGCGCGCGGTCGGGGTTGGCTATGCATCGGCTTATGGCCGTTATTCGCAGGAAGCGCATCCTTGTGGCTACCGCTATTCGGCGTTGGCCGCGGATCTGTCGCCGCGCGCCGCTACCGATGCCGAGCGCGCAGCCTGGTGGGCTGATGCCAGCGGCATTCCGCCGGGTGCGGCAGTGGGTATCGTCGACCCCAATGCTGCTACCGATCTCGGCTTGAGTGGCCTGCAGTGCCTGCGCGCACTCTGGACTAGCAAGGGTGCCGATGCACAGCGCGTGCGCAAGGGCATCGCCGAAACCCGTGCAGGCCTGCCGCGCAACGGCCTGCCGGTGATCGTCATCCATGGCACCGACGATGGCCTGGTGCCGCAAGCGTTCTCCAGCGCGCCGTATGTGGCGATGGCGCAGGCAGCCGGCCGCGACGTGCGTTACTGGCAGGTACGCAACGCGCAGCACTTCGATGCCTTCCTCGGCTTCCCCCAATACGGCGCGGTCTACCTGCCGCTGCTGCCGTACGTGTATGAAGCGCTCGATCGCGTCGACGCGCATCTCGACGGCAAGGGTGCGTTGCCCGTCGATGCGGTGATCGCGACCGTGCCGCGTGCCGGCAAGCCGCTGGCCGCCGACAATCTCGCCATGCCGCGCTGACCGCGGTCATCGACTTGCCGGCTTCACGCCGGCTTTGGCAGGCTTGTCGCATCCACGCGCCGGAGCGGCTCGATGAAGCAACGCCATTTTTCGATGTTGCGGGATTTCCATCTCGCCGACTGGTTCACCCTTGCCAATGCGTTCTGCGGCACCGGCGCGGTATTCGCGGCGATGCGCTTCCTGCAGGACGGCGTCATACGAGACCTGCTCATCGGCATGGCGCTGATCCCGCTGGCCTTCGTGTTCGATGCGCTCGACGGGCGCATCGCGCGGTGGCGCAAGGTGTCTTCGACGCTGGGTCGCGAGCTGGATTCGCTTGCCGACGTGATCAGCTTCGGCGTCGCCCCGGCGGCACTGGCCTATGCCTGCGGCCTGCAGGGCGGTTGGGACTGGATCGTGCTGTGCTATTTCGTCGGATGCGGCGTGAGCCGGTTGGCCCGCTACAACGTCACCGCGGAAACGCTGGCCGACGGCGGCGACAAGGTGAAGTATTTCGAAGGCACGCCGATCCCGACCAGCGTCGCCATCGTCGGCCTGCTGGCGTGGCTGGCCTGGAGCGACCGCATTGGCGCTTCGCTGCCATTCGGCGTCGTACAGTGGGGGCCGTGGCAGTTGCACCCGCTGGTGCTGGTGTTCGCGCTGTCGGGCTCGCTGATGATCAGCAAGACCATTCGCATCCCCAAACCCTGAGCGTCCGCCATGGCGGTGTCACCGGCGCGTTGCTAGCATGCAGGCAACCGCCGCGGATGAGCTCAGATGGCACACGACAGCAACGATTTCGAGGCGCTTGCGCGCCGCTACTGGGACATGTGGGGCGATGCGGCACGCACGGCGACGCCGGGCGCGGGTGGCTTCGGCGCGATGGGCTCGATGGGCGGCCTGCAGGGCTTCCGCGATGCGATGGACGGTTGGACCCGCAATGTCGGTGCCGGCAGCAGCGGAGCCAACGACGTGCTGGGCCATTTCAACCGCCAGAGCCAGCACTGGTACGGACAGATGCAACAGGTCGCTGCGCAGTTCGCTGGTCAACAGCACAGTGCGCGTGATGTCGCCGATGCCTGGCGCAAGCTGATCGGCGGCAATGGCAACGAGTTGTTCCAGAGCCTGTTCGACGGCATGCAGGGTCCGGGCATGCAACAGCTGCAGCAGTGGAGCGACGCCGCAGCGCCTTGGCTGCAGTCGATGCACAAGGAAGCTGCGACCACGCTCGGCATGCCCACGTTCGGCTTTGCGCGCGAGCACCAGGAACGCTTGCAGGGGCTTGGCCGCGCGCAACTGGACTGGCAGCAGGCGCTTGGCGCGTATCACGCGCTGCTGGGCAAGGTCTCGCAGGATGCGTTCTCGCGCTTCGAGGGCAAGCTGATCGATCGCGAGGAGCCGGGCCGGCGGATCGGCAGCGTGCGGGCGTTGTTCGACGTGTGGGTGGATGCGGCGGAAGAGGCATACGCCGAAACGGCGTTGTCGGTCGAGTATCGGCATGCATACGGCACCCTGGTCAACACCCAGATGCGCCTGCGCAATGCGATGCAATCGATCATCGAACAGAACGCCACCAGCGTCGGCCTGCCGGGTCGTGCCGAACTCGACAGTGCGCATCGCAAGATCGCCGAACTCGAACGCCTGGTGCGCCGCATCCAGCGCAATGCCGAAGCAGACGATGACGCTGCATCACCTCTAGCGCTGCGCCGCGCTGCGTCGAAGCCAGCCGCAAAAGCGAAGCCCGTCGTGCAGGCCGCCACGAAAGCGAAACCGCCCGCGAAGAAACTCGCCAAGCCGGCCGCCAAGAAGCCTGCGCGTTCCGTGAAGACATCGGCCAAGCCCGTTGCCGCCAACCGCAGGAAGCGCTGACATGACCGGACCGCTCAATATCACCGCGGAATCGCTGGCGCAGGAAGCCGACCAGTTCCAGCGCAAGCTCGGCGCGGGCCTGGGCACGCTGCGCGAGATGGACGATGTGCATTTCGGCGCGACTGCGCGCGAGGAAGTCTGGCGCGACGGCAAGGTGGTGCTGTACCGGTATCGCGGCGAACGCGCGCCGAGCGCGAAGGTGCCGATGCTGGTCTGCTACGCGCTGGTGAATCGCCCGTACATGGTCGACCTGCAATCCGACCGCTCGTTGGTGAAAGGCCTGCTGGAGCGCGGCGAGGACGTGTACATCATCGACTGGGGCTACCCGGATCGCAGCGACAAGTACCTGACGCTGGAGGATTACATCGAGCGCTTCCTCGGCGGCGCGGTCGATTACCTGCGCAAGGCGCACGGCCTGCCATCGGTGAACCTGCTCGGCATCTGCCAGGGCGGCGTGTTCTCGCTGTGCTATTCGGCGCTGAACCCGCGCAAGGTCAGGAACCTGATCACGATGGTGACGCCGGTGGACTTCCACACCGCCGACAACATGCTGTCGAACTGGAACCGCGAGATCGATGTCGATCTGCTGGTCGACACGCTGGGCAACATCCCGGCCGACATGATGAACCTGACCTACCTGATGCTGAAGCCTTGGCGGCTGTTCGCGCAGAAGTACGTGGGCATGGTCGACATCCTCGACGACAAGAAGGCGATGGAGGACTTCCTGCGCATGGAGAAGTGGATCTTCGATTCGCCCGACCAGGCCGGCGAGGCCTTCCGCGAATTCAATACGCAATTCTTCCAAGGCAACAAGTTCGTCAAGGGCGGTGCCGAGGTCGGCGGACGCGAGGTGCACCTGGGCCTGGTGGAAATGCCGATCCTCAACATCTTCGCCGAGCAGGATCACCTGGTGCCGCCGGATGCATCGCGCGCGCTCAAGGACTTGGCCGGTACCCGCGACTACACCGAGCTGTCGTTCAAGGGCGGCCACATCGGCATCTACGTCTCCGGTCGCGCGCAGAAGGAAGTGCCGCAGACCATCCACGATTGGCTGGCCAAGCGATCGCGTTGAACGCCACCGGCGACTCGTTGCCGTTCTGGTTGCTGCGCTGCCTGCAGGTGTTGGGCGCGACGTGGACCTTGCCCAATACGTTGCTGGGCCTGATCGCCGGCATGGTGGCGATCACCCAAGGTGCGCATTGGCATTGGCGAAGGCAGGATCTGGCCCTGGTCTGCCATCGCATTCCCTGGGGCAAGGGTGGAGCATTGACCTTGGGCAACGTGATTTTGCACACCGGCGACACCCTCGATTCGCCATGCCTGACCTACGCGCATCACGCGGGCATGGGCGAGGAAGACCCGATCAGCATCGGCGATCACGAGCGCGCGCACGTGTACCAGTACATGGTGCTTGGGCCGCTGTTCCTGCCGCTGTACCTGGCCTTCGGCGGGGTCAGCGTGCGCAACCGCTTCGAGCGCGCCGCAGACCGTTACGCGCAGACGGGACGTGGGTGGTGGCCGTTCCGACGGACGGCATCCTGAACAGGCGGCGCTTAGCCGATTCCTAACATTCGCGGGCGTAGCCTTGCCGCTGTCGGAGAAAAACTTCGGAGGGCGCAAGGCTCCCCGGAAAATCGCTCCGGCATTCCGGACCCGGTCCCCTCCAGGCGCAAAGCCCGCGAGACCGGGTCTTTCTGTATCTGGTACCTACATGCGATCCGCGCAAACGAAAGGGGCCTTGCGGCCCCTTCGTCGTCTTGCCTGATCCTGTCGACTCAGTTCGCGTTGTGCAGGTCGCGCAGCTGTCCGGTGACGCTGCCGTAGTAGGCAGAGAGATCGGCGATCTGCTGGTCGGTCAGCTCTTTCGCCTGGCTCGCCATCAGGTCGGTGGTAGTGCTGCCACCGCGGTCGCCCTTGCGGTAAGCCTGCAATGCGTGCTCGAGGTAGTCGTGGTACTGGCCGCCGAGCTTCGGATAGGTGGCGTCGATCGGGCTGTTGCCGTCTGCGCCGTGGCAGTCGACGCAGGCCTGGCCGGATGCGCCCTTCTTCGAAGCCAGGGCCTTGCCGGCCTCGATGTTGCCGGTCGGCATGCCGGCGGAGGACGAAGCGTGCGCGGCTTCGGCGGCGTGTTCGCCTTCGGCAGCCGCTTCCTGCTTGCCGCAGGCGGACAGCGCCAGGGCGCAGGCAATGGCGAGCAGGGTCATGGAAGTCTTGGTCATGGCGCGGCTCACTTGATGCTGGACAGGTAGGCGGCGATGTCGGCGATGTCCTGCTCGGAGAAGCTCTCCGCCTGCGCCTGCATGGTCGGGTGCTTGCGCTTGGCACCGCGGTATTCCATCAGCGCGTTGCGCAGGTAAACCTCGGACTGGCCGCCCAGCTTCGGCACGTGGTAGCTCGGGTAGGCGTTCTTGTAGCCTTCCACGCCGTGGCAGCCGCGGCAGGTGTAGGTCAGGCCCTTGCCGCGGGTCGCATCGCCACTGATGGCAGCGGGTGCGGCAGCGGGCGCTGCGGCCGGTGCCGGGGTGGCTTGGGTGGCGGCTGGATCGCTGGCGGGCGGGGCAGCGGCATCCTGCGCGGTGACGGCAGTGGCAGCGAGCACCAAGGCAAGGCTGGCGGCGATCGACAACGGTCGCATCATGTGGCGGTTCCGGATTCGTGGAGCGGGTTGGACGCCGCGCATGCGGCATGCATCGGGCAAGTATAGCGAGGGAGCCCGCCGCTTCATATTCGTGGCATGCGCATCGCGGATCATCCGCGCGATCCGAATTCGCGATCACCGAACCATGACCTTCGGCGCATGCCGAGGCACCGGTGATAGGTGAGATACTTGACTACAACACCAGACAGGCTCCCTTCCATGCACGACACCACCCAGGCCGCTGTCCCCCGTACCGGCCACTTCCTCCCGATCGCGCGCCTGGGCCTGCTGGCCATGATGCTGGCCCTGGCCGCCTGCAAGGGCGGCAAGCCAGGCGATGGCAAGGGCAAGGATGGCGAGGCGGATGCGAACAAGGGGCCGGAAGCGGTACCGGTCGAAGTCGCCAAGGCCGGCCGGCGCTCGATCGCTGCCAGCTACATGGGTACCGCGCCACTCGAGGCGCGCGGCGAATCGCAGGTAGTCGCGAAGACCTCGGGAATCGCGCTGCGCGTGTTCGCCGACATCGGCCAGCAAGTGCGCGCAGGCCAGCCGCTGGTGCAGATCGACCGCGACCGCGCCGCATTGCAGGTCGCACAAGCAGACGCACAGGTGCGCAAGCTGGAAGCAAACTACCGCCGCGCCTCGCAACTGGTCGAGCAGAAGATGGTCAGCGTCAACGACGTCGAGCAGCTCCGCTATGACCTGGAGAACGCCCGCGCCAGCCTGCGCCTCGCGCGCCTGGAGCAGTCCTACGGCACGGTGACCGCGCCGATCTCCGGCGTGATCGCGTCGCGCAACATCAAGCCCGGCAACCTCGTGCAGATCAACACGCCGATCTTCACCATCGTCGACAACTCGCGACTGGAAGCCACGCTCAATGCGCCGGAGCGCGAGATCGAAACCCTGAAGGCCGGGCAGACCGTGCAGCTCAGCGTGGATGCGCTGCCGGGCAAGACCTTCGAGGGCCGCATCGATCGCGTATCGCCGGTGGTGGATTCCGGCAGCGGCACCTTCCGCGTGATCTGCGCGTTCGACGGCGGCGGCCTGCTGCAGCCGGGCATGTTCGGGCGCATCCGCATCGAATACGACCAGCGCGCGAATGCGCTGGTGATTCCGCGCACCGCACTGCTGGAAGACGGCAACGCGGCCGCGGTGTACACGGTCAAGGCCGACAAGGCCACGCGCACCGCACTCAAGCTGGGCTATGTCGATGGCGAGTGGGTCGAAGTGCGCGAAGGCTTGAAGGAAGGCGACCCGGTGGTCGTGGCCGGCAAGGCGGCATTGCGTGAAGGCAGCGCGGTGCAGGTGATCGGCGCCAAGGCTGCGCCTGCCGCCAACGCGCCGCAGGCAGCCGCGCAATGAGTCCGGCGGAACCGACCAAGGAAGGCGGGCACGACCCGCTGGTATCGCCCGGCGGGTTCAGCCTGGTCGAGTTCGCCACTCGCCGGCGCGTCACCGTCTTCATGATGACGCTGACCCTGGTGCTGTTCGGCCTGATCGCGCTGGGCAGCCTCAAGGTCAACCTGCTGCCCGACCTCAGCTACCCCACGCTGACCGTGCGCACCGACTACACCGGCGCGGCGCCATCGGAAATCGAGACGCTGATCTCGCAGCCTGCGGAAGAGGCGTTGGGCGTGGTCAAGGGCCTGCGCAAGCTGAAGTCGATCAGCCGCACCGGCCAGAGCGACGTGGTGCTGGAGTTCGCCTGGGGCACCAACATGGACCAGGCCAGCCTGGACGTGCGCGACAAGATGGAGGCGCTGCAGTTCCCGCTCGAAGCGAAGCCACCTGTGCTGCTGCGCTTCAATCCGTCGACGCAGCCGATCATGCGCCTGGCGCTGTCGCCGAAGAAGGACGGCGGCAGCGACGCGGACAACATCCGCCAGCTGATGGAGCTGCGCCGTTTCGCCGACGACGATCTGAAGCGCAAGCTGGAGCCGGTCGAGGGCGTGGCTGCGGTCAAGGTCGGTGGCGGCCTGGAAGACGAGGTCCAGGTCGACATCGACCAGCGCAAGATCGCGCAGCTGGGCCTGTCGCTGGACACCGTCATCAACCGGCTGCAGCAGGAGAATGTCAACGTCTCCGGGGGTCGCCTCGAAGAGGGTTCGCAGCGCTACCTGGTGCGCACGGTCAACCAGTTCGCGACTGTCGACGAGATCGCCAACATGCTGCTCACCACGCGCACCGCGTCGGCATCCAGCGGCGGTTCCGAGCAGGCGATGCGCCTGGCCGCGGCGAGCGGCGATGCCAGCGTGATGGCGGCGCTGTCGCAGCAGGGCAGCGGCGCGTCTTCGGGCAGCCTGCCGGTCCGGTTGCGCGATGTCGCCGACGTGCGCCAGGGCTACAAGGAGCGTGAGGCGATCATCCGCCTCAACGGCCGCGAGGCGGTCGAGCTGGCGATCTACAAGGAAGGCGACGCGAATACCGTGTCCACTGCGGATGCGCTGGAAGCCAAGCTCAAGACCATCCGCGAGCAGTTGCCCGACGACATCGAGGTCGCGACGATCGAGGACCAGTCGATCTTCATCCGCAATGCGATCGGCGACGTCAAGCTGGACGCGGTGATCGGCGGCCTGCTGTCGATCCTGATCATCTTCCTGTTCCTGCGCGATGGCTGGAGCACGTTCGTGATCTCGCTGTCGCTGCCGGTGTCGATCATCGCGACGTTCTTCTTCATGGGGCAGCTGGGGCTGAGCCTCAACGTGATGTCGCTGGGCGGTCTCGCGCTCGCGACTGGCCTGGTGGTGGACGATTCCATCGTCGTGCTCGAAAGCATCGCCAAGGCGCGCGAACGCGGGCTGGGCATCCTCGAGGCCGCCATCGCCGGCACCCGCGAGGTGAGCATGGCGGTGGTCGCCTCCACCCTCACCACGATCGCGGTGTTCCTGCCGCTGGTGTTCGTGCAGGGCATCGCCGGCCAGTTGTTCCGCGACCAGGCGCTCACCGTGGCGATCGCCATCGGCGTGTCGCTGGTGGTGGCGATGACCCTGATCCCGATGTTGAGCGCCTTGAAGGGCCGCCCGCCGCTGGGTTTCCCGGAAGAAGCGCCCCATGCGAAGTGGCAGCCGACCAAGACCTGGCAGAAGCCGGCGCACTACACCGGCCGCGGCGTTGGCGCGATGTTCCGCTACGGCTTCTTCAGCATCGCCTGGCTGGTCACGCGGATCTGGCGTGGTGCCGCTGCCGTGGTCGGCCCGGTGATGCGCAAGGCCAGCGACCTGGCGATGGCGCCTTACTCCCGCGCCGAACGCGCTTACCTGCGTGTGCTACCCGGCGCCCTCAAGCGGCCGACGCCGGTCCTGCTGGTCGCGAGCATTGCATTCGCATTGACGCTCGCCGCGCTGCCACTGCTCGGCACGGACCTGATCCCGCAGTTCGCCCAGGACCGTTTCGACATGACCGCCAAGCTGCCGCCCGGCACGCCGTTGGCGCAGACCGATGCATTGATCCGCGACGTGCAGGGCAAGCACGCCAAGGACGAAGGCGTGCGAGTTCTGTATGGTGTGTCCGGCACCGGCACCCGGCTGGATGCCAGCCCGACCGAGAGCGGCGAGAACATCGGCAAGCTGTCGGTGGTCATGACCGACAATGATGCCGAGTCCGCGTTGACCGAGTCGTTGCGCAAGACCATGCAGGCGCATCCGTCGGCGCAAGTGGATTTCAGTCGACCGGAACTCTTCAGCCTGTCACCGCCGCTGGAAATCGAGGTCGAAGGCTCCGATCTGGAGACCATCCGCGTTGCCGGTGCCAAGCTTGCCGCGATGCTGCGCGCGAATCCGCACTACGCCGACGTCAAGTCGACGGTGGAGCAGGGCTTCCCCGAGATCCAGATCGTGTTCGACCAGGATCGCGCCGCGGCACTGGGCCTGACCACGCGCCAGATCGCCGATGCGGTGGTCAAGAAGGTGCGCGGTGAAGTCGCCACGCGTTACAGCTTCCGCGATCGCAAGATCGACGTGCTGGTGCGCGCGCAGGAGAGCGACCGTGCCTCCCTGGACGACATCCGCCGACTGATCGTGAATCCGGGCAGCGGCGCGCCGGTCGAACTGGCGTCGGTCGCCGAAGTCATCTCGACCACCGGCCCCAGCGAGATCCATCGCGCGGACCAGCGCCGTGTCGCGATCATCTCGGCCAACCTGCGCGACATCGACCTCGGCAATGCAATCCGCGAAGTCGACGCAATGGTCGCGAAGACCCCGCTGGGCACTGACATCGACATGCGCATCGGCGGCCAGGGCGAGGAACTCGGCGAATCGATCCGTTCGTTGCTGTTCGCGTTCACGTTGGCGATCTTCCTGGTCTACCTGGTGATGGCTTCGCAGTTCGAATCGCTGCTGCATCCCTTCGTCATCCTGTTCACCATCCCGCTGGCGCTGGTCGGTGCGGTCGCCGCGCTGTTGCTGACCCGCGCGCCGGTGTCGGTGGTGGTGTTCATCGGCTTGATATTGCTGGTGGGCCTGGTGGTGAAGAACGCGATCATCCTGATCGACAAGGTCAACCAGTTGCGCGAAGAGGGCATGCCGAAGCGCGAGGCGCTGGTGGAAGGCGCGCGTTCGCGCCTGCGGCCGATCATGATGACCACGCTGTGCGCGGTGTTCGGATTCCTGCCGCTGGCGTTGGCCTTCGGCGAGGGTGCGGAAGTGCGCTCGCCGATGGCGACCACGGTGATTGGCGGCCTGCTGGTGTCGACGCTGCTGACCTTGCTGGTGATCCCGGTCGTGTACGACCTGCTGGACCGCAAGCCGGACGAGTTCTACGCCGAGCGCGGTCGTCGCGCGCGCAATGCCGCGGCGCAGGTCGCGGAAGTGCTGGCGCACGAGCACGATGCGCTGGGCGACGGCGGCACCAAGGCCTGATGCGATGAACATCACCGAGTTGTCCATCCGCAGGCCGGTCACCACGATCATGTTGTTCGTGTCGATGGTGGTGATCGGCCTGATCGCTTCGTTCCGCCTCCCGCTGGAGGCCGAGCCGGAAGCCACGATCCCGTTCTTCTTCGTCTCGCTGCCGTATGGCGGCTCCACGCCGGAGGAAGTGGAACGCAACCTTGTGCGCCCGGTCGAGGAAGCGTTGGCGACGATGCCAGGCATCGAGTCGATGAACTCGCGGGCCAACGCCGAAGGCGGCTCGGTCCAGGTGCGTTTCAGCGACTGGAACCGCGACATCGCCATCGCCGCGTCCGAGGCGCGCGAGCGCATCGACGCGATCCGCGACGAATTGCCGGACGATTTCCGCCGCTACTTCGTCTATCGCTGGAGCACCTCGGATCGCGAGGCGATCAGCCTGCGGCTGACCAGCCAGATCGACCTCACGGCCCGCGCGGACCTGATCGAGCGCAGCATCAAGCAGCGACTCGAACGCCTGCCTGGCGTGGCGCGGGTGGAAGTGGAAGGCGTGGCCAGGCAGGAAGTGTTGGTCGCCCTGAACAAGGATCGATTGACCGCGCATGGCGTGGCCTTGAACGATCTTGTGCAGCAACTGCAGACCGCGAATTTCTCGGTGTCCGCGGGCCAGATCACCGAGGCCGGCCAGCGGCTGCGCGTGCAGCCCAAGGGCGAACTGATCGAACTGCAGCAATTGCGCGACCTGCGCATCGACCGGCGCGGTACCCGCCTCTCCGACGTCGCCGACGTGGAGCTGAAGTCGCAGCGGATGGACTATGTGCGGCGCATGGATGGCAAGCCCAGCGTCGGCGTGGACATCTACAAGGAACGCTCGGCCAACCTGGTCGATCTCTCCCGCGGTGTGCGCGCGGAGATCGCGCTGCTGGAGCAGGACCCGGCAATGCGTGGGGTCAATATCGAGGTCACCGACGACCAGGGCCTGGCGGTCACGAGTTCGTTGCTGGCGCTCGCCGAGGCGGGCGGCATCGGTCTGCTGCTATCGGTGATCGTGCTGTACGCGTTCCTGCGCCACTGGCC
>JAVWUU010000080.1:0-11882 GCA_036666995.1 Thermomonas sp.
CCTTCTGCACCAGCTCCAGCACGCGGCCGGGCGTGCCGACCACCACGTGCGGCGCATGCGCGAGCGACGCCAGCTGCGGGCCAAGCGGAATGCCGCCGCATAGCACCGAAAGCTTCAGGTTGGCGATGCCGGTGGCGAGCTTGCGCAACTGCTTGCCGACCTGGTCGGCGAGTTCGCGGGTGGGGCAAAGCACCAGCGCCTGGGTGCGGGTCGCGGTGGCGTCGATGCCTTGCAGCAGGCCGAGGCCGAACGCCGCGGTCTTGCCGCTGCCGGTCGGTGCCTGCGCGATCACGTCGCGGCCGTCGAGGATCGCGGGTAGCGCCTGCGCCTGGATCGGCGTGAGAACGGTGTAATCGAGGGCGTCCAGGCCTGCTTTCAGGGACGGATCGAGGGCGACATCGGCGAAGCTGGTGGGCATGGTCATCGCCCATGATCGCAGGTTAGGCTGGAGCATGAACTCGTTCATCGCCCTGTTGCGCGCGGTCAATGTCGGCGGGACCGGCAAGTTGCCGATGGAAGACCTGCGCGCACTGTGCGCGGCCGCGGGATTCCGCGATGCGCGGACCTACATCGCCAGCGGGAATGTCGTGCTGCGCAGCGCCGGCGACGAGGCACAGGTGAAGCAGGCGCTGGAAGCGGCACTGCACGGGTATGCGGGCAAACCGGTCGGCGTGCTGGTGCGTTCGGCAGCGGAAATGCGCGAGGTGCTGGCCGCCAATCCGTTTGCGGAGTCGCCGCCCAATCGTGTCGTCACGATCTTCCTGGACGGCGCGCCGCCGGCCGACGCGCAGGCGCAGGCGAAACACCTGCGCGACGAGCGCATCGCCCTCGGTTGGCGCGAACTCTATGTCGACTACCGGGATGCCGACACGATGCGCGAGTCGAAGCTGCTGATCCCCGCCGCCAAGGCCGGTACCGGGCGCAACATGAACACTGTGGCCAAGCTGGCGGAGATGGCATCCGGCTGATCTTCGCCAGGGGATGTGTCGATTCCCGGCGCGCCCATTCGTCATCATCGACATCACGACAGATCAGGCGCACCGCATGCAGCCCACGCCCTCTTCAGACACGCCCGCCACCGATCCCGCCGCGCAATCGCTGTGGGCCAGCCTGCGCGATGCGATCCGCGGCACCAATGCCGATTACACGAAGATTCCTCTGCGCCGCGCGGTGTTCCTGCTGGCGGTGCCGATGGTGCTGGAGCTGGTGCTGGAATCGACCTTCGCGGTGGTCGACATCTTCTTCGTGGCCAAACTGGGTGCGTCGGCGGTGGCCACGGTTGGCCTGACCGAGAGTTACCTGTTCCTGCTGTATTCGCTGGCGATGGGCCTGGCGATGGCGGTCACCGCGGTGATCGCGCGGCGCGTCGGCGAAGGCAAGCAGGAGGAGGCCGCAGTCACCGCCGTGCAGGCGATCATCGTCGCGCTGCTGGTGTCGCTGCTGCCCGCGGTCATCGGCATCGTCTACGCGCAGGACCTGTTGCGATTGATGGGCGCGGATGCCTGGAGCATCGAGCACGGCTACCGCTACACGCAATGGATGCTCGGCGGTAACGCGGTGATCATGCTGCTGTTCGTGATCAATGCGATCTTCCGCGGTGCCGGCGATGCGGCCATCGCAATGCGCGTGCTGTGGGTCGCGAACGGGCTGAACATCCTGCTGGATCCGCTGCTGATCTTCGGCTGGGGGCCGGTGCCGCCGATGGGCATCGAGGGTGCGGCCATCGCCACCAACATCGGACGCGGCGCAGGCGTGGTGATGCAGCTGTGGATCCTGTTCCGTGGCGGCCAGCACATCCGCGTGCTGGGCTCGCAACTTGCGTGGCACGGCGCGGTGCTGTGGAACATCGTGCGCACCTCGCTGGGCGGTGTCGGCCAGATGCTGGTGGCGATGACCTCGTGGATCTTCCTGATGCGCATCCTCGCCAGCATCGGCAGCGAGGCGGTCGCCGGTGCGACCATCGCCATCCGGGTGATGATGTTCACGATGATGCCGGCCTGGGGCATGTCGAATGCGGCGGCCACGCTGGTGGGGCAGAACCTGGGTGCGCAGCAGCCGGAGCGTGCCGAGGCTGCGGTCTGGCAGATCGGCCGGTACAACATGGCCTATCTGCTGCTGATCGCGGTGCTGTTCTTCGCGTTTCCGCAGGCGATCGTCAGGTTCTTCAGCGAAGATCCGAAGGTCATCGCGGTCGGTGCGGAATGGTTGCGGATCCTCTCGTACTCGCTGTTCGTGTATGGCTGGTGGATGGTCAGCGTGCAGGCCTTCAACGGCGCCGGCGACACCAAGACGCCGACCTGGATCAACGTGGTGTTCTTCTGGCTGATCCAGATTCCGTTGGCCTGGTATCTCGCGCTGCGCCTGGGCTTGCAGGAAACCGGCGTGTTCTGGGCGGTGTTCGTCTCGGAGACGTCGGTCGGCCTGTTCACCCTGTGGCTGTTCTCGCGCGGGCGCTGGAAGACGATGCAGGTCTAGCGGGAGACCGCACCACCGGCGTTGCGTCGGTGGTGCGGGTTCGCGATCACGCCGGGATGCGCTGCTCGTAGTCCTGCTTCAAGGACACCCACGCATCCCAGAATGGCGCAGGCTTTTCGCCGGCGACACGCGCCACCAATACATCCAGGTGGGCATGCCAGCCGGGGCCGACCATGAGCATCGTGTGTCGATCAGGCAACTGGCGGTGCACGAGGGTCAGCAACACCTGCTCGCCGCGTTCTGCAAGATTGATCGAGACATCGCCGCTGCCGTTCCAGGTGAAGGCGATGCGGTGCGGAGGATCGCATTCGGTAACGGTGCTTTGCATGCGGTGTTCCTTGCCGAAGCCGTCCGGCTTGTTGCCGGGCGGATCGGTGAGCTCGTCGTTGCGCCAGGTGAGTTCGAACGGTGCGCCAACCTCCATCGTCATGTCGCCGGCGGCCAGCCATTGCCGGCGCAGGTCGCTTTGCGTCAGGAAATCCCAGACGCGTTCGATCGGGCCGGGCAGCAGGCGCTGCACGGTCAGCGTGGCGGGTTCAGTCAGGACGCCGTAGGCGCCTGGCGCGGCGAGGTTGTTCATCGGGTGTCTCCTTGCTGGTGGCGCGCGCATCGCCTGCGCGCAAGAGGTGTTCGAGCAGGTCCAGACGGCCGTTCCAGAAGCGTTCGTAGTGGCGCAGCCATTCCTGCGCATGCGCGAGCGGGGCGGCATCGAGGTGGCAGACGTGGACGCGGCCCCGCACCTCGCGCCGGATCAGGCCGGCCTGTTCGAGTGCCTTGATGTGCTTGGATGCCGCAGCCAGCGACATCGCGAAGGGTTCCGCGAGCTGGCCGACGCTGCGTTCGCCATCCGCCAGCGAAGCCAGCATCCCGCGACGGGTTTCGTCGCCGAGCGCGTGGAACAGGGCGTCGAGTCGCGATGTCTTATGTTCAACCATGTGGTTGAATATATGCGGCACGATCCGAAAATTCAACGATTTGGTTGAATTAATTTCGACGGCATCCCTGAATGGGTGGCGAGCGGTTCAGTCGCGCCTGCTAGCCTCTGCCGAACCCCGCCGGCAGCGCCGCATGACGCACGTCCCACGACGCCATCGAATCCCTGCGCTGCTCGCCTCCTGCATCGCCATCGCCAGCCTGGCCGCATGCGAATCGCAGCGCACGCCGGAACAGGTGCATGCCGAATTGCTGCGCAAGCTGCCGGCCACGCTGCACGATCGCGATGGCTGGGCGCGCGACATCCAGACCGCGTTCACCGCGCAGGGAATCGATCCCAGCACCGAAAACCTGTGTGCCGTGCTGGCCGTGGTCGAGCAGGAATCGACCTATCGCGCTGATCCGCCAGTGCCGGGGCTGGGCGGTATCGCCATCGGCGAGATCAAGCGCCGTGCCGCAGCGAAACACGTGCCCGAATTCGCGATCGATGCCGCCTTGAAATTGCGCGCGCCGGATGGCCGCACCTATGCGGAACGGCTGCAGGCGCTGCGCAGCGAGCGGGAGATGAGCGAACTGTTCGAGGAAATGGTGGCGCGTTTGCCGCTGGGCAGCGGCAAGTTGCTGGCAGGCCTGAATCCGGTGCGCACCGGCGGGCCGATGCAGGTGCGCGTGGACTTCGCCGAGCGCAACGCGCGTGGCTATCCGTATACCGTCGACGGCTCGATCCGCCATGAGGTGTTCAGCCGTCGCGGCGGGCTGTACTTCGGCATCAAGCACCTGCTGGACTATCCGGCCGACTACGACAAGCCGCTGTACCGCTTCGCCGATTTCAACGCCGGCTTGCACGCGAGCCGCAATGCCGCATTCCAGCAGGCGGCGGCGATCGCCAGCGGCAAGAAACTGGTGCGCGATGGCGACCTGCTCACGCCGGGCGCGCCGATCGACAGGCCCGGCGCGACAGAAGCCGCATTGCGCAGCATCGACGTGCTGCTGGGCATGGATGCCGCCACCATCCGCGCCGACCTCAAGCGCGGGAACACCGCCGGCTTCGACCAGACCGGGTTGTATCGTGCGGTGTTCGCGATGGCCGATCGCAAGGGCAGCGGCAAGCCGGTCGCGCAAGCGCGAGTGCCGGACATCGCGTTGGAAAGCCCCAAGATCACCCGCAAGCTGACCACGGCATGGTTTGCCGGGCGAGTGGAGTCGCGCTGGAAGGCCTGCATGGCGCGCTGACGCACCGGTTCAGGCGGCCTTTTGCAGCCGCCACAGCATCACCCCGTACACCAGCAGCGAGAACGCCACGTAGGCGGCATCGACCATGCGCTTGCGCTGCGGATCGTTGCGGCTGCGGGTCACGTCGATCAGGAACTGGCGCAGCAGGAAGGTGTAGAGGATGTAGTACAGGAACGGGATGACGTGGACCTGCCACGGGTAGTCGTCGATGCGCTTGTCGAAGCGCGCCAGGATCCAGCCGATCTGCGCATGGATGCCGAGGATGCCGAGCGCCGCATTGACCAGCATCCAGCCGACCTGGTCGCGGCCGAAGATCACCAGGTAGAACACCATGTACACGACGATGGCGATGCCGCCGTGCATGTACAGGAACGTGAGGTCCGGGCCATCCGTGGCGTAGGCCATGAAGAAGCCGGACAGGCCGAACATCAGCATGTGGATGCCGAAGAACAGGTAGATGAACATGCCCGCCTGCTCGCGCATCGCGGACAGGCCCTGCTCCGGCAATTTGCGCTGCGGGTCTTTCATTGGCGGCACCTGCGTGTACTTTCCCGATCAACGTCGAAGGCGCGGCATGCCGGCCGTGCGGAGCGTCGTGTTCAGGGCACGACGAGCTGCATCAGCGCGATCAACAGGGCGCTGGTGATGAGGAAGGCCACGCCGACCCGTGCCAGGGCGGCACTCCAGCCGACGTCGACCAGTGCCCGATACGCGCTGGCGCGTGCCCACAGGTACCAGGCGCATGCGAACGTGGTGAGCGCGATGCCGGTCGGTATCTCCCACGAGCCGCCGACGCGCATGAGCAGGACGCCCGCCGACAGCATCAGCACGAAGGGCGAGACCAGGAAGGCCTGGATCGAGAACGGCGTGCGCAAGGTTTCGCGGGTGATGGGTTTGCGTTGCTGCCGCAGGATCGACAACGCGGCGATCAGTGCGTAGCCGCAGAACACCACGCATCGCGTGAGCAGCAGCGCCTGCTCGCTGCCCAGCAGCATTTGCGAGATCGGCGTGGTCATCGCAGCGGTGGGGATCCGCGACAGCATTTCCAGCGCATGCGCCAGCACTACCGACAGGATCAGCATCAGCACCGGGCTGATCGTTTCGGTGAACTGATGCTCGGGTTCCTGTTCCAGTTCGAGTTGCGTGTAGCGCGCGATGGCGGCCGGGTGCCGCAGCACCCGCCAGAACGTCCGTGGGTAGAACACCAGCCAGCCGACAAGCTCGTACAGGAATTCTTCCAGCGATCGCAGGATACGCATCAGGTCCATGTGCGCGCCTCGCTGTTGCCGACGACGTATCCTTGCATCAGGCCGCCGGCTTGCAGGTCAGCTTGTTGCCGAAGAAGTCGACCTTGGCTTCGCCCTGGTGTTCCCAGAACTCCACGCCGTCGGCTGCATAACGCGCGCCGCTGGCGCTGGGTGCCGCCGGGACGATGGCCTGGTCGTTGCCCCAGGTCAGCACTGCAGCACGCGGCTCGTCGTTGTAGAAGGTGGCGGTGAACGGCTTGCTGTTGTCGTCGCAGCGGAACTCCACGGCGGACGGGATCACCACCAGACCGTGCTGGATGCGCAGGTCGATGATCCGCTCGATGTAGGCCTCGCGCACGCAGGCCGGCTTGTCGTCGGCCTTCCAGCATTCGTCGCGGCCCTTGATCCAGCCGCGTTCGGTGGACTGCAACGTGGCCTTGTCGCTGGCCTTGGCCAGCGCCTGCGCGAAGGTGTCGGCGAGTTGTCGATCCAGTGCGGCCAGTGCCGGATCCTTGCAGACCATCTGCTCGAATTCGCCGGGCGACGTGTTGCAATCGAAGCTCGGCGTCGCAGCTTGCGGTGCAGTCCCGGCCGGGTTCGATGCTGCTGCGGGTTGCGCGGGTGTTGCGGATGCCGCGGGGAGGGCGGGCGCAGCTGCGGGAGCAGGTGCCTCCGCAGCAGGCTTGCAGCCCGCGAGCAGCAGGACGGCGCTGGCGGACAGCCACGATGACCGTGTCATGGGACGGCTCCGGGAAGCGGAGCCGCCAGCATAACGCGGGCTCGCGAGGTCAGGCCTTGAGATCGACCACGCTCTCGAAGCCGCCGAAGATCATCCGCTTGCCATCGAACGGCAGCGGGTTGGCTGCCTCCATCCGCGGGTCGTCCATCATCTTCTTCATGCCGGCATCGCGGGTGGCCTTGTCCGGCCATTCGATCCACGAAAACATCACGCTCTCGTCCTCCGTCGCCAGCACCGCGCGCTGGAAGTCGGTGACCTTGCCGGCCGGGACGTCGTCGCCCCAGGCTTCGACCACGCGCAGTGCACCGAATTCGATGAACATCGGGTCGAAACGGGCGGCATAGTCGATGACCTCCTGCCGCTTGGCGGTCGGGGCGGCGATCACGAAACCGTCGATGTAGCTCATGGCGTTCTCCGTTGTTGGCGGGCGTGGATGGGTGCTGCAATGACCATGACGAATGTGCAGGCGCAGTTTCGACAACGTGGCGGAAAGATTCCGTGAGCGGCACGCCGCTTGCTGCGGATGCGCACGGCGGCTGACGCCCTTGCTGATCAACCGGACATTGCAGGAAGGCAGGCAGCCAATCGTGAACGTGGCCCATGCCGCCAGCCGCGCGGATGCCCTGCGCATTGCGGCGCGACTGACGTCGCACAACTGTCATGCAAGCGTCGCAGACTTGTCGCATTCGAGGACGGGTGGGCGGGCATGGCATCGAAACACGGGGCCTGGTGGTTGGCGGCGTTGTTGGCGATCTCCGGCATTGCATTCGCGCAACGCGCCTATGTCGGCATCGAGCAACGCCTCGGCGCCGCGCAATTGCAGGAGATCGGCCTGACCCCGGCGCAAGTCGCGCTGCTGGATCGTTATCTGCGCGAGTCCGACCTCGCCGCACCGCCTGAAGCGGCAATGCGCGTGGAACCGCGCGATGCGGATCCGACCCGGTTCGCCGGCATGGATGCGGAACGCATCGCCGGCAAGGTGCAAGGCATTGTCGCCGGTTGGGAACCCGGCACGATCTTCAAACTGGACAACGGCCAGCAATGGCAGGTGTTGAAGGGCAGCATGACACTGCGCAAGCCGCTGCAGGATCCACCGATCGTGCTGGTGCCGGGCGTCGCCGGGCGCTGGTTCCTGCAGGTCGACGAGGACATGCCGAAAGCGCGGGTGTTCCGGATCGACTGACCTCGTCGGCGTGCCGCGGCGATTGTGCAGCGCGGGCATTTCCGCCAAGGTCGCCGGGTGAAACTGCTCTACGCCCCAGACACCGCCGATCACCCCAACTGGGGGTGCCGCTACATGGGCGACTGGTACCGACAGGCACTGGTGAACCTGGATGGTGTTCGCCTGCGCCGTCTGGGCAGCCGCTGGTTCTTCCGCGATGACCCGAAGGTGCCCGCGCCACGCACATGGCCGGACCTGCTCGCCATCGCCCAGGCCGTCCGCGACAACCGCAGCGACGGGCTCGCCGACGTGCTGCCGCTGCTCGCGGCCTGCGACCTGGTCTTCATCAATGGCGAGAATTTCATTCGCCCGGGGACACTGAAAGGCCGACGCCTGTTGATGCTCGCGTACCTGGCGAAGGCGGTGTTCGGCAAGCCGGTCGTGCTCACCAATCTGACCCTCGACCTGTCGGAGCCTGCGCTCGCGCAGCTGGTGGCGCAGGTGCTGCCCCTGCTCGACGACGTGCATGTCCGCGAGGACGTCTCCGCAGCGCAGTACCGTGCGTTGGTCGGGCATGCCCGCTTCAAGCAATTCAGCGACGTGGGCTGGACGGCGGCACCCGCGCCGCTCGATGCATGGGGCGGATTCGCGCGGCGCAACGGCCATTTCAACGCCTGGCCGGACCATTGCACCGCCTTCGATGCCGCCAGTCCCTATGTCACCGTGAGTGCGAGCTCCGCCTTTGCCGGCTCCGCGCAAGGCGATGATCCGACGGAAGCGTTCGTGGCGTTGTGCCGTCGATTGGCGGAACAGGTTGCACAGGTCGTGCTGGTCGCCCCTTGCGAGGTCGATGCCGCGATCATGCGCAAGGTGCAGGTCGCCACCGGCTTCCCGCTGCTCGGCCTGAACCTGCCGGTGGCGCAGGGCATCGATGTGCTCGGCAACGCGCGCGTGCATGTGGGCGGCCGCTGGCATCCGGGCATCTTCGCCGCGACCGGCGGCACGCCGCTGGTGGCGATGGGCGCCAACACCCACAAGATGGCGACGTTGATGCAGCAGCTGCATCCCGATGAGCCCGTGTTCGATGCTGCGAACCTGGCGAGCCAGGCCGATGCCATCGTCGCCCGCGCCAGGGCGCAGGTCGATGCCGGCCCGGCATTGCGCTCACAGGTGTTGCATAAGGCCGCGGCGATGCGCGCGCAGGTCGCGGGCAACCTCGGGTTCGTGCAGGCGCGGCTTGCTCCAGCGCGCGGCGAAGATCAGGCGTCGTCGCGGCCCACGTAGTCGTCGAAGGTTTTCCTGCGCGACAACGGCATCCGCGTCTGCGCGAGGAAGCCGACCGGCACGGTTTCGAGTTTCATCACGCCGTATTCGGCGGGCCATTCCCCGCGCGGCGGCAGCTTGAACGTGCCCATCAACCGGTCCACCAGCGGCAGATGGATCGCATAGTTCACGTCGATGTACTCCGCCTGCCGCGCGTGATGCCAGTGGTGGTAACGCGGCGTGACCAGCACCTGTTCCAGCCAGCCGAAGTCCATCCGCAGGTTGGAATGCGCCAGCACCGCCTGCAGCCCCACCAGGATCACATAGGCATTCACCGCCGCTGGCGCGAAGCCGAGTACCACCAGCGGCAGCAGCACCGCGCTGCGGGTCAGGATGATCTCCAGCAGGTGGATGCGCGAGCCGGCCAGCCAGTCCATCCGCCGGGTCGAGTGATGTACGGCATGGAAGCGCCAGAGGAATGGCGTGTTGTGGTACGCGCGATGCAGCAGCGCCTGCGCCAGGTCGGCGACGAACACGGCCAGCAGGAATTGCGCCCAGACCGGCAAGGACTGGATGGCGGCCTTGATCGACGGGAAGGCAGCGAGGGCGGCGATCGTGCTGGTGGACGAGGTCACCGCGATCAGGATGAACTGCACCAGCACGTGGCCCATGAAGAAGTAGCCGAGGTCGGTGCGCCATTCCCTGCGCAGCGGCGACATCGGCCGCACCGGCAACATCCGTTCGATCGGGATGAATACCAGGGCGGAGAAGAACAGCGAGATCACGAACCAGTCCAGTCCCAGCGAGAACGGGGTGGAATCGATCGCGTCGAAATGCACGGTGGCGCCGCCCAGCAATACCGCCAGCGCCGCACAGCCGACCCCGAGCATCGCGACCCGCCGGTTGCGCCCGCGCAGGATCGCGAAGGTGCCGCTGGCGAACGCCGCGACCAGCCCGAACAGCAAGAGGTGCCGCGCGAAAGTTTCGGTGTAGACCGCACGGAAGTCGCGGCTGGTCAGCAGTTCCGGGAAATGGAAGCAGAGCACGCCAAGCAGCGCCGACAGGCCAAGGCCGGCGGAGATGTGGGCAAGCCAGGAGCGCGGCGGGCGCGGAGCGGGGTTGGCGGTCATCGCGGCACGGTAGCCGTCGCCTGCATGGTGGACAAGCGTACTGCGCGTCTGCCTGTGGTTGCGCGGTTCACGGCCGGTTCCGCGCATCGGCCTGAATGCGCCCTAGACTGGGGCGTCCCCGCCACCTGATCGGATCGATGTCCTTCCGCTGGATCCTGACCGCGCTGTGCCTGCTTGCCTGCGCCTGCAGCCGACAACCCGACCCGACCCTGACCAGCGCGAACGCGGATGCGGAGTTGGATACCGGGCCGATCGTGCAGCGCAAGCCGCAGGCCGGGATCGACTGGTCGCCGGTGCGGTTGGAGGCCGGCGATGCCTGGGTCGATTGCAGCGCCGACTACACCCAGGGCGGCGGCCGGCCGCTGCTGTCGCTGGATTACGAAGATCTGCGCCGCAGCCTGCAGGATTGTCGCGGCACCGGCCTGTTGCGGTTGCGCTACAAGGGCAAGGTCACCACCAGTTTCGCCGCGCTGATGGAACGCAGCGGCAAGGTGGCCGGCGATCTCGGCATCGGCAAGCGCATCCTCGACATCGATTCCGCCGGCGGCCACGTCGAAGCCGCGATCCGCGCCGGCGATGCCATCGGCGAGAACGACTGGACGATCTGGGTGCGCAGCGATTCCTCCTGCCACAGCGCCTGCGTGCTGCTGCTGGCCGCGGGCGACATGCGCGTGATCGCCGGGCCGGTCGGCATCCACCGGATGATTCGCCTGCGCTCGTCGGCGACCTCGCGCAAGGAACTCGGCGAGGAACTGCGCACGGTCAGCGACGAGTTGCGCAATTACCTGGAACGCAACGGCGCATCCGACAAGGTCTACGACCTGATGACCACGGTGCCCAACCGCACCCTGCGCATTCTTACCGTCGACGAGCTCGACCAGTACGGACTGTCCGGCGCGAATGCGGTGGAAGACGACCTCAACCGCATTCGCCTGGTGCGCCGCTGCGGCACCGGTTTCCTGCAGCGCCGCGATGCGTTCCGTCGTGCCTATGACGCGCAGTGCGCGCAGATCGCCAGCGGCGAAACCCAGGACGTCGACCAGATGAACGAGTGCGGCCTGGCGCTGCGTGGTCGCTTCGGCTTCCCGGATGCGCAGTGCGCCGACGAAAGCCCGATGGCCGAACTGGATGGCGCGATCCTGATGCCGCGCGTGCCACAGGACGTACCGGAGCCGACCGCACCGACAGCGGATCCGCATCCCGCCGGTGCCGGTCCTGCCAAGGCCCCGAAGTTCGCGAGCGCCGCGCCGGATGTCGATGCCGCGCCGGCGCAACCCGGCCCGTCCGCCGGTGACGATCCCGATCCGCAGGTGGCCGATGAAACGGCATCCGAAGATCCCGAGGAGGCGTTGCCGGAGCTCGCACGCTGACTGCATCGCGCAGCGTCAGGCCTGCGCTTGGCGCTCCAGCCCACGCGGCTTGCGCCGTCCGTTGAGCCAGGCACCGATGAAGCTGTTGCGCACCAGCAGGTCGTAGCTGAGCAACAGCAGCGCGAACGACGTCCCCAGCACTACCGCGAACTCGACAGCCCATGGCCAGTCAACGCGCGACATCGCGACCTGCAGCGCCATCACCAGTGGCAGGTGGGCGATGTAGATCCAGTACGAGGCATCGGCCAGGTAGCGCCGGACCGGGCTGTGGCCGGACAGGAAGCGAAGGCCCAGGCCGACGATGGCGAAGGTCCAGCTCCAGCCGGCGAG
>JAVWUU010000081.1:0-11846 GCA_036666995.1 Thermomonas sp.
AGAAGAACAGCCGCACCGGGGTGACGTAGCGCACCTGGCGGCCGGCGAAGTATTCGGAGGTGAGGAAACCGGGCTTGGCGAACAGCGGCGGGATGGTGCGCAGGATGCGCGTATCGACGTTGAACACGCTGTCCAGTAGGTCGCCGAACAGGTTGCCCAGCGGCCGCACCAGGCCCTTCACCGGTTGCCCGCAGGCGTAGCAATGCGGACCGCGCAATTCAGTGCCGCAGTTGCGGCATGCGGCTTGCGTGGGCGTCGTCGCGGTGTCGGCGGTCGGCCCGGTGGGCGCGGCTTCGTCGGTCGTGGTGTTCATCGGCATCGCTCCATGAGCCGTTAAGATGGCAGCCCGCGCGTGCCAACGCCACCGCGCGTGATCGAACCGATGACACCCGAACCCCTCCAGCCGCCGCGATTCCGCGAGGAAGTCGCCCGCACCGCGCGCCTGGCCGCACCGCTCGCGGCCGGGCATCTGTCGCATGGGCTGGTCGGTTTCGTCGACGCGGTCGTCGCCGGCCACCACGGCACCGCGACGCTGGCCGCAGTCGCGGTCGGCACGGCGCTGTTCTGGCTGCCGATGATGCTGCCGATGGGCGTGCTGATGTCGTTGCCGCCGGCGGTGTCGCAACTGGATGGCGCAGGCCGGCGCGGCGAGATCGGCCCGCTGTTCCGCCAGGCGCTGTGGCTGGCGGTCGCGCTGGGCGTGCTGTTGTTCGGCCTGATGACGCTGGCGCCGTTGGCGTTGGCGCCGATGGGCATGGCCGCCGACATCATCCCCGGCGCGACCGACTTCATCCATGCGATCCGCTGGGGCATCCCGGCGTTCACCCTGTACCTGGCGATGCGCTATCTCAGCGACGGCCTGCATTGGTCGATGCCGACGATGGTGCTGGGCTTCGGCGGCCTGTTGCTGCTGGCCCCGCTGGGCTACGTGATGGCGAACGGGTTGCTCGGGTTCCCGGAAATGGGCGCAGTGGGCCTGGGCATCGCCTCCGCGCTGATGTTCTGGGCGCAGGCGATCGCCTTCGCCATCTACCTGTGGCGCTCGCGCCGCTTCGCCGACCTGCAGCTGTTCTCGCATTGGCAGCTGCCGCACTGGAGCGTGCAGCGCGACCTGCTGCGCACCGGCTTGCCGATCGGGGTGATGGTGGCGATGGAGGGCAGCCTGTTCATCGTCACCGCATTGCTGATCGGCCGCCTCGGCGAGTTGCCGGTGGCCGCGCACCAGATCGCGATCAATGTCGCCTCGATGTGTTTCATGATCCCGTTCGGCGTCGCCGAGGCCACCACGATCCGGGTCGGTCATGCGATGGGGCGCGGTGATCGCGCCGGCCTGCGCCGCGCGTATTTCGCCGGGCTGGCCTTGGTGCTGGCCACCCAGGCCATCTCCGCGATCGTCCTGCTCGGCGGCAACGACCTGATCGCCGCGCTCTACACCAGCGACGCCGCGGTCGCCGCGCTGGCTGCGTCGCTGTTGCTTTATGCCGCGCTGTTCCAGTTCCCGGACGGCGTGCAGGTGCTGTCGGCGGGTGCGCTGCGCGGACTCAAGGACACCCGCATCCCGATGCTGCTGGCGATGTTCGCCTACTGGGGCATCGGCATGCCGGTGGGCGCGGGATTGGGTCTCGCCCTTGGTTGGGGTCCGCGCGGGATGTGGCTGGGCCTGACCGCGGGGCTGACCGTCGCCGCCTTCCTGATGGCGCGCCGCTTCTTGCGCAGCAGCCTGCGCGTCCCCATCGTGTCTCCCGCGCCATCGGTCACGGTGACCGACGGCGGATGAGCGTTTCACGCCTGCCCGCTAGCATGTCCTTGCCCCCGCGCCGCATCGGCGTTGTCTTTCCGGAGTTCCCCGCATGAACGAACCGCGCCGTCGCGGACCCATCGCCCGCATCGCCATCGGCCTGTGGGACACGGTCAACTTCACCCGCCGGCTGGTGTTCAACCTGCTGTTCCTGGCCGTGCTGGTGATCGTGCTGGCGGCGCTGTTCGGCGGCGGCAAGCTGGCGCCGTTGTCGGAGCGTTCGACGCTGGTGATCGCGCCGGAAGGCCGGCTGGTCGAGCAGTACAGCTGCGATCCGCTGAGCCGCAGCTTCGCCCGCGCCACCAGCAGCGAGGATTGCCGCGAGGTGCGCCTGCGCGACGTGTTGCGCGCGCTGGATGCCGCGCGCACCGACAAGCGCATTGAGCGCGTCGCCCTGCACCTGGACAACCTGCAGCCGAGCGGCTTCGCGTCGCTGCGCGAATTCGCCGCGGCGATCGCCAAGGTCAAGGCAGCCGGCAAGCAGGTGGTCGCATTCGGCGACAACTACAGCCAGGGCCAGTACCTGCTGGCCGCGCAGGCGAACGAGGTCTACCTGGACCCGATGTCGCAGGGCGGGGTGATGCTGGAAGGCCTGGCCTCGTACCGCCAGTATTTCCGCGAAGGCCTGCAGGACAAGCTCGGCGTGGACATGCACCTGTTCAAGGTCGGCGAATACAAGTCCGCGGCCGAGCCCTACATCCTCGATGCGGCGTCGCCGGAGTCGAAGGAAGCCGACCTGTTCTGGATGAACGACATCTGGCAGCGGATGCTGGCCGATGCCGGCAAGGCGCGCGGGATCGCCCCGGCCGCGCTCGCCGCGCTGGCCGATGCCTTGCCGGAGGAAGTCGCTGCGGTGAATGGCGACCTCGCCCAGCTCGCGTTGAAGCAGAAGCTGGTCGATGGCCTGAAGACCCGCGAACAGGTCGAGGACCTGCTGGTCGAACGCGGCGTCGCCGACGAGAACGTCGAGGGCGGCTTCCGCCATGTCGCGCTGGATACCTACCTCCAGCATCTCGACGGCGCGGTGCCGCAGGCCGACATGCGTCCACAGGTGGCGGTGGTGGTGGCCGAAGGCGCGATCGCCGGCGGCGAGCTGCCGCCGGGCCAGGTGGGTGGCGAGTCCACCGCCGCGTTGCTGCGCGACGTGCGCGACGACGACAACGTCAAGGCGGTGGTGCTGCGAGTGAATTCGCCGGGCGGCGAAGTGTTCGCTTCCGAGCAGATCCGTCGCGAAGTGGCCGCGATCAAGGCCGCCGGCAAGCCGGTGGTGGTGTCGATGGGCGATGTCGCCGCGTCCGGCGGTTACTGGATCAGCATGAACGCGGATCGCATCTATGCGGATCCGTCGACGATCACCGGCTCGATCGGCATCTTCGGCCTGTTCCCGACCATCGACCGCACCCTGGGCAAGATCGGCGTGCGCACCGATGGCGTGTCCACCGCGAAGTACGCCGGTGCCTTCGACATCACCCGTCCGCTGGATCCGGGCGTGGCCACGACCATCCAGTCGGTGATCGAGAAGGGCTACCGCGATTTCACCGGCAAGGTCGCGCAGGCGCGCGGCCGCAGCGTCGAGCAGGTCGATGCCGTCGCGCGTGGTCGGGTGTGGAGCGGCGCGCAGGCGAAGGAACGTGGGCTTGTCGACGTGCTGGGCGGCCTGGATGCGGCGTTGGCCGATGCCGCCGCGCGCGCCAAGCTCGGCAAGCCCGATGCCTGGCAGGCGCGCTACATCGAGGACAGCGCGACGCCGTTCTCGCAGTGGTTCGGCGGCATGTTGCAGAGCCGCGCTGGCCTGTCGCTGCTGCAGAGCTCCGGCTTGGGCGAACTGGTGCTGGCGAAGCAGCTGCAGTCGCAGGCGCCGCTGCGTTTCGTCGAGAACGCGTTGCGCAACCGCGGCAATGTGCGGGTCACGCCGCTGGCGTACTGCCTCTGCACCTTGCAGTAATCACGCCTCGATCCCGTACGAACCGACGCGCCGCATTTGCGGCGCGTCGTCGTTTGCGGGATCGCGAACATCACGTATTACGCGCGACGTGGCTCAGCGGCGGACGTCGAGGCGTTCGCCGTTGACCAGCGCCATCACCTCGTCGACGCCCAGCGTGCAGGCATCGCCCGGCAGGTAGTGCTTGAGAACGCCGCTGGCCAGGCCGAAGGCGAGGCTGTCGGCATCGTCCATCCCGGACAGCACGCCGTGCAGCACGCCGGCGGCGAACGCGTCGCCACCGCCGATGCGATCGACGATCGCCGCGAGTTCGATCGGCGGGCAGACATGCAGCGCACCGTCGCGGGTGGCCATCAGCGCGCCCAGGCGATGGTGGTCCACGCTCGACTGCGCGCGGGTGGTGCAGGCGATGCGCTGCAGGTGCGGGAATGCGGCGAAGGCGGCGCCCGCCGCGTTGGCGAAACGGGTGTGCGGGTCCTCGGCATCGAACGCGGTGCCGAGGACCAGGCCGATGTCGCGATGGTCGGCGAAGGCGATGTCGGCCTGCGCGAACAGGCCGCGCAGGATCCAAGGCGGATCGCTGTCCCAGGCCGCCCACAACTTGGCCCGGAAGTTGCCGTCGAAGCAGACCAGCGTGCCGATGGCGCGCGCTGCGTGGGCGGCGTCCAGCGCAGCCTGTGCAGTGCCCGGTCCGAGCGCGGGAGTGATCCCCGACAGGTGCAACAGGCGCGTTCCGGCGAGCAGCGCAGGCCAGTCGTGGCTGTCCGGCGCTGCATCCGCGAACGCGGAATGCGCGCGGTCGTAGAGCACTTCGCTCGGCCGCTGTCCGGCGCCGGTCGTGTAGAAATACAGGCCCATGCGCCCGGGCACGAACGCCAGCGGCGTGGTGTCCACGCCGTTGCGACGCAACTGGTCGCGCGCCGCGCGGCCCAGCGCGTTGTCCGCCAATGTCCCGGCCATGGACACCGCATGCCCGAACCCGGCCAGCGCCACCGCGACGTTGGCTTCGGCGCCGCCCACGTGCACGTCCAGATGCGGCCGCTGCAGCAGCAATTCGTTGCCTGGCGCGGCCAGCCGCAGCAGGAGTTCGCCGAAACACACCACCCGACCCGCCATTGCCTTCTCCTCGTTGAGTCCGTGCACCTTACGGGCCATTGCGCACTGCAGCATGCCTTGTCGCCCGGCTTTTGCTACGGTTTTGACCAGCGGTGTCATTTTGCCGCTGGGAACCTAAGCAACTGCGCCTGCCACGTCAAGGCACGCATCAAAACAACGGCAATGACCCGGGAGGGGATTCAGATGCGCCGCAACACCCACAACAGAAAGACACCGGTTTCCATCCTCGCCGCGTCGATCGCGATCGCGCTCAACATGGTGCCCGCCAGCGCGCTGGCCCAGGACGCCACGCAGGATCCGCAGGCGAAGACGGACGACAAGGTCACCGAGCTCGAGACGGTGCAGGTGGTCAGCAGTTACCGCGCAAGCCTGGAGAAGGCGCTCGACATCAAGCGCAGCGAGAAGGGCGTGGTCGATGCGATCGTCGCCCAGGACATCGGCAAGTTCCCGGACCTCAACCTCGCCGAATCGCTGCAGCGCATCCCCGGCGTGGTGATTGCGCGCGATGCCGGCGAAGGCCGCAGCATCACCGTGCGCGGCCTCGGCCCGCAGTTCACCCGCGTGCGCTTGAACGGCCTGGAAGCGATGAGCTCGGTTGGCAGCAGCGATGGCCAGGGTGGCGCCAACCGCGGCCGCGGTTTCGACTTCAACGTGTTCGCGTCCGACCTGTTCTCGCAGCTGATCGTGCGCAAGACCGCGTCGGCCGACGTCGAGGAAGGCTCGCTCGGTGCGACCGTCGACCTGCGCACCGGCCGCCCGTTCGACTACGAGGGCTTCACCGCCAGCGCCAACCTGCAGGGCAGCTTCAACGACGCCGCCGACACCACCACGCCGCGTTTCGCCGGCCTGGTCGCGAACAGCTGGGCCGACGGCAAGTTCGGCGCGCTGGTCTCGCTGGCCTACTCGGAGCGCGAGACGCTGGACGAAGGCACCGGCACCGTGCGCTGGGCTGGCGGCACGACCAATGGCGGCTTCAATGCGGCGTCACCGTACAAGCCGGCGCTTGCCGCCGACGTGTATGCACCGCGCTTCCCGCGCTACACGCTGCAGGAGCACGACCAGAAGCGCCTGGGCGTGACCGCGTCGCTGCAGTTCAAGCCGAGCGACAGCACGTTGTTCACCCTCGATGCGCTGTATTCGAAGATCGACGCGGTCCGCAACGAGAAGTACATCGAGGCGAACGGACTCAGCGCCAGCGGCACCACCGGCAAGCGCCAGATCCTGGTGCGCGACGGCGTGGTCCAGAACGGCGCATTGGTGTACGCGCTCATGGACGACGTCGATATCCGTTCCGAGAGCCGCCACGACGAGTGGGCGACCACGTTCAAGCAACTCAGCCTCGACGGCGAACACCGCTTCAGCGACAGCTTCAAGGTGAGCGGCAAGATCGGCACTTCGAAGTCGGACCACAGCAATCCGGTCCAGGCCACGGTGATGATGGACAGGCTCAACGTCGACAACTACAGCTACGACTACCGCGGCAATCCCAACATGCCGGTGTTCGACTACGGCTTCGACCCGACCAACCCGGCGGGTTGGAACCTGTCCGTGATCCGCCTGCGCGAGAATTACGTCACCAACAGTTTCGATACCGGGCAGTTGGACTTCGAATGGGCGTTGAATCCGTCGTTGACCTTGCGCGGCGGCATCCAGGCCAAGAACTTCGGTTTCGGCTCGACCGAACGCCGGCGCACCGCTGCCGAGACCATCGTTCCCAACTTCGGCACCGGCAATACCGTGGTGCCGGCCGACATGATCGAATTGGCCAGCCTCAGCGGCCTGACGGGCTCGCCCAATGCGTGGACGGTGCTGAATTTCGCCAAGGTCGCCGAGACCTTCGGCATCCTCAGCGACACCGGCACGTATGCCCTCAGCAACTTCATTCCCAGCGACCAGGCGGTGAGCGAGCAGGATCGTGGTGCCTACCTGATGGGCGAGTTCTCGACCGATCTGGGTTCCGTTCCCTTCTCGGGCAACTTCGGCGTGCGCTACGTGCGCACCAGCCAGAGCGCGACCGGTGTGGCGACGACGTCGGTGAACGGCGCATCCGTGTTCACCCGCACCACGGTCGATCGTGAGTACAGCGATGTCCTGCCGTCGTTCAACCTGGTGGCCGAGGTCTCGCCTGATTTCCTGATCCGCTTCGGTGCGGCCAAGGTCATGTCGCGTCCGCCGCTGGGTAGCCTGAGTCCGGGTGTCACCGTCAGCGTGAGCGGTTCCGCGAAGACGGTCACGGCGGGCAACCCGTTGCTGGATCCGGTGCGCGCGAAGACCGCCGACCTGAACTTCGAGTGGTATTTCAACGAAGGCGCGATGTTGGGCGTGGGCGTTTTCTGGAAGGACATCGAGAGCTTCATCCAGAACACGCGCGAATCGAAGCCGTTCACTGCGAGTGGCTTGCCCGACAGCCTGCTCGCAGGCACCGGCGCGTCCCCGACCGATGAATTCGTGTTCACTGTTCCGCTCAATACCCCGGGTGGCAAGCTCAGCGGCTTCGAGCTCAACTACACCCAGCCGTTCACCTTCCTGCCCGGCTTCCTGAGCAACTTCGGCACCCAGCTCAACTACACCTACGTGGACTCCAAGATCCAGTACCTGCTGTCGACCGGCGCCGCGGCCCAGAAGGAAGACCTGACCGGCCTGTCGAAGACGTCCTGGAACGCCACCTTGTTCTACGAAGGCGATCGCTTCTCCGGTCGCGTGTCGGCGACCAACCGCGCCGACTACCTGATCCAGGTGCCCGGTACCGAGGTCGGCTTCAACAGCGCCTCCAGCGGCGTGCATGGGCAGAGCGGCACGACCATCCTGGATGCATCCATCCGCTACAAGATCAACGAGCACTTCGAAGTCAGCCTGGAAGGCAGCAACCTGACCAACGAAGCGCAGGAATCCTGGGTCGCCAACCCGGCGCTGCAACTGCCGCTGGAATACAGCAAGACCGGTCGCCAGTACCTGCTCGGCGTCCGCTACAAGTTCTGATCCATGCGGACATCCGGCCGGGTGGGGACCCGGCCGGATGCTCTTTTTCACGGCGCGCGCGCGCGAACACAACGACAACGTCGAACAGGCCGTCCGCGGCCTGTCATGGGGAGGGGCTATGCGATCCAAGCACGCAACAAGAAAGACACCGGTGTCCTTGCTGTCCGCGGCCATCGCCGCAGCACTGTTCACCATGCCGGGCATCGCCCTGGCGCAACAGGCAACCACCGCAGCCCAGGACAAGCCTGATCCGAAGGACCTGGACGCGGTCACCGTGGTCGGCACGTACCGCGCCAGCCTGGAAAAGGCGCTCGAGACCAAGCGCGCCAGCACCGAACAGGTCGACGCGATCATGGCCGAGGACATCGGCAAGTTTCCCGACCAGAACCTTGCCGAGTCGATGCAGCGCATCGCCGGCGTCTCGATCGATCGCGAAGGCGGCGAAGGCCAGCGCATCTCGATCCGCGGGCTGGGTTCCGATTTCACCCGCGTGCGGCTCAACGGACTGGAAGCGCTCGCCACCGCCGGCACCGGCACCGCCGGCGTCAACCGCAGCCGCGGCTTCGACTTCAATACCTTCGCCTCCGAGTTGTTCAGCCAGGTCAAGGTCAACAAGACCCAGTCCGCGCAGATGGACGAGGGCTCGCTGGGCTCCACCGTCGACCTGCGCGGCTCGCGCCCGTTCGACTTCGACGGGTTTCGTGCCTACACCAGCGCGCAGGTCGGCTACGGCGAGTTGTCGGAATCCTACGACCCGCGCGTGTCCGGCCTGATCTCCAACACCTGGGGCGACGGTCGCTTCGGCGCGCTGTTTTCCGCGTCGTACAGCGAGCGCAACGTGGTCGAGGAAGGCTACAACCCGGTGCGCTGGGAGCGCGGCAGCAACATCGGTTTCTGCTCGCCGCTGGGGGTGACCCCGCAGAGCCCGGCCAACTCCACCACCAACACCACCTACGGCATCAATGCCGCCAATTGCGGCCACAACACGCCGCGCCCGGCCAACACCGCCGCGAACGTCGCCGCGTACACCGCCGCGACCAATGCCTGGATCCCGCGCTACCCGCGCTACATCCGCACCGCCAGCGAGATCGAGCGCCTCGGCATGACCGGCGCGCTGCAGTGGCGCGTGTCGGAGGACACCCTGGTCAACTTCGATGCGATGTACTCGAAGTTGTCGAAAGACCAGCGCGAGGATTCCCTCGGCGCGAACCTGCACCGCAACGCGCAGCTCGGCGGCAAGAGCCAGATCGCGGTGCGCGAGGTCGAAGTCGACGGCACCGGCCGCCTGACCTATGGCGTGTTCGACAACGTGGACTTCCGCACCGAAGCCACCAACATCCAGGAGTCGACCGAGTTCGCCCAGTACAGCCTCTCGCTGGAACACAAGTTCAGCGACAAGCTGCGGATGGATGCGCAGCTGGGCCACTCCAGTTCGAAGTACGAGCGCCCGGTGTTCTCGCTGGTCAGCTTCGACAACACAAATCTGGACGGTTTCGTGCTGGACATGCGCGGCGATCCCGATGTGCCGGCGATGACCTTCCCGTTCGCACTCAACGAAGCATCCGCGTGGTCGTGGCTGGGTTACGGCGTGGCGCCGACCACCACGGCGGGCGCGGCGATGGGCGGCAACATCAGCGAAGTCCGGCTCAACCCGAGCTACGTCGACAATAGCTACGACACCGCCAAGGTCGATTTCCAGTTCGACATCAATCCGACGTTCGCGTTGCGCTTCGGCGGGGCCTACAAGAGCTACGACATGGCCAGCGAGGAGTATCGCCACATCAGCTACGGCCGCCCGGCGCAGTTGCTGCCGGCAGGCGTGACCGTGGCCAACCTCAGCACCACCCTTGACGGTTTCGGCAGCAGCCTGTCCGGCGTGCCCGGCAGCTGGCTGGTACCGGACTTCGACAAGGTCGCCGAGCTGCTGGACATCTATTGCAACTGCAATTCCGGCGCGCTGGGCGGGGATTACCGCCTGGCCGGCATCGGCCACTTCGGCGCGTCGAACAACAACTTCGAGGTCAACGAAGAGAGCATCGCCGGCTACCTGCAGCTCGATTTCAACACCGACCTGTTCGGCCGCGCCTTCCGCGGCAACATCGGCGTGCGCGTCGCCGACACCCGCATCACCGCATCCGGCTGGGCGCCATGCACCGCCAGCAACGCCGCCAACAATTCCGCCGAATGCGAGGCGTTCTTCGGCGTGGCCAGCGCCACCGCCGCACCCGGCGATCGCCTGTCGGTGCGCACCGTGGTGGAACACGACTATCGCGACGTGCTGCCCTCGCTCAACGTGGCTTGGGACCTGACCGATGAATTGGTGCTGCGCTTCGGTGCGGCCAAGACCATGGCCCGTCCGACCCTGCTGTTCCTGTCGCCGGGCGTGAGCGGCGGCCCGACCTCGTTCGTCGACGACGACCGCACGTACGCGATCAACATCGGCAACCCGATGCTGGAGCCGTTCCGTTCGACCAACTTCGACGTGAGCCTGGAGTGGTACTTCCAGGAGGGCGGCCTGTTGTCGGCGGCGGTGTTCCACAAGGACATCGAGAGCTACATCCAGCGCACCCGCCTGATCTCGACCTGGGCGGACCTGGGCTATTCGCTGGACCTGCTGCCGGCCGGGTTCGCCGCCGACACCCTGTTCAACGTGCAGAGCTACTTCAACACCGAGGGCGGCCCGCTGAAGGGATACGAACTCACCTACCAGCAGCCCTTCACCTTCCTGCCCGGCATCTGGAGCAGTTTCGGCGTGCAGCTCAACTACACCCACGTCGAATCCACCATCAAGTACCTGACCAGCACCGCGGCCAACAACAACACGACCATCGTCACGACGGTGATCGAGGACGACCTGGTCAACCTGTCGCCCAACTCGTACAACGCCACCCTGTACTTCGACAACGGCACCTTCAGCGCGCGCGTTTCGACCAGCTATCGCGACGGCTATCTCAGCGACATCTCGACCACCCCGGTCAGCTACAAGGCTTCGGTGGAGAACGTCGACTTCAACATGTCCTACAACTTCGGCAAGAACCTGACCGCCACCTTCGAGGCGATCAACCTGCTGGATACCCCGGACAGCCGCTACGTCGATTACGAAATGCAGTTGCCTGACCGTTACACCGTCAATGGCCGCCAGTACTCGATCGGCCTGCGCTATCGCTTCTGATGCGCCGCGCCCATCGCCCATCGCCCGTGCACTTGCGCGGGCGATGGCTGCGATCGGCATGAATGCGCAGCATGCTCATGCTCGACGGGAGGCCCGACGAATGAACATCCCCCTTGCATGCCGCGCGATCCTGCTGACGCTTGCGCTGGCCTTGCCTAGCGGCTGCGCCAGCGCGGTCACAGCGGATGACGCCAAGACCGAACTGGTCGCCGAGAACATGCTGTTGCTGCAGACGCAGTCCGGCGGCTGGTCCAAGCACTATCGCGAGAAGAAAGTCGACTACACGAACGTCTTCGATGCTGCGGAACGCGACGCATTGCGTTCGCCGGATCGCCGCGACGACGCGACCATCGACAACAAGGCGACCACCAGCGAGATCGCCCATCTGCTGCAGGCGCATGCGCGCACCGGCAACGCTGCGTATCTGCAGGCCGCGGCGCGCGGCGTCGACTACCTGCTCGCGGCGCAGTATCCGAATGGCGGCTGGCCGCAGTTCTATCCGGACCACTCGCTGTATCGACACCAGGTCACCTTCAACGATGATGCGATGGTGCGGGTCATCACCCTGCTGCAGGCAATCGCGGATGGCGATGCCGATGTGGCCGCACTCACGCCGACGCATGGCGCACGGGCGCGCGCCGCCGTGTTGCGCGGCATCGATTGCATCATCGACACCCAGGTGGTGATCGACGGCAGGCCGACCATCTGGGCCGCGCAGTACGACGAGACCACGCTGACGCCCGCCAAGGCGCGCGCCTACGAATTGCCGTCGCTGGCGGTGGCCGAATCCGTCGACGTGGTGCGCCTGCTGATGCGCCAGCCCGCGCCCGATGCGCGCA
>JAVWUU010000082.1:0-11672 GCA_036666995.1 Thermomonas sp.
ACGGCTATTCCAGCGTGCCCGCTGGCAACACCAGGTCCTCCACCGGATAGCCGCGCTGCGCGGCACGCGCCTTGATCTGCTCGAAGCGTTCGTGCGGCATCGTCGGCGTCCGCGAGAGCACCCACAGGTACTTGCGGTCGGGGCCGCCGACCACCGCCCACTGGTAGTCGGGATCCAACTCCACCACCCAGTAGTCGGCCCAGATGAACGGCACCCAGGACAGCCAACCCGGCGCGAAGCGCACCTGCAGTTGTCCAGGCTTCCCGGCCACCGGACGCGCCAAGCCTTCGGACACGATGCGCTTGCCGGCCTTGTCGTCGCAGGCGTTGCGCACGCCGACCGTGCCATCGGCACGCGGCGTGTAGGTGGCGGTGATGCGGGCGACGCACTTGCGCTGGAAGAACATCGGCAGGTGGGCGATCTCGTGCCATTCCCCACCATAGCGCTGCAGGTCGAGCGCGGGCACCGGTGTATTGGCGAGCGGTGCCGACTGCGCGTGCACGGCACCGGCGGCAAGGATCAGGGCAAGGGCGATCAAGGTGGTCCGACACATGCGGAAACGTCCGGTCTCGGGGGATGTGCAGCCTCGGTGCGGGCGCGTCGACAAGCGGTGAATACGCTGCCGGCACGCGTTTGCCGACCTGCCGCCGGAGGATCCATTCCGCCTGTCGGCCCGTGCCTCCTGCATCCCGTGCCATCGGCGCTTGACCGGTTTTTCGTGCGGCATACTGCGCGCACCATTCTTCCCACGTCCGGAGACCGTCATGTTCGAACGTCTTTCCCGCAGTTGGGGCCTGATCAAGGCCAGTGCCGGCGTGCTGGCCAAGGACAAGGAACTGCTGGTGTTCCCGCTGCTGTCGGCGATCTGCACGCTGATCGTGGCGGCCGCCTTCCTGCTGCCGGCGTTCGGCCTGGGTGCGCTGGACGGGCTGCGCGACGGTGGCAGCGGCGTATCGGCGGTGGCCTACGTGCTGGCCTTCCTGTTCTACCTGGTGCAGTACTTCGTGATCTTCTTCTTCAACTCTGCGCTGGTCGGCGCGGCGATGATCCGCCTGGACGGCGGCGACCCGACCGTCGGCGACGGCCTGCGCATCGCCCGCAGCAAGGCGCTCCCGATCCTCGGCTACGCCGCCATCGCCGCGACCGTCGGCATGATCCTGCGCGCGATCCAGGAACGCGCGGGCTTCATCGGCAAGCTGATCTCGGGCGCGCTGGGCGTGGCCTGGACCCTGGCCAGCTTCCTGGTGGTGCCGGTGCTGGTGGCGCGCAACGTCGGCCCGATCGAGGCGGTCAAGGAAAGCGCGCTGCTGCTGAAGAAGACCTGGGGCGAAAACCTGATCGGCCAGGGTGGCGTGGGCCTGGTGTTCGGCCTGGTCTTCTTCGCGATGATCATCGTGGGCGGCGGCGCGATCATCGCGGTGGCCTCGACCGGCAACGGCGTGCTGACCGGTGTGATGGTGGCCCTGCTGATCGTCGCACTGCTGGTGGCCGCGCTGGTCCAGGCCGCACTGTCGGGCATCTACTCGGCGGCGCTGTACCGCTACGCGATGGGCGCGGGCGACAGCGAAGGCTTCAATGCGCAGCTGCTGGGACAGGCGTTCCGGACGAAGTAAGCCGGGCGCGGCATTGCCTGCGCACGTTGCAGGAAAAAGCCGGCGAAAGCCGGCTTTTTTGTTTCAGCTATCGAGCAGCGGACGCGACTCCTGGCTCAGGCACCCAGCAGTTCGACATCGAACTTCAGGGTGGCGTTTGGCGGGATCACGCCACCGGCGCCGCGGGTACCGTAACCAAGACTGGCAGGGATGATCAGCGTGCGCGCGCCGCCTTCCTTCATGCCCTGCACGCCTTCGTCCCAGCCCTTGATGACCATGCCGCTGCCGAGCGGGAAGATGAAGGGCTCGCCGCGATCCTTGCTGGAATCGAATTTCTCGCCCTGCTCGCCGTTCTCGTACAGCCAGCCGGTGTAGTGCACGACCACGTTGCGGCCGGGCTGGGCCTCGGGACCGGTGCCGACGACGGTGTCTTCGAACTGCAGGCCGGATGCGGTGGTGGTGAATGCCATGGGAGGTTCCTTGTGGGAGTTGTCGAGCGTGACGCGCAGTCTAGCGGCCGCGTGCCACCCGAGCGATGCAGCGAATCACGGCGCAGGGCGATGCGATCGCCTACATCCGGACTGCGCCCTGGTTCCGTTGTGTTGCAAGCAACCGGGATGAACGGCATCGCGCCAGTCGACAGCGCCGGCGCGGTCGATCAACCTGCTGCACGTCGCACCTCGGCACGCTCACGATGGCATCCGTTCCAGCGTCACCGCTTCGCCGCATCGTCGTCCTGATTGCATGGCTGCTCGCCGCTGCGCTGGCGCTGCATTTCCTGTCGACCGCACACGCAAAGTACGCGCACGTGGACGCCGCCACCTACGGCATGTTCTGGACGCGCCGCCATTGGTTGTGGGTGCATCTTGCTGGCGGCGTGCTGGCGATGGTGCTGGGCAGCGCGCAGTTCATCGGGCCGTTGCGCAGGGCGTGGCCGCGCGTGCACCGATGGATCGGCAGGACTTACCTGCTCGGTGTCCTGATCGGCCTTGTCGGCGCCGTCGCCCTGATCGCGACATCGCCTGCTCCTATCGCGATCCGCATCGCCTTCGCCGGCATCGCCATTGCGTGGGCGATCACCGCCACAGTCGGATATGTGTGGATCCGGCGCCAGGATGTGCTGCGTCATCAACGCTGGATGATCCGCAATTACCTGGTGACCCTCGCACCTGCGTTGTTCCGCCTGATGCTGCTGGTACCCGGCGTGATGGCGCTCGCCTCGCCGATGGTGATGATCCCGCTGCTGCTGTGGTTGAGCTGGGTGGCGCCGCTGATCGTGTACGAGTCGACTCGCCGGTGCTGGTCGCGCTGATCCATTGGCGGCACAGGCTGGCGCGCCAACCCGGATTCCGGAAACACGAAAGGCGGGACGTGCCCGCCTTCCGGATCACCCATCGCCATTGTTGCGTGCGCCTCAATCCCGGCAGTAACCCTCGCCCGGCTTGACCGTCAGGCAATCCTGCTTGCCAGCGAGATACTTCAAGCCGGTGGCGTCGCCATCGGTGTGCACCGCGGTCTCGGCGACATCGTTGCGCATGAAGCGCAGGCCTTCGGCGGTCACCGAGCCATCGAAGTTGCCCTTGTTGTCGAGATCCCACTGCATCTCCAGAGTCACGCCACCGTCAGGCTTGGACGCGACCACCAGGTACATGCCCTCGACACCGGTCCAGCGGCCCAGGTAATCGGCTTCGACCTTTGCACTGTCTGCAGGCGTGGACGGCGCCGGGCTGGTGGCCACGTCGTCGGCAGGAGCCGGGGCGACAGGCGTGCTCACCTCCGCGATGGGCGCGGCATCGACCGCGGGCGCATCTGCCGCAGGCTGGCGATCGGAACAGGCGGCAAGCGCCGCGACGGCGAACACAAGGGCAAGGATCTTCATGGCAGTTCCCGTTGGATGCTCAGCGAGCGATTGCGTGCACGCTACGAGTGCGCGTGTCGAGGTGGCGTCACGCCATGAACGGAATGTTCGCCAACTATTCCGCTGCAGGCACCGGTGGTGGCGCAAGCCAGCGCGGATAACGGCGGACGATCTCGACCAACCTGTCCTGGAACCCCGGGTCGCTGCGCTGGATGGATTTCGCCAGTTCCACGCGATCGATGAAGAAGCGGTCGAACGCACCCGGCGAGAATGTCGCCAGCAACTTCACCGGCCTCTCGTCGGCGCTGCCCTGCGCATGAACCTTGCCGCGCGGGATGTGGACGAAGGAACCGGCCGGCAGGCGATGGCTGCGCCCATCGATGTCCAATGCCAGCGTGCCTTCGAGCACGTAGAAACTCTCGTCCATCTCCGGATGCACATGCGCCGGCGTGCGATACGGCGGCTGCTCGGTGAGCTCGACCACCGAGAAGCGGCCGTCGGTGGCGGACGATGGCACCAGCACGCGCAACGTGCCCGCGTCGTAGGGCTGCGACGGACCATCGGCGGCGATCACCGGCAGCGCTGCGGCAGGCGCGGACTGCGCACCGACCCCCGGCGCAAACGTCAGGAACAGCAACGCCATGCTGGCGGCGAAGCGGAAAGCCATGAATGTCTCCCGGAGCGATACATCGGGCTACGGAAAAGCGCACTACGGCCCGGCCATCGACTGCACACGCCCGCGTTCGAGCTCTACAAAAAGAGGGCGAATGCTTTGCTTCAAGAAGACACGCGAAAGGCGGGTCATGCCCGCCTCAAGAGATGTCGAAATAGTCCGTGACACTTTTCCGGGACTGGCCCGCTCGCCCGATGTCCTCATTCAACTTTACGCCGCTCTATCTGGCCCCTTCTCTGGCAACCCGACGTTTACCCAAGCGGGCCGGGCTCCCATGCCCGGCTCCGTCGCCTGCCTTCGCACGTGCAACAGGCTTGATCGACGGAACCGCGCTCCGACCGCAAGGGGCGATCCACGCATCTCAAAGAGGAACACCATGCGCACATTTGCCGTGATGCTGGTCCTGGCCGGATTGGCCGGCTGCGACCAGAAAGCTCCGGACACCACCGCTGTCGCGGACACCGAGGGCAAGACCGAGGCGGCAACCGCCACCACCGGAACACCGGCAGGATGGAACGCGGCCGATGCCTGCTCGATCCTCGACAAGGCAGCCGTCGCCGAGGTCCTCGGCCGGGAGATTGCATCGACCCAGTTGAGCCTGGTCCACGAGGCCGACGCCAACAACGCGGCAACATCGGAATGCGCTTACCTCGGCGCCGATGGCGCGAGCGTGGCGCGATTGATGACGCGATGGTCACCGATCAACGACAACACACCCGAGGCCATCGCCATGGCGCGCTCGACCACGGCCGCGTCGATGAAGGCCTTCAGCGACGTGCCGCTCGAAGATATTCCCGGCCTTGGCCAAGCGGCATTCCTGGCGCCCACCATCAGCCAGCTGAATGTCTTCATCGATGAAGCGCGCATGCTCGTGGTGACCGTCGAGAAAGTGCCCGATGGTGCGCAAGGCAAGGATCTTGCCGTCTCGATGGCGAAGAAGGCGGGCGCCTAGAGGACAACGCCATAGCCCGGGTAGAGCACAGCGAAACCCGGGGCTGAGACATCGAACAAAACGGGACGTCGGGGATCGAGCCAGCTTGATTCCTTCCGTCCCGTTGTTCGTTCAGCGCAGTCAGCAATGCGAAGCACGCGCTAACGCAATGGTCACGCCCTGCGCATTCCGGTCAGGGCACGCTGGGCTGTCGGTATCCCACGCCGATTCCCCCATTGCACAGGAGTTCCCCATGGCCATCTCTTTGCGCGGCAAGACCATCGCCATCCTCGCCACCGACGGCTTCGAGCAGATCGAACTGACCGATCCTAAACAGGCCGTCGAGCAGGCCGGTGCGTCCACGCGCCTGCTCTCGCTCAAGTCCGGCGAAATCCAGGGCATGCACCACGACAGGAAAGGCGACACCTTCCAGGTCGACGCCCTCGTCGCCGATGCAGACATCAACGACTTCGACGGCCTGATCCTGCCGGGCGGCGTCGCCAA
Source organism: Thermomonas sp. (assembly GCA_036666995.1). Taxonomy (GTDB): domain Bacteria; phylum Pseudomonadota; class Gammaproteobacteria; order Xanthomonadales; family Xanthomonadaceae; genus Thermomonas. Next base: position 5,559 of record JAVWUU010000082.1, read on the forward strand.
TCCGGATGCGTTGCGCATCGACAAGGCGGCGGTGGAGTTCGTCCGCGACTTCGCCAACAGCGGCAAGCCGATCGGCGTGATCTGCCATGGCCCGTGGATCATGGTCGAAGCCGACGTGGTGCGTGGCCGCAAGATGACCGCGTGGCCCAGCGTGCGCACCGACCTGCGCAATGCGGGTGCCGAGGTAGTGGACGCCGAGGTCGTGACCGATCGCGGGATCGTCTCCAGCCGCAAGCCCGACGACCTGCCGGCGTTCTGCCGGAAGATCGTCGAGGAGTTCGCGGAAGGCAATCACGCGAGCCGCCGTTCGGCTGCGTGAGGCCCTGGATTGGTGAGTGCAAGAGGCCCGCGTGATGCGGGCCTTTTGCGTCGTGCCGAATCAAACGTCAATCGTCGCTGGCGCGTTCCGGCGGAGAAACAAACACGGGATATGCCCGCTCAAGCAAGTGAACCCGGCCCTGTCATCTTGCAGGAGGGTCAGTGTGCTTCGTCCACCTTGTGCAACCAGCGCAGCAAGCCGTCGAAGAACGCCTGCTGGTCGTCGTACATCGGCATGTGGCCGCTGTTGGGCAGCAGCAGGAAATCGCCGCGCGGCACTTGCTCGCTCATCATCCGCATCCACTTCGGATCCATGGTGTCGTATTGCCCGGCGATCACCAGCGTCGGGACCTCGATCTTCTTCAGGTCGGCGGTGCGATCCCAATGCAGCAGGATGCCGCTGGCGCCCATCTCGCTGGGGCCCTGCATCGGCACGTAGACCTTCTTGTTGATGTGGCGGACGTAGGAGCGCATCACCGGTTCGGGCCATTCCGCGGCCGGCCGGCGCAGCAGGTGGGCCTCGTAATACGGCAACAGCAGTTCTTCGTAGCGCGGGTTGTCGTACTGCTTCGCCGCTTCCAGCGCCAGGATCTCCTTCAACGCCGCCGGGTCCATCGCCGGCATCAGCACGTCGTGCGCGTACCGGTTGTACGCGGGGATGCTGGACATCATGTTGGAGATCGCCAGCCCCTTGAGGTGCTGCTGGTACTTCAGGGCGTACTCGATGGCGAGGATGCCGCCCCACGAATGGCCGTAGAGATAGAAATTGTCGCGCCCAAGTCCCAGCGCGACGCGCACCTGTTCCACTTCCTCGACATAGTGTTCGATGTTGAGGAACGGGGTCATGTCGTCCGGCTGGTCGCTGTAGTACGAGCCCAGCTGGTCGTAGTAGTAGTACTCGATGCCGTCCGCCGGCAGGAAACTGTCGAAGGCCTCGAAGGCCTCGTGGGTCGCACCCGGCCCGCCGTGCAACAGCAGCACCTTGATGCGCGGGTTGTTGCCGATGCGCTTGGTCCACACCCGGAAATCGCCCTTCGGCGTGTGGATCGGGATCATCCGCACCCCGCCGGACCAGGCATCGGGATGCCCGGCGTTGCCGTGGTAGGACTTCAGCGACTGCGGCTCTGCTGCGCTTGCGACCAGCGCGCACGCCCACAGCAGCAACGTGACCAGGATGCGATGCATGGCGATCTCCCCGAATCGATGCGAGGTGCCACTGTACTCCCGCAGCGAAACCGCGATCGAGGGAATCAAGACGCTTGATTCAAGTCGCCCTTTCTTGAGCTTCACCAGGCAACCGAAAGGCCGGACATGCCCGTCTCAAGCAAATGAACCTGGCCCCGTCGCTCCTTGGATGCATTCCGCCATGTTCAGTACTGGGGCGGCATCGCCACCGACGGGGCGCTCTTGCCTGAGCGCTTCAAGTCCGCGGTGCCGTCGCGCACGCCCTCGGCCTGCGCCCACATCTGCAGGCTGGTCAGTTGCGTGGTGGGCTGCTTCGGATTGTGCCGGGGCGCCAGTCCTAGCATCTTGCCGGCGTCGTAGACCGCACTCATCGACAGCATTTGCCATGCCGGATATTTCCCGGAGCCCACCCAGGCCCGGCAGAGGAAATAGTGTTCGATCGCGGCCAGCATGGCGCCGTCCGGATCGATGAGGTTGGGTGGCCAGGATGTCACGGCCGGATTGCCATTCCAGCCCGGGTTGCGGGCCTGTTTCAGATCCTTGCGGAGTTGGTCATAGCGATCCCCCTCGGGCAGGCCCGCGCGATACATGCTCCAGTTCCTGACCAACTCCTTGAAACGCTTGATTTGCTCCGGCGTGGCCATGATGCGTCCTCTCAACCGAGTGGGTGATCCCTGGCCGATATATGCGCAGTCCGGCTCGCAAACCGGACAACCGGGTCGACAGGACATCCGCGTGCATCAAGGAACGAAGCCACCTCGTCGCGGTTTCAATCCGTGCATGGAATTAGGCCCGCAGATGCGGGCCTTCCGCAAAGAGGCGTTTGACGCCTGACGACATCGGCGAAGAAATGCACCTGACCCCTTGTCACAGCGCATCACTCGGCTTTGCGAAACACCACCACGTGCTGCCATGGCAACGCGTCCGCGGTGCGCTCCCATGCAAGGCCATGCCGGGTGACTTCGCGGCGGATCTGCACCTGGCTCATCTTGTGCACCGGCTTGATGGGGACGGCATCGTCCTCGGCGCGGTATTCCACCAGCACCAGCCGCCCACCGGGTTTCAGCGCGATCACCAGCGCATCGAGCATTTCCGCCGGGTACGCAAACTCGTGGTACACGTCCACCATCAGCGCCAGGTCGATGCTGCCGGGCGCGAGCGTTGGATCGCGTTCACCACCCAGCACCGGCACCACGTTGGCAAGCCCCGGCTGCGCCGCCACCCGCTCCAGCATGGCGAACATCTGCGGTTGCACGTCCACCGCGTACACGCGCCCGGGCGCGATCATCGGCGCGATGCGCCGTGCATACCAACCTGTGCCCGCGCCGATGTCGGCCACCTGCATGCCCGCCTTCAGCCGCAGCTCCTTGAGCAGCACGCTGCCGCGCTCCTCGCGCTCGCGTTCCTCGCGCTCCAGCCACGCCGCGCCCTGCCAGCCCATCACCGACGCGATCTCGCGGCCCATGTAGGTCTTGCCGATCCCATCCCTGCTGCGCTTGACCTGGGTGTAGCCGTCGGCTGCAGGTGCAGCTGCCTCTGCTGCTGCCGCGTTATCTGCAACTGCCGCGTCGCCTGCGCGGGCCTGCGGCACCTGCGCCTCGCGTTCGAGGAGACAGCCCGAGGCGAGCACAGGCAGGCACAGGACGAAGAACAGCGCGTTGTGGGTTCGAGGCATGCGCCGATCCTAGCGCCGCGCTCTAGACAATGCCTTCACGCAGATCGCGATGCGGCCATGAAGACGCACGTCGCCACGCAAGAGGCTTCCGCTGATGCAGGGAAAACAGGAATTTGTCCCTGACACCTTTTTTGCTCTTACTGGTGGGTCACGTTCCCATCGTCCGCTGAGAAGCGCGAACGCACATTGCCCTCGGCATCGAGGAATTCAAGCCGCGCTTGCCCGTCCGCATCGACAAGCAAGCGCGCACGCACGTTACCCTCGGCATCCTTCAGCGACAGTTGCGCGTCGCGATTGCGGCTTCCGACAAAGACGCGTTCGGCCCCCAGTCCTCCATTCGCTTGTTTGAGCGCGGCGAACTCGCGCTTGATCGCGGTCATTTGTTCCGGGGTCGCAGTCTGCATGCGCTCCACCAGGTCCAGGCTGGCCTTGAAATTGCCATTGCCCGGGCGGTCGTAAACAGTCAGGCCGGATTGCACGCCACTGGCGTTTTCCTTGTACTGCAATGCCAAGACCTGGTTATCGTTGAAGCGGTCGAACGACAGGTGCCCGATCCCGGTTGCCTTGCCGTTGGGAAGGCGGTAACTGTTGAACACCAGCCCGCCCATTTCGTCGCCGTCCTGGTTGAAGAAGATCATTCCGGCCATGTTCTCGCGACCTTCGGAAACGGCGACCGGATAAGATTTTCCGGCGGCCACTGGCCCCGCGATGCGCGCTTTGTTGGAGATCGCAATGATGGTCTTGCCCTGATCGTCGACGATGTTGATCCGCTTGACATCGATCTCGTCGAAGCGGCTCGCTGGCCTGGAAAAGCCCGAGAGCAGCAACATGGCCAACGCCGTGAGCGCAACGGCGTTGCAGCCGATCAACATTGACATCCATCGTGGCGTTTTGTTCATGACGCGGCCTCCCGGCGGGATCGTTGGAAAAGTAAATGGCATTGGCTGCTCCACCTCAATGCCCTGATTCGTCGGATTCCGTAGACGAAAAGAAACGTCAGCTCACTATTCAGCCTGGCGAGAGCATCGCTGACACCCTCTTCGCGGCCACATGACCAAAGCCGTGACGGAGGTAGTTGAGCGGCTTGGCTACCTCCGTCCCGGTTTTGTCCGCGGTGGAGTCGTGAATTTCGTAGCCCGGGTAAGGCCAACGGCCGCACCCGGGGAACATGTAGCTCCGGCAGCTGGAGCCCGAGTGCGCTGCGCTTATCCGGGCTAAGGTGGCTGGCTCATCGCTCACCGAACTTCCCGATCGCATCCGATGGCACCGCCCAGTCAGGAGGCAATCCTCCCGCGCGCACATACCGATGGAACGTGGAGTGCGGCCAGTCCGCCACTGCCTTCACCAAACCATGCTTGAGCGGGTTGATATGCACATAGTCCACGCAGGCTTGCAGCGCGGTCTCATTGCGGATCATGTGCTCCCAATAGCGGGGTTGCCATGCCGACTTTGCGGTTGGCGAACCGATTCGCCGGGTGAAGCCTTTCTTGATGTCCTGCCATAGGCGGGGATAGTCGGCCGTCTCGTCTTCCATGCGGATGACGGCATGCAAGTGATCGGGCAACACGACCGCGGCCACTACCTTGTGTGGCACTCGCTTGACTGCCATCCGCCATGCCTCGCGAAGTGCTTCGATCTCGCGTACCAGCAGGACGCTCCTGCGGTCACGCAAGGTGACGGTGAAAAAATAGGTTGCGCCCGCAACGCGGTTGCGACGGTATCGGACCATGCATCGAGGTTAACCAAGGCAGCCGTCGCGACATGTAGGAAAAGTACGGCAGTGCACGTAAGGCCTAACGTCGTTCGATCCAACCCGATGCATTTGTGGCCCTCGTAGCCCGGGTAAGGCCAACGGCCGCACCCGGGAAACACGTGGTTCCAGCAACAAAGCCCCGGGTGCGCTTCGCTTACCCGGGCTACGGTGGGTCGCGTTCTAGTCCAGAACAGGCATTGGCAATCCCTTCCACTCCGGCACATCGGGGCCGTCGAATATGTCCTTCAACTCCTGACCTGCCCGGCCAACTTCGCTCTTGAAGAAATTGATTAGAGCGGCGCTTTCAAACCAAGCGGCGTAGATTGATGCGCCTGCCAATAAGAAGTTGTCCGCCATCAGAAAATTCGCGCGGCATTCAATTGGATTGAACGTTACCGTTTCGGCCCTTCGTCCTAGCTGCTCAACCCCACCATGCGTAAAGCTGTGGTAACGCTTCCAAGCGTATGTTCGCAATAGATCACGAAGACTTTGCAGCCCAGGCATTTCCGGCTTGCACTTCGCTAGCGCCCTGATCATGTCGTCGAGATTCGGCTGATCCCAAGCCTGTGGCGTTGCAAAAGCGGCGACCCACTCTTTGGGCGCAGCGTAGGAAACCCAATGACTGAATGTGCTCGCCTCGGCGATCGGCCTGAGAACTGCGGCACCAGTAGCGAAATGTTCGCTATCCATCAATCTCAGAAAGCCGGAGTGATGCTCGTGCGCAAGACTCACCGCTCGCATCGCGAGATCACATCTTGGGTGGTCTCTCTTGAGATCGACAAGCGTTTCAGAGATTCGCTTGTTTAGTTCAACCGATTGCTGGCACCGCAACGCCAACCCTGCCTGAGTCAGCACTCCTGATATCGCCTGACTTTCGTGCAGCAAACGACCTCCTCAATAGAAAAGGGGCCAAAAGCCCCTTTTCTATTTCGAGCGAATCCTTGGCAGATCACCCACACTTGCTATACCCACAATTCAAACAAGTCGCGCACCCGTCCATCAGGACCAGCGCCTTGGTCGAACACTTGTGGCACATCGTCGCCGTCGGCGGGAACGTCGCGCCGTCGCCGGTGACCTCGATGTCTTCGGGATGGTCCGCGGCGCTGCTCATCGCGCCGCCCATTTCCCCGGCCGCGCCTACATCACTGTTTTTTTTTGAGCGCTGCTCGTACGCGCGGCGCTT
>JAVWUU010000083.1:0-11628 GCA_036666995.1 Thermomonas sp.
TGGAAGCCGGAGCCTGCGTCCGCGATGGCTTGATGCACACATGCGAAGGGCAGGCGGTTGCCTGCCCTTCGCGGGTCATGTCGACGGTGGTCAGCGCTGGCTGGTATCGCGTCCCGGCGACTGTTTCGCGTTACCGCCCTTGTCCAGATCCTGCTGATCCTTCGCCTGTTTGGCGGGATTGTTGCCGGCCTGCTGCTGGTCGCGACCGTGCTGGTTCTGGTCCTTGTTGGTCTGCGGATTATTCTGCGGGTTGGTAGGCATCGCTTGCACTCCTGTGAGGTACATGGGGGGTTGTACGTGGCCGTCCTGACCACGGGTGCAGGATGCGCCATCGTCCATTCGCGGCCTGCGAAGAAAACGCAAAGATTCGATGAGGTGCCAGTCAGCTTGGTGACGGCTAGCCCGCGGCAACGATGATGTCGTGCGCGCGTCAGCCCGCGGTGGATTCGGCGATCGCGCGATAGCGGAAATCGCGCAGCCGCACCGCGCCCTTGCCGGTGCAATGCAGGCCGACGCGCAGGTTGAGGAAGCCGCCGAACACGTTGTGATGCATGCCCGAGACTTCCATGCGCGTGCCATGCAGCGTCCAGCTGCGGCCGTCGTCATGCGAATGCTCGAAGGTGACCACGTGTGCGTTGTTGGTCATGCGCACGCGCAACTTGCGGTTGCTGCGCGGGACGCGCGCCCACGGCAGTTCCTCGGCGTACTGGTAGGTCTTGACGGTGTCGCCGGTGAAGCCCAAGCCGATGAAGGCCTTGTGGTTGTAGAACAGCAGCAGGCCGGCTTCGACATCGTTGCCGTCGAGTTCCATCGCCACCTCGACCTGGTAGGCGCGGTCGCCGACCAGGCAAACCAGCGGAGAACTGTCGGCGGGCGACGTGCCCGATGCCGCAAGCACCAGCGCATCGCCATCGCGCGCGATGCGCTTGTCTTCGTCCGCGCGCGGCTGGTGGAAGCACCATTGAACGCCGAAACGATCGGCGGCGAAACCGCCGGACAGCGCAGTGCCATGCGCGCCCGCGCGCGCGGCGGCAGGCTTGCGCAGCGGCTTCGACAGGTCGCCGCCCATCGCGCGGAACCAGCCGTCGTCGGTCCACTCCATCGGTTCCAGCAAGGTCTGCCGACCCAGGGTGCGATAGCCGTTTTCGTAGCCGTGGTAGACCATCCACCAGTCGCCGGCCTGGCCTTCGACCAGCGTCGCGGGGCCACGCGACCACCACCGCACAGCCGCCCTATGCGAGCCCACCACCGCGGGTGGCGGGCCGTGTTCCCACGGGCCCAGCACCGAGCGCGAACGCGCGGCGATCACCATGTGCCCGGTGGCCGGGCCGGCGGTACCACCGACCGCGGTGACCAGGTACAGCCAGCCATCGCGCCACAGCAGCTTGGGTCCTTCGGGCGCGAAGTTCTCGGTGATCCAGTGCTCCGGATAGCGCCATGGCTGGTAGGCGTCCTGCAGCTCGCCGTCGGTGGCCAGGCCGTCGTCGCGCAGGCGGATCTTGCGGATGCCGTTGACGAACAGATAGCGCTTGCCGTCCTCGCCGACCACGTGGCCCGGATCGATGCAGCCGCGGATGCCGAGGTCGACCGGCGCGCTCCACGGACCGCGGATGTCGTCGGCCCAGATCGCGAAGATCGACCAGCCATCGCCGGTGGGATTCGCCGGGATGTAGATGAAGTAGCGGCCGTCGTGCCTGCACAGGTCGACTGCCCAGATGTCGCCGAGGTGTTGGTGCAGCGCGGGGCCGATCGGCGTCCAGTTGACCAGGTCGCGCGAGTGCCAGAGCACCAGCCCCGGGTACGACAGGAACGACGAGAACGTCATGTAGTAGTCGTCGCCATCCTTGAGGATGGTCGGATCCGGATGGTCGCCGGCGATGATCGGATTGCGATAGGTGCCGTCGCCCAGGTCGGCCTTGCGCTGGCCTTCGATGCCGCGACCCCAGCCGGGGATGCGCGACGCGCGGGTCTCGGCCGATGTGGTGCCGGCGAGGCCTTGCAGCGGTGCCGCTAGCGCGCCGACCGCCATCGCCTTGAACAGATCCCTGCGGGTGGTCATGGGCGCGCCAGCGTGTTGGTTGCCGGCATCTATCCACGGAACCATGTCGGCATACCAGTCATGCGCTGGTGGAATAGCGGGGGAACGTCATTCCACACGCAAAAAAGGGAAATGGGGTCAGAGTGAATTTCCCGCCGATCCGTCCTGATGGGTCATGGATCTCCGTCGGGAAACTTCACTCTGACCCCATTTCCTGGTCGCGTGTCTGTGCGGCTTCGTCGCTGCGATCAGCCCGCCTTGCGCGACGCGATCCAGCGATCCACCCGGCGTTCGACCAGGTCCAGCGGCATCGCGCCGCCGCCGAGGATGGCGTCGTGGAAGCCGCGGATGTCGAACTTCTCGCCGAGTTCGGTCTCGGCCTTCTTGCGCAGCTGCTGGATCTTGATCATGCCGATCTTGTACGCGGTGGCCTGGCCGGGCATCACCAGGTAGCGCTGGATCTCCGACTTGATGGCGGCGTCCGGCACCGAGCTGTTCGCGCGGAAGTAGTCGACCGCCTGCTGCTCGGTCCAGCCCTTCGAATGCATACCGGTATCGACCACGAGGCGGATCGCCCGCCACATCTCGGACATCAACCGGCCGTACTCCGAATACGGCGTCTGGTACGTGCCCGGCATCTCCTTCGCCAGCCATTCCGAGTACAGGCCCCAACCCTCGGCATACGCGGTGTCGAAGGCCTGGGTGCGGAAGGTCGGCACGCCGGTGAGTTCCTGCGCGATCGAGATCTGCATGTGATGGCCCGGCAGGCCCTCGTGGTACGCGATGACTTCGAGCTCGGTTTTCGGCATCGACTTCATGTCGACCAGATGCGCGTAGTACACGCCGGGACGCGAACCGTCCGGGGTGCCGGGATAGTAGTGCTGGGCGGCGCCGGGCTGCTCGCGGAAGGCTTCGACGCGCTTCACCACCAGGTCGGCCTTGGGCAGCAGGCCGAAATAATCCGGCAGGTGTTCCTTGATGTTGGCGATATCGGCGGTGGCCTCGTCGATGTAGGCCTGGCGGCCTTCGTCGGTGTTCGGGAACAGCCGCTCGGGGTCGTTCTGCACATGCTTGAAGAACGTGGGCAGGTCGCCTTCGACGCCCATCGTCTTCTGCACCTTCTCCAGTTCGCCACGCAGTCGCGCGACTTCCGACAGGCCGAGCTGGTGGATCTCGTCGGCGCTCATGCCGGTCGAGGTATTCATCTTCAACTGGTGGGTGTAATACGCCGCGCCATTGGATTGGGTGGTGCCCACGCCGCTGGGGTTGACCGCCGCCTTCGGCAACTCTTCGCGGGCGAACGCGATGATCCGCTCGTAGGCCGGCTTGACGTTGTCCAGCAGCGCCTTGCGCGCTTCGGCCTTGAGCGCAGTGGCGCGTTCGGCATCAACCTTGCCGTCCTTCGCCAGTGCATCGGCTTTCGCCTGTGCATCGGCCCACAGCGCGCTGTCCTTGCCGCCATCGAACGGTGCGCCGGCGATGATCTTGGACGACTGGTCGATCACGCCTTCGTAGGCGAACTTCGGTGGGCGGATACCCTTCACCGTCGAAGCGCGCGCGCGTTCCAGTGCCTGGTCGAACGCGGTGCCGAGCTTCTGCAGGCGCGCGATGTAGGCCAGGTAATCCTTCTCGTCCGCGACCTTGTGGAAGTTGATCAGGAAGGTCGGCGCGAAACTCTGCGCGCCGCCCATCTGCTCGAACGGATAGCCGTTGCCGATGAAGTCCATGCCGTCGCGGGCGTTTTCGTACTGCTTCTTCCAAAGGTCGAACGACAGCTGGGTTTCCGGATCCAGCTTCTTGTAGTCGAAGCCGGTTTCCATTTCCTTCACCGACGCTTCCTGCCAGGCCAGCTGCCTGCGCATGCCCGCTTCCGACATGTCGTCGATCTGGTCGTACAGCTCCTTGCGGCCGAGCATGGTCAGCTGGATCGGGCTGAATTGCAGTTGCTCTTCGTACTTCTTCTCGAACCAGGCATTGAGGCGCGCGGATTCGGCCTTGACCTGTTCGGCGGTCGGCGCGGCTGCTGCTGCGGTGGCGGCCGGCGTGGCGTCGGCGGCGGGCTTGTTGCAGGCGGCAAGGCCGAAGCCGAGAGCGGCAGCAACGGCAAGCGCCAGGGTGGCGCGAGGAAGGAAGGGCGGCATCGGGGGATCCTTGGGGGAGAAGGCAGTCCGATTGTGTGGCCTGCAGGCCCGCCCTGCCTATGCGGATGGTCACAACACGCAGAGTCGCAACGTGGAAATGCGCGTCGCGCCACGTTTCGAGGAGTGTTGTCGATCGCGATTAGAGCCGCGCAAGTCCCGGCCCGTCACTGCCTGCGGGTTACCATGGCGCCCCGTTTTCGCGAAGGCCGGCGGCAACATGTCCGACAACCGCAACGATGATGTCCGCAACGAAGTCAGCCGCGCGCAGGCCGAGGACGCGGTGCGCGTTCTGCTGCGCTGGTCCGGCGACGATCCGGCGCGCGAAGGCCTGCTGGATACGCCCAAGCGCGTGGCCAAGGCCTACGAGGACTGGTTCAGCGGCTACGCGCTGGATCCGGACGAGTACATGGCGCGCACCTTCGAGGAAGTCGCCGGCTACGACGAGATGATCGTGCTGCGCGACATCGAATACGAAAGCCACTGCGAGCATCACATGGCGCCGATCATCGGCAAGGTCCACATCGGCTACCTGCCGGACGGCAAGGTGGTCGGCATCAGCAAGCTCGCACGCGTGGTCGAGGCGTATGCGCGGCGCTTCCAGGTGCAGGAGAAGATGACCGCGCAGATCGCCAACTGCATCCAGCGCGCGCTGCACCCGCGCGGCGTGGGCGTGGTGGTCGAAGGCGCACACGAATGCATGACCACGCGCGGTATCCACAAGCGCGGCGTGTCGATGGTGACCTCGAAGATGCTCGGCGGGTTCCGCGACGACGCGCGCACCCGCGCCGAATTCCTGCGCTTCATCGATGTCGGCGGCAAGCGCTGACGACCTGCTCGACGTGCTGGTGGTCGGTGCCGGTCCTGCCGGGCTGACCGCTGCCACGTATCTCGCGCGTTTCCATCGGCGCTTCGTCGTGGTCGATGCCGGCAAGAGCCGCGCGCGCTGGATCCCGACCAGCCACAACTGCCCGGGCTTCCCGCACGGGATCGGTGGCGATGCCTTGCTCGACAAGCTGCGCGCGCAAGCCGCGGCTTTCGACGTGCGCATCGAGGACGGCCGCATCGAACGCCTGCAACGCGATGGCGATGACTTCATCGCGACAGCCGCCGACGGCCGCACATGGCGTGCGCGCTTCGTGTTGCTGGCGACCGGCGTGGTCGACGTGATGCCGGCGATGGACGGATTGCAGGCCGGCATCGCCGCGCACGCAGTGCGTCTTTGCGCGATCTGCGATGGCTACGAGGCCAGCGATGCCGACATCGCGGTGCTGGCACCGGTGGATGTCGGCATCCACCACGCGGCCTTCCTGCGCAGCTTCTCGCGCACGGTCGCGGTGGTGCCGAGCGAGGCCGGCGAGCCTTCGCCGGAGTGCGCGCGGGTGGCGTCCGAGGCCGGCATCGAACTCCTGCCGCCTGCGCTGTCCATGCGTTGCGACGAAGACGGCTGCGAGGTCGAGACCGAGGCCGGCACGCGCCGCTTCGACACGCTCTATCCGGTGCTCGGCAGCGATGCGCAGTCGCGGCTGGCCAGCGAGCTCGGCGCGGCGGTGGACGACAACGCCGAACTGGTCGTGGACGCGCGCATGCAGACCAGCGTCGACGGCCTGTACGCGATCGGCGACGTGGTCAGCGCGCTCAACCAGATCAGCGTGGCGATGGGCCATGCGGCGATCGCGGCCTCGGCCCTGCACAGCCGGTTGCCAGCCAACTGGCGCGAACAACAGGTTGACGCCTGATTTTCCCCGGATAAAATCAAGCCTCGTTTTGGAGGCCCCATGTCCAGTCCATCCTTGCGCTGCACCGCCTTTTCCGGCCCGCAGCGGATCGCCAGCGGTGAGCTCCGCCACGTCGCAATGAAAGCCAAGCAGGCCTACGACCTGCATCCAGACCGGCCGGTGCTGGTGTTCGACGATGCCGACGCACGCACCATCGAAGTGCCACTGGAGCTGCCCGCCGCCGACCTGCTGCGCCTGCTGGCGCAACCGCAACTCGCGTCCGGCGCCGAGGCCGCACCGGTACCACGCAAACCCGGCCGCCCGAAGCTGGGCGTGGTCGCGCGCGAGATCACCCTGCTGCCGCGTCACTGGGACTGGCTGGCCGCGCAGCCCGGTGGTGCGTCCGTCGCATTGCGCAAGCTGGTGGAGGAGGCGCGCAAGGTGTCCTCCGGCGACGACCGCCGCCGCGCCGCGCAGGAGGCCACGTTCCGCTTCATGCAGGCGATGGCCGGCGACCAGCCCGGTTTCGAGGAAGCCTCGCGCGCGCTGTTCGCCGGCGACGTCGCCCGCTTCGAGGAGCAGGTGGCGCGCTGGGCGGACGATGTGCGCGACCACGCGACGTGGCTGGCCACGGACGCCTTCGGCAGCTGACAATCGCGCGCTGCCCCGCGGCGCACCTGTACATCCACCTCCACGCCGTTGCGTCATCGCAAGGCAACGGGATTCCACTTGAACGCACCCCTCGCGACGAATCCATTGAACGGCGGCGCACGCAAGGCCGCGCTGATCTTCATCTTCATCACCGTGCTGATCGACGTGCTGGCGTTCGGCGTGATCATCCCGGTGCTGCCGCACCTGGTGCAGGAATTCGTCGGCGGCGATACCTCCACCGCCGCGTACTGGACCGGTGCGTTCGCGTTCGCGTTCTCGCTGGTGCAGTTCTTCAGTGCGCCGATCCAGGGCGCACTCGCGGATCGCTACGGTCGCCGGCCGGTGATCCTGATCTCCTGCCTGGGCCTGGGCCTGGACTTCGTGTTCATGGCGCTGGCACCGAACCTGGCCTGGCTGTTCGTCGGCCGGATCATCTCGGCGATGACCTCGGCCAGCTTCACCACCGCGAATGCCTACATCGCCGACGTCACCGCGCCGGAAGAACGGGCGAAGAGTTTCGGCATGATCGGCGCGGCCTTCGGCCTGGGCTTCATCATCGGCCCGCTGATCGGCGGTGTGCTGGGCGATGTCGACCATCGCCTGCCGTTCTGGTTCGCGGCGGGCCTTGCCTTGCTCAACTTCTGCTACGGCCTGTTCGTGCTGCCGGAATCGCTGCCGAAGGAGAAGCGCACGCCGACCTTCGACTGGACCCATGCCAAGCCGATGGGTGGCGTGAAGATGCTGCGCGACTATCCGCAGATCTGGGGCCTGGTCGCGGTGGTGTTCATCGCCAACTTCGCCCACTACGTCTACCCCAGCACCTTCGTGCTGTTCGCGGATGCCGCCTACGGCTGGAAGGAAAAGCAGGCGGGCTACGTGTTGTCGGTGGTCGGCGTGCTCAGCGTGATCGTCAACGTGCTGCTGGTCGGTCGATTGGTGAAGGCACTCGGCGAACGCCGCGCGGTGATGTTCGGCTTGGCCTGCGGCACCGTGGGCTTCTGCATCTACGGACTGGCCGGCACCGGCTGGTGGTTCATGCTCGGCCTGCCGATCAGCGCGCTTTGGGCGATCGCGGCGCCGGCGACGCAGGCATTGATCACCAAGCAGGTACCGGCCGATGCGCAGGGCCGCATCCAGGGCTCGATGAGCAGCCTGGTGTCGCTGGCCGGGATCTTCGCGCCGGCGCTGTTCGCCGGGTCGTTCGGTTTCTTCATCGGACCGCATGCGCCAGTGCGGCTGCCCGGTATAGCCTTCCTGATCGCGGCGCTGATGCTGGCGATCGCGGCGTTCGTGGCCTGGCGATTCACCGATGCCGCGCACCTGCCGGCCAAGGCTGCAGGCGAGCCCGCAGCCTGACGTAGGAAGCGATCAGCCGCAGCTGATCCGCTCGATGTTGCCGCTGGCGTCCTGGTACACATTCACCCGATCCTCGCGGTAATCCATCGTCACCGCCTGGCCGGGCTTGATCGAACGCATCGTCTTCGCGCCCGATGCCTTGAACGCGGCTTCGATGTTGGCATCGCTGGCGGGCTTGCCGACATGCGACTGCGCGGGCTCGGCATTGCAGGTGCCGCCGCTGGCGACGGTCTCATCGACTGCGGGCTGCGAGGCACAGGCGGCGAGGGCGAACACGGCAGGGAGCAGCAAGAGTGGGCGCAGCGACATGGCGGATCCTCGAGAGTGTGATGCAGTCAGCATCGCCGGGCGCGGATTAATCCGGCGTGCATGGCTTCCGGCAGGCGCGGCGCGGCGATTGCGCACTAGGATGATCGGTCACGTCCCTGTTCCGGAGCTGCCGATGAAGCGTCGCCTGTTGCCCGTCGCCCTGTCCCTGTTGCTTGCCGGCGGCGCCCACGCGCAGGACGCATCGTCGATCCCGCCGCCGCGCGACGCGGCCTACGCGCCCGGTGCGATCCGGCTGGACATCGACGCCACCAACCTCAGCCAGCGCATCTTCAAGATCAAACAGACCATCCCGGTCGCGTCGGGGCCGCTGACGCTGCTGTATCCGGCCTGGGTGCCGGGCGGGCATTCGCCGCGCAATGCGATCGACAAGATCGCCGGGCTTACCTTCAAGGCGGGCGACCGAAAACTGGAGTGGAAGCGCGATCCGCTCAATGTCTTCGCCTTCCACCTCGACGTGCCGCAGGGCGTGTCCGAGATCATCGCGGAATTCGATTTCCTCACCGCGACCGGCACGGGCCAGGGCCGGGTGGTGATGACCCCGCGCATGCTCAACCTGCAATTTCTCTCCACCGTGCTGTACCCGGCCGGGCATTACGCTGGCAAGATCCAGTTCGATCCGCGGGTGACCTACCCGGCGGGCTGGACCGCGTTCACCGCGCTGCACGAGCAGGGCCGCAGCGGCGACACGGTCGATTACGAAGACGTGCCGCTCGATATCCTGGTGGACTCGCCGGTGTATGCCGGTCGCCACACGAAGAACATCGATCTCACCCCGGCCGGCAGCAAGGTGCCGGTGCGCCTGGGCGTGGTCGCCGATGCCGCGAAATTCCTCGAGGCCAAGCCGGAGCAGGTCGCGATCCACAAGGCGATGGTGGCGCAGGCGGTGAAGCTGTTCGGCGCGCAGCATTACGACCACTATCAGTTCCTGTTCTCGCTGTCCGGGCAGATGGGCGGCAACGGCCTGGAGCACCAGCGCTCCAGCGAAAATGGCGTCGGCACCGACTACTTCACCGGCTGGAACGAGAAGGCCGGTTTCAGCGACCTGCTTGCGCACGAGTTCGTGCATTCGTGGAACGGCAAGTACCGCCGCGGCGCCGACCTGTGGACGCCGAACTTCAACGTGCCGATGCAGGACAGCCTGCTGTGGGTGTACGAGGGGCAAACCCAGTACTGGGGCAACGTGCTGGCCGCGCGCAGCGGCATGCGCCCGCTGCCGGCCTCGCGCGATGCGCTGGCGCTGGTCGCGGCGACCTACGCCGACAACCGCGCTGGCCTGCAGTGGCGCGGCATCCAGGACACCACCAACGATCCGATCGTGGTCGGTCGTGCGGCGCGTTCCTACCTGAACTACCAGATGAGCGAGGACTATTACCGCGGCGGCCAGATGATCTGGCTGGAGGCCGACGCGCTGATCCGCGCGAAGAGTGGTGGCCGCAAGTCGCTGGACGATTTCGCCCGCGCGTTCTTCGGGGTCAATGACGGCGAATGGAAGGTGCAGAACACCTATACGTTCGAGGACGTGGTGAAGACGCTCGATGGCGTGCAGCCGCACGACTGGACGACCTTCCTGCGCGATCGGCTGGATGGCAAGACCGGCCTGGCCGGCGGCATCGAGGCCAGTGGCTGGAAGCTGGTCTACAAGGACGAACCGAACGCCTATGCGAAGTCCAGCTCGCGCGGCGGCGGCGCGGACTACACCTACTCGCTGGGCCTGTCGCTGAACAAGGAAGGCGTGATCGGCGACGTGCGCTGGGATGGCCCGGCGTTCAAGGCCGGCATCGGCAGCGGCACCACCGTGGTCGCGGTCAATGGCCTGGCCTACGACAAGGACGTGCTGGACGAGGCGGTGACGGCGGCGAAGACCGGCGCGCCGATCGAACTGATGCTGCGCGACTTCGACATCTACCGCACGGTGAAGCTCGACTACCGCGGCGGCCTGCGCTACCCGCATCTGCAGCGCATCGAGGGCAAGCCCGATTACCTCACGCCCATCCTCTCCGCGCGCAAGTAAGCCGGGCGATGACGGTCACGATTCCGCGTTAGGAAATCGTTGGCGTTCAGTTCTGGCCATCGTGTTCAGCCACATCACGAAGCGATGGCAGTAAGGTCGCGCCATGCGTGCCTTTCACATCGCCCTCACCGCGGCTTCCGCGGTGCTGCTCGCCGCCTGCGCCGCGCCGGAGCGACGCGTTGCATCGGTCGATGCCACGCGTGGTGTGCCAGTGCATGACGTGATCGTGGACGCCCCGCCTGCGCAGGTTGCGAGCATGCCGAATGTATTCGAACGCCTACGTCGGCTGGCGCCCGGCCTGGATCCCGGTGTGCTGGCGCTGGCGCTGGAAGCGCGCAACTGCGCGTTGCGCCACAACGAGGTCGACGCCGCCGCGAAGCTCGCGGTGATCGACTATTCGCGGCCGTCCACCGAGAAGCGCCTGTGGGTGTTCGACATGGCCGCCGACGCGTTGCTCTTCAACGAACACGTGGCGCACGGCTCCGGCACCGGCGAGAACATCGCGAAGCGCTTTTCCAACGAGGACGGCAGCCACGCCACCAGCCTGGGCCTGTTCCGCACCGCCGAAACCTACCAGGGTGGCAATGGCTATTCGCTGCGCATGGACGGACTGGATCCCGGCTTCAACGATCGTGCGCGTTCTCGCGCCATCGTCATGCACGGTGCCTGGTACGCGAATCCCGACTTGATCCGCACGCAGGGCCGGCTCGGTCGCAGCCAGGGTTGCCCGGCCTTGCGCGAGCAGGTGGCGAAGGTCGTCATCGACAGCCTCAAGCAACACCAGCTGCTGTTCTCGTATGCGGACGATGCAGCGTTCCTGCAACGTGGCCGCAGTTTCGCCTGCGATGGTCGCAGCGCGGCGCAGATCATCGCCGCGGCGCGTGTGGGTGGCGCGGGTAGCCTGGGCGTGGCCGGCGCGGTGGCCGCGCCCTGAGCGGATGACGGACTTCCGATGGAACGAAGCCCGCTTTCGCGGGCTTCGTCGTTTCAGGGGTTCAGGCGGTGATGCGACTCAAGCCGCCTGCACCACCCGCAGCGGGTTGTCCCATTCCCTGAGGAGTTCGGCCTCGCGGGCCTTGGCCTTGTGCAGGTGTGCTTCCTTGACGTGGCCGTAGCCGCGGATCTGCTCGGGGATGCGGGCGATGTCGGCGGCCAGGTCGACGTTGCCGGCGTCGAGTTTGTCGAACAGCGCCGACACGGTCTTCTCGTAGTCGCCGATCAGCGCACGCTCGCCGCGGCGTTCGGCGGTGTAGCCGAACACGTCGAGCGGCGTGCCGCGCAGGCCGCGCAGCTTCGCCATCACGCCGAACGCGGTGAGCATCCAGCTGCCGTATTCCTTCTTCTGCAACTGGCCCTGCGCGTTCTTCTTCGCGAACAACGGCGGCG
>JAVWUU010000084.1:0-11604 GCA_036666995.1 Thermomonas sp.
TTCGAGACCTTCTTCGCCCAGAGCACGCCGTGGATGGGCGCGATCAGCACCGGCGAATACGGCGACCCGAAGACCCAGCTGCAACTGCTGCGCGACCTGTCGCCGATCCACAAGCTCGACCGGGTGAAGACGCCGTTGCTGGTGATGCACGGCGCCAACGACACCAACGTGCCGGTGGTCGAGGCCGAGCAGGTCGTGGCCGCGCTGAAGAAGCGCAACGTGCCGGTGGAGTACGTGCTGTTCCCCGACGAAGGCCACGGCTGGCGCAAGCAGGCGAACCGGGTGAAGTCGACGGTGGAACTGGCGGCGTTTTTCGACAAGCATCTGAATTGAGGCGCGCAGTGCCGGTGCAGTTACATCGGTGCCGGCATGCGATCGCGGACGCGCCATGAACACGCCCGGTAGCCCGAACGAACCCGGCTACGCGTTCCCGCGCGAACCGCTGCTGCGCCTGTTCCTGCGCTTCCTGCGTTTCGGTGCGCTCGCCTGGGGCGGGCCGGTGGCGCAGATCGGCATGCTCCGGCACGAGCTGGTGGAGCAGGAGCGCTGGCTGTCGCCGCAGGCATTCAACCGCGTACTGGCGGTGTACCAGGTGCTGCCCGGCCCGGAGGCGCACGAGTTGTGCGTGTACATGGGCTATCGCGCGCGTGGACGCATCGGCGGCTTGCTGGCTGGCCTCGGGTTCATGGCGCCGGGTTTCGTGCTGATGTTCGTGGTGGCGTGGGCGTACGTGACCCATGGCGCGCGGCTGGAAGCGTTGGCGCCGGTGTTCGCCGCGGTGCAGGCGGTGGTGGCCGCGTTGGTGGTGCGCGCGGTGATCCGCATTGGCTGGCATGTGGCGACCAATGCCTGGTTGTGGACGATCGCCGTGCTGGCGATGGCCGCGCAGCTGGCGGGCGTGCACTTCGCCCTCGTGTTGGCCGCCGCGGGTGCGATGTACCTGCTTGCGGTGCCCGGCCGGGTGATGGGCGCATGGGGTATCGCCGCGGTGGCGGTGATCGGGATCGTGTTGCAGATCGTCTCCACGGGCGGCCTGGCAGGACTGGCCGCGTTGACGCCGGTGATCGCGGACGCCGCGCCGCTGCAGATGCAGGCGGTATCGCCACTGGCGTTGCTCGGCTTCGGGCTGAAGGCCGGCCTGCTGACCTTCGGTGGTGCGTACACGGTGATCCCGTTCCTGCAGCGCGACGCCGTGGTCGAAGGCGGCTGGATGAGCAACAGCCAGTTCCTCGATGGCGTTGCACTGACCGGGCTGCTGCCCGCGCCTTTGGTGATCCTTGCCACCTTCGTGGGTTACCTCGGCGGCGGTCCCTGGGGTGCGGTGGCGATGACCGCCGGCGTGTTCCTGCCCGCGTTCGCGTTCACCCTGCTCGGCCACGATGCGCTGGAACGCTTGCTGCATCGCCCGGGCGTGCATCGCGTACTGGAAGGCGTGAGCGCGGGCGTGGTGGGCCTGATCGCGGGCACGGCCATCGCGCTGTTCATGACGAGTGTCGGCAATCCGGAAGCGCTGGTGCTGTTCGCACTGGCACTCGCCGCGCTGTTCGCATGGAAGGGCCGAATGGCGATTCCGGTGCTGATCCTGGCCGCCGCCGCATGGGGCTGGTTCTGACGGATGGCGGTGGCGGGGTGAAACGCGCGAGCATAGGACGCTTGCTGCGCCATCCCGATCCCCAGGAGCACGACCCCACATGCTGCATCACCTGCGCTTGCCTGCCTCGGCACTGTCGACCCTGCTGTTGTTCCAGTCCTCCGTGCCCGCCGTCGCCCAGCAAACGCCTTCGACGTTGTCCACGCCGGAGGAGCTTGCCGGCGAATTCGCTGCGGTGCCCTGCGAGGACGCGGACCGCCTGGCCGCGGTCAGGGCGCTGTACGAGCGAATGGGCGCGCCGGCTGCGGATATCAGCCTGGACCAGCATGGCCACGTCGATAACCTCGTGGTGGTCAAGAAGGGCAAGTCGGCGGAGAAGATCGTCATTGGCGCGCACTACGACAAGACCGCGAGCGGCTGCGGGGCGATCGACAACTGGACCGGCCAGGTCGCACTGACGCATCTGTACAAGACGCTGCGGGACGTCCCGCTCAACAAGACGCTGGTGTTCGTGGCGTTCGGGCGCGAGGAGAAGGGCCTGATCGGTTCGCGCGCGATGACCCGCAACATCGACGACGACGCGGTGGCCGGCTACTGCGCGATGATCAACATCGACAGCCTTGGGCTGGGGCCGCCGCAAGTGGCCGACAACATGTCCAGCAAGAAGCTGGCGCGCTTCGCCGGCGAACTGGCGAAGGAGATGGAGATTCCGTTCGCGCATGCCAGCATCGGCCGCGCGAATTCCGATTCCAGTTCCTTCGTCGCGAAGAAGATCCCGGCGGTGACGATCCACGGCTTGAACAACGACTGGCACGCCATCCTGCACAGCCGTTACGACCAGGCGGACAAGGTCAATGCGGCAAGCGTGTACCTGGGCTATCGGCTGGCGCTGGGCATGATCGTGCGCCTCGATGCAGCGGCCTGCGACGCGTACCGGCAATAGCCACGAATACCACCGCGATGCGAATGCATCGCAAGGTCCGATCATGCCGTGCGCAAGGCGCGTGGCGCCGATGTTTCCCCTAAGCTTGCCCACTTTCGTGCCCGGAGATCGCCGCATGCGCCATTCCCTGCTTGCCGCCGCCCTGCTGACTGCGCTTGTTGCCGGCTGCAAGGCCGAAGCGCCCACCTCGCCCGCGGCATCGTCTGTATCTGCACCCGCCGCGTCCTCGCAGGCCGATGCGCGCTTCGCCGAATTGTCGAAGCGCTGGCTGGAAGGCTGGCTGCCGTTGAACCCGGTGTCCGCCACGCAGATCGGCGACCACCGTTTCGATGCCGAGCTCGACGACGTCAGCGCGGCAGGCCGCCAGCGCGCACTCGATTTCAGCAAGAAGATCCTCGCCGAACTCGACGCCATCGATGCGAGCACGCTCTCGCGCGAGAACCAGGTCGATGCATTGATCCTGCGCAACCAGTTGCGCGGCGACATCTGGTCCAGCGAAACCCTGCAGGCCTGGGCCTGGGATCCGCAGGGCTACAGCGGGCTGGCCGGCAGCGCGATCTACAACCTGATGGCGCGCGACTTCGCGCCGCTGCCGGAGCGCCTGAAATCGGCGACCGCGCGCATGGAGAAACTGCCGTCGATGCTCGCGCAGATGCGCACGGAGATCGTCCCCGCCCGCGTGCCGAAGCTGCATGCGGAGACCGTGGCCAAGCAGAATGCCGGCCTGCTCAGCCTGATCGATACCTTCATCACGCCCAATGCCGACAAGCTGCAGGGCGAAGAGCGCACGCGCCTGGATGCCGCCGTGGCCAGCCTGCGCAAGGCCGTTGCGGAACACCAGGCCTGGCTGGACAAGACCCTGGTGCCGAATGCGAAGGGCGACGTCCGCATCGGCCAGAAGCTGTACGACGAGAAGCTGCAGTTCTCGCTCAATTCCGAACTGACGCGTCCCGAGATCCGCCAGCGCGCCGAAGCGGAAATCGAACGCGTGCGCGGCGAGATGTACGCGGTGGCGCGCACCGTGCTGAAGGACAAGCCCGGCGCACCCGAGCTGCCGGAGACACCCAGCGAAGAACAGAAGCAGAAGGCGATCGAGGCGGCGCTGGAACTCGCGTATGCCGAGCGCCCCGCGCGCGACAAGGTGGTCGAGTACGCGACGCAGACCACCAAGGACGCGACCGATTTCGTGCGCGCCAGGGACCTGGTCACGGTGCCGGACGACCCGGTCAAGATCATCCTGATGCCGGAATTCCAGCGCGGCGTCGCCGTCGCGTATTGCGATTCGCCGGGCCCGCTCGACAAGGGCCTGGACACCTACTACGCGATCTCGCCGATCCCGGACGAGTGGAGCACCGAGCAGGTCGATTCGTTCCTGCGCGAATACAACAACCGCATGCTGCACCTGCTGTCGATCCACGAAGCGATGCCCGGGCATTACCTGGAGGGCGTGCATTCGGCCGACCATCCGTCGACGCTGCGCGCGGTGCTGCGTTCCGGTCCGTTCGCGGAAGGTTGGGCGGTCTACACCGAGGACATGCTCGCCGATGCCGGTTACCTCGACAGCGATCCGCTGTTCCGCCTGGTGCAGCTGAAGTTCTACCTGCGTGCGGTGGCCAACTCGATCCTCGACCAGGGCGTGCACGTCGACAACTGGACCAAGGAGCAGGCGATGGACCTGATGGTCAACAAGACCTTCCAGCAGGAGCGCGAAGCCGACGGCAAGTGGAAGCGCGCGCAGCTGACCTCCGCCCAGCTGGCCACCTACTTCGTCGGTGCGCAGGAGCACTTCGACATGCGCAAGGCGGTCGAGGCCAAGGAAGGTGCGGCCTTCAACGCCAAGCAGTACCACGACAAGGTGCTGTCCTACGGCGCGCCGCCGGTGCGCTTCGTGCGCCAGCTGATGCTCGGCGAACCGATCAGGTAAGCCACCACGCGGACCGGAGGGGCATCGCGATGCCGCGTTGACATCGCGTGCCCGACACTGCGGCATCGACTCGTCATCCGGAGACGCGCATGGACGCCACCGAAAGCAACATGACCAACCTGTTCCTGCAGCTGGGCCTGCCGGCGGAGAAGAACGAGATCGCCGATTTCATCCGCGACCATCAACTGCCGGAGGACGTGCGCGTGTCCGAGGCCGAGTTCCTCAGCGACGGCCAGCGCCAGTTCCTGCGCGAGCAGTGGGTGGAGGACGCCGACTGGGCGATCGTGGTCGATGAGTTCAACGAGGCACTGCACGCGGACGCGGTGGCCGCGCGGGTGGCGAACGAAATGGGGTCAGAGTGAATTTCGCGCCATCCGAGCCCGATCCAGGCAGCAGTCCTCGTCGCGAAACTTCACTCTGACCCCATTTCGGCGTCGATGCCCTTGCCGGTGGCGGCCCACCACAGGCCGCCATACAGGTGATCCAGGTACGTGCGGTCGTCGTAGGCGGCAGGCGGATGGCCTAGCGCGGTCACGAAGACGCGGCCGCCATCGTAGGCGTGGTACCAGGCCACCGGATGCTCCGCGCCCATGCCGCGCGCGACCTGGCCGGGCCAGATGCGCGTGGGGTCATACGTCGATTCGTCGACCGACAGCACCGTGCGCAGGCCGGGCAGCAGCGGTTCGCCGAACTCGTACCACTCGTCGCTCCAGGTCCAGCGCGCGGGCAAGCCAAACGTCGCCGGGAACGCGCGATCGCTTACGCGCACCGTCGCGGTCTGCACCATCGGATGGATGCGGAAGGCGCGACCGATCAGTTTCTCGAACCACGGCCAGTCGCCGGCCGGGTTGAAGATCAGCGCGCGATGCACCGCGACGATGCCGCCGCCTGCGTTGACGTACGCCTGCAGTTTCTCGCGCTGCGGTTTCTGCAGCGCATCGCCCGGCGTGTTGAGCATGACGATGGCCGCATAGCGCGAGAGATCGCCATCGAACGCGCTGTTGTTCCAGGCCCAGTCCATGTCGAAACCATGCTGCCGCGACAGTCGCTCGAATTGCGGTTTCGCGACCACGGTGTAGTCGTGGTGGTACTGGTTGGGAATGGCCACCACCAGCACCTTGAATTGCCCTTGCGCGAACGCGGGCAGGCAGGCGAGCACGAGCAGCAACAGGCAGGGCAGCAGGCGTTTCATGGCTCGATGCTAGCCGGGAACGGCGCTATCGTGCGCGCATGAGCGAGCCCGCGACGATCCGTTTCAAGGCCACCCTGCAACGCCCCGCGCAACCGAAGGGCGCGACATGGCGATTCCTGGTGTTGCCTGCCGCGGCCAGTGCGAAGCTGCCAACGCGCAGCATGGTGACCGTTGAAGGCAGCTTCGGTGGCCAAGCCTTCCAGGCCACGCTGGAGCCGGATGGCGAGGGCAGCCACTGGCTGAAGGTGGAGAAGAAACTGCACGAAGCTGCCGGCGTCGCGTCCGGCGAGGCGGTGTCGCTGGAGATCGCACCGGTGGCGAAGGAACCGGAACCGAAAGTGCCCGCCGACCTGCGCGAAGCACTCGCCGCGAATGCCGCAGCCAAGGCGACGTGGAAGGACGTGACCACGGTGGCGCGGCGCGACTGGATCCATTGGATCACCTCCGGCAAGAAGGCGGAGACGCGGGTGAAGCGGATCGACGTTGCCATCGACAAGCTGGGCTGTGGCAATCGCCGCGCCTGCTGCTTCGATCGCTCGGGCAAGTACAGCAGGGGCAACATGGGCCCGCCGGAAGCCGCCGCGGAAAAGGGGTCAGAGTGAATTTCCTGCCGAGCAATTCAGATCGCTCGGAAGATTCGATCAGGAAACTTCACTCTGACCCCTTTTCCTGCACCCGCCGCATCCGCGAAAACGGATAGCCGTTGCAGCCGGTCTTCGGCGTGTCGCGGCGGGCGATGTCGGCGCGTTCCGCATCGGCCTGCGTCTTCGCATCCCAGGCGCTCAGGCAGAACGCCCATTCGTACGGTGGCATGCCCGGCAGCGCGATCCAGTCGATGCGTGTCCAGCGGCCCGCATCGCTGCGGTTGCCGGCATCGTTGCGTGCGATCAGGTACTGCGCCTCGGCATGCCAGGCGACCACGCGGTAGCGCGTGTCCGGGCGCTGCAGCCATTCGTTCGCTTCGATGCGATGGCCGATGCCGTAATCGTCGACGAAATCGCCAAGCAACATCGATGGTGGCGTCGCGGCCTCGCGCGGCGCATGCGATGCGCAACTGGCCAGGCAAAGAAACGCAGATATCAGCAGCAAGCGGGAGATGCGCATCGACCGTCATCGATCCAGTGAAGCAATGTGGTCATTAAAGCGCGGATCAAGCGCGACTTCCGGCATCTTGTCCGTCACCACGCGCGGCTTAGACTCCGCGCCATTCCCCTGCAACGGAGTTCGCGATGAGCCAGTGGCACCTGCACGACACCGCCAGCAACAACCGCCTTGGCCCGATGGACCTGGAAGCGGCGCGTGCCGAAGCCGCGCGCAATCCGTCGCTGCTCGCATGGAAGGAAGGCATGGGCGACTGGTTGCCGGCGCGCAACATCGCCGAACTGGTCGATGGCGTGCCGGGCGATCCCGCATCCGCGCCGCCGCCACCGCCGCGCAATGGCGGCAAGGGCCGCGCCGACGAGATCGACTTCCGCATCCACGGCCAGGAAATGCAGTTCGTCGAGATCGAGCTGGATCCGGGCGAGTCCGCCATCGCCGAAGCCGGCGCGCTGATGTTCAAGGACAGCGCGGTGCAGATGGACACCGTGTTCGGCGACGGCTCCGCCAGCGGCCAGAACGGCGGCTTCATGGACAAGCTGCTGTCCGCCGGCAAGCGCGTGATCACCGGCGAAAGCCTGTTCACCACGATGTACACGCACAGCGGCAGCGGCAAGGCCAAGGTCGCATTCGCCGCGCCGTATCCCGGCACGGTGATGGCGATGAAGCTGGACGAACATGGCGGCCGCATCATCTGCCAGAAGGACAGCTTCCTGGCCGGCGCGCGCGGCGTGCAGGTCGGCGTGCACCTGCAGAAGAAGATCCTCACCGGCCTGTTCGGCGGCGAGGGTTTCATCATGCAGAAGCTCGAAGGCGATGGCTGGGTGTTCATCCATGCCGGCGGCTGCGTGGTCGAGCGCGACCTTGCTGCCGGCGAGCGCATCGATGTCGATACCGGCTGCGTGGTCGGCTACCACGCGACCGTGAACATGGACGTGCAGCGCGTCGCCGGCCTGAAGAGCATGTTCTTCGGCGGCGAAGGCGTGTTCCTGGCCACGCTCACCGGCCCGGGCAAGGTCTGGTTGCAGTCGTTGCCGTTCTCGCGCTTGGCTGGTCGCATGCTCGCGGCCGCACCGCAGAACGGCGGCGCACGTGGCGAGGGCTCGGTGCTGGGCGGGATCGGGCGGATCCTCGACGGCGACAACTCGTTCTGACGCGCCTCGGAAAACGGGGCGCGACGCCCCGTTTTCCTGCATGCAGGCGACGAATCAGCCTGCGGTGTCGCACACCAGTGCGATGTCGCGCGGCACGTCGCGTCGTTCCCGCCGGATCGCGTACAGTGCCACCAGCAAGGCGGAGGCCGGCACCAGCGCCCCGACCCAGGTCAGTGCGGGCAGGCCCATGCCGGAGGCGATCACCGCGCCGCCCAGCCATGCACCGAACGCATTGCCCAGGTTGAAGGCGTCGATGTTGAGGCTCGAGGCCAGCGCCTGCGCGCCCTCGGCCTTGCGCAGCACCCACAGTTGCAGCGGTGCCACCGTGGCGAATGCGGCCGCGCCGAGCATGCCGGTGAACAGCACCATCGCGACCTTGCTGTGCAGGGCGAAGGCCATCAGCGCCATCGCTGCCGCCAACGCGGCCAGTGTGCCCAGCAGCGCCTTCGGCAAACCGCGGTCGGCGAAACGGCCGCCAAGCAGGTTGCCGGCGATCATGCCGACGCCGAACACCAGCAGGATCGGCGAGACCGCGGCGTCGGCGAAGCCGGTCACCTGGGTCAGCAGCGGCTGGATGAAGGTGTAGACGGTGAACATGCCGCCGAAGCCGAGCACGGTCATCAGCAGGCCCAGCAAGACCGAGGGACGCGCCACCGCGCGCAGTTCGTCGCCAAAGCGGCTGGCTCCGTGCGTACCGTGGTCGCGCGGCACCATCGTCGCGATCACCACGGTCGCGATCACGCCGATCGCCGCCACCGCCCAGAAGGTCGCGCGCCAGCCGTAATGCAGGCCCAGCCACGCACCGGCCGGCACGCCGAGCAGGGTCGCCACGGTCAGCCCGGTGAACATGATCGAGATCGCCGAGGCCTTGCGATCCTCGTCGACCAGCGAGGTGGCGACGACCGCACCGACGCCGAAGAACGTGCCGTGCGCCAGCGAGGTCAGCACCCGCGCCGCCATCAGCGTTTCGTAGTTCGGTGCCAGCGCGCAGGCGACGTTGCCGAGGGTGAACAGCACCATCAAGGCCACCAGCACCGCCTTGCGCGGCAGCCGCCCGGTCGCAGCGGTCAGCAGCGGCGCACCGACGAACACGCCCAGCGCATACCCCGAGATCAGCAGGCCGGCGGCGGAAATCGACACCTGCAGGTCGCTGGCGACCTGCATCAGCAGGCCCATGATCACGAATTCGGTGGTGCCGATGCCGAATGCACCGGCGGTCAGCGCATACAGGGCCGGGGGCAGGCGCTTGGAGGTGGCGGGGGTGGACATGGCAGGGCGGCCGATGAGGACAGGGCGATCATCGTCCGTGCTTGCACTCATCGGAAAAACCATCAATATCTGCAATCACATTCAATGAATCATTGAAGATGGACCGACTGGACGACCTGGCGCTGTTCCTGCGGGTGATCGATGCGGGCTCGATCAGCGCCGCCGCGCGCAGCCTGGACCTGAGCCCGGCGGTGGCCAGCCAGCGATTGGTACGCCTGGAGCAGGCGCTGGGCGTGCGCCTGCTGCATCGCACGACCCGCCGCCTGCATCCCACGCCCGAAGGCTTGGCGCTGGCCGAACAGGGACGCGGGCTGGTCGACGACCTTGGCACCCTGTTCGACGGCATCCGCAGCAGTGGCGACCAGGTCGGCGGCCTGCTGCGGGTCACCACCTCGGCGACGTTCGGGCGGTTGTACCTGTCGCCGTTGCTGCAGGAATTCCTCGATCGCCACCCGCAGCTGCAGGCCAGCGTCGATCTCAACGACCGGGTGGTGGACCTGGTCAGTTCGGGGTTCGACCTGGCGATCCGGATCGGCGCGCTGGACGACTCGTCGATGGTGGCGCGCCAGCTGGCACCCAACCGGCGCGTGCTGGTGGCCTCGCCGGACTACCTAGCTCGCCGTGGCGTGCCGCGCGTGCCGGCCGACCTGGCGTCGCACGACTGCCTGCTGCTGACCGGCGCGCAGGGACGGCAGGACCACTGGACTCTGGGCGATGGCCAAGGCGGTGAGGTCACCGTGCAGGTGCGTGGCCGGATCGAGAGCAACTTCGGCGAACTGCTGCGCGATGCGGCAGTCGCCGGGCGCGGCATCGCCCTGCATGCGACCTGGCACGTGGCCGGTGATCTGCGCGCAGGCCGCCTGCAGCAGGTGTTGCCGGAGTATCCGCCGGCCACGACCGGGGTCTGGGCGGTGATGCCGCAACGTCGGCTGGTGCCGCCGCGGGTGCGTGCGTTCGTGGAGTTCCTGGCGTTGCGGCTGGGCAAGACGCCGCCTTGGGAGCGGTTGCCGGGCGTCACGGCGACCTGACTGCAGTAGTTGGCTGACCTCGCTTTCAGGGCAGCGGCAGCGACAGGATGCGATGCCCGTGGCGGCCTGGCGGTGCGGGCGTCACCGCATCGTTCGCGAACATCTGCAGGTTGGGATCGGCGACGAACAGGAAGCGGCGACCGACCACCACGCCGGTGGTCGGGTTGCGCAGGTCGGGATGCTGGCGCAAGAGAAGGTGCAGATCCTCGACATGCGCGGATGCCGGGTCGATGCGGAACCGCCACACCCGCCCGCGCCCGACCAGGTTCTGGATCGCGACGATGTGCTCGCCATCGCGGGCCAGGCCGTCCATGCCGCCGAGATAGCGGCCACCGGGCGTAGTGATCCTGCTCTTGCGCATCGGCGGCGATGCCGACGGATCGACGAGCCACAGCGCATGGAAGTCGGTGACGACGAGTTGCCCATCGGGCAGCGCGACGATGCCGTTCGGGCCTTCGAAACTTCCTGCAGGCAACACCGGCTGCAACGTGGGTGAGTCAGCGGAAGGATCAAGCAGGTAGACCGTGCCGGCGATGCTGTCGGTCACCGCGATGCGCCCATCGGGCAGCAGGTCGAGATCGTTCAAAAGGCCCGGATCGGCTGGCGCATACGAAGCGAGCACGCGCCCGCTGGCCAGGTCGATGCGCGACAACCGCGTCTCACCCGCTTTTGCCGATGCCGCGTCGCGCATGAACGGCGCGGCCGCGCTGGCGACCCACAGCACGTCGCCTTCGGCATCGACATCCATGCCGAGCACCGCGAGCAGGCCGTCATCTCCCGGCGGCAACACGTCGCTGCAACGGCCATCGGCATCGACCGCGATCACGTTGCGTCGGCGGCCGCTGGACATCAGGAAACGGTCGCGCGCGCTGTCGAAGGCCGCGCCTTCGGGCAACACGTCGAGGCAATGCGTCTCGGCGTGCAGCGTGGGCGTGCCGATGGCGCTGGCAGCTTCCAGGCGTCGCGCGATCTCGCGGTAATCCGAGCGATCCGCCAACGACGAGAAGTCGGCGGGCTCCAGTGCGTCATCGAAGCCGGCATCGGCCAGTGCGCGCAGGTAAGCGATCGCGCGATCGCCGTCGCCTGCATTCGCCGCCGTGCGTGCTGCGTGGTGCAACGCGCCGAAATGCGCGGGTTCGCGTGCGATCAGCGCGTCGAGTTCGGCGTAGCGATCATCGCCATGACCTGTGGCGCGGACGATGCCGGCGACGCACAGCAGCAGGAACAATGCGCCACGGGCAAGCATCGACGGAGCCCTCTGCGTTTCCGCGAGTGAAGCGGCGATTGTTCGCGCTTGCCGAGGCTGCGACCAGTGGCGGGAGGCTTTCCGACGATGCCCGCGACGCGATTGATTCGATTCGGCAAAGCGTGCCGATAGCGCGTGTATCGCGCGTCAGTGCCGATC
>JAVWUU010000085.1:0-11601 GCA_036666995.1 Thermomonas sp.
ACGGTCAGCGGCTGCTGGATGTCCATCTCGATGGCGAGCTTCGGCACGTTCTCGGCGAGCGGGCGCAACGCGGCGCCGAGGTCGATCGCCCCGCTCTCCCTCAGCTGGCTCACTGCTTCGCGGACGTCGGTGAGCAACAGCTTGGCCAGCGTCTGCGCCTGGCGCACATGCTCCTGCGCCTGGCCTTCGGTGATGTGGCTGGCCACTTCCAGGTTGAGGCTCAGCGCGGTCAGGTGGTGGCCCAGCAGGTCATGCAGTTCCCGCGAGATGCGGGTGCGCTCGTTGACCCGGGCACTATCCGCGAGCAGCGCACGGGTGGCGCGCAACTCCGCATTCAGCCTGCGCTGGTCCTCGCGCGCCTGCATCTGCTGCAACGCGACCAGGCTGGTGATGAACACGAACCCGGAAAAGCCGGCGTACAGCACCGACTGCATCAGTGCTTCCAGCGGCGGGAAACCCAGCCAGCGGATGAAGACCGGCGCCACCGCGAGCTGGCTGGCCAGCAACCAGGCCGCACCCAGTGGCAAGGGCAGCAGCCACGGCAGCACGCAGGCCGCCACCATCAGCAGCACGCTGCCCAGCCCCGATCCGTTGAAATAACTGACCGCCAGCGCAGCCAGGGTCAACACCACCAGCAGGATGTAGTCGCCGATGCTGCGGGCGCGGCTACCCAGCCCGCGCGTCAACCACGCGTAACTCAGGCCGAAGGCGAAGTAGGCCACCCAACCCTGCCAGGGCATCGGCCGCAGGGCGAGCTCTTCATCGCCGGCCGTGCCCAATAGCGGCCCCACCCACGAATACACCAGCGGCAGGCCGACCATCGCCCAGGTGAACAGGCCGGCGTAGCGCAGCAGGCGGGTGTGCGAGATTCGGGCGAGCATGCAGTCTTATACCGCCTCGCCCCGCTGCGTGCCTGCACCGAAGGTCATGGCCGCGGATGCCGGCGCATGCGATAATTCGGGCCGACGCCAGCGCCTGCTGGCCATTCGCTGCAACGCCATCCGGAGTCAAGGAATGTCGATCGCCATCCGCGACGTGCGCGAGCACGAGCTGGATTCCGTCCTCGCCCTCAACAACGCCGCGGGCCCTGCGATCCTCCCCCTCGATGCCGCCAGGCTTCGCCACCTGTTCGACCGCGCCGAATACTTCCGCGTCGCCGAGCGCGACGGTGCGCTGGCCGGCTTCCTGATCGGCTTCGGCGCGCATGCGCAGCACGACAGCAGCAACTTCGCCTGGTTCGGCGAGCGCCATCCGGATTTCTTTTATATCGACCGTGTCGCGGTCGCCAGCCGACGCAGGGGCGGCGGCGTGGGTCGCGCGCTGTACGCCGATGCGCAGAGCTACGCGGAGTTGCGCTACCCGCAACTGGCCTGCGAAGTGTTCCTGCAGCAGGGCAACGATCACGCATTGCTGTTCCATGGCAGCTTCGGCTTCCGCGAAGTCGGCCAGCACGTGATGGACGGGCACGATATCCGCGCGGCGATGCTGATGAAGGGCTTGTGCAGTTACCCATGGGTTCGCGAAACCTATGGAGATGCGCTGCCGGACGAGCCCTGGCTGCAGCAGCCGCGCCAGGTTGCGCAGCCGTCGCGCCCCACCGGGACCTGTGCGTGAGCGCGGTGGTCGATTACGCCCAGGCAGGCGAACTGAAATTCGGCCAGGTCGGCATCGCCAACCTGCGCGTGCGCACCCTGGACGTGGCCCAACTCGCCGCGGAGATGCGCGACCGCGTGCAGCGCGCACCCAACCTGTTCGCGCGTGCCGCGGTGGTCCTCGATTTCGGGGGCCTCAGCCAGGTGCCCACGCTGGAAGACGCGCGGGCGCTGGTCGAAGGCCTGCGCGATGCCGGCGTGCTGGCGGTTGCGCTGGCGTACGGCACCAAGGAAATCGAAGCGCTCTCGCAACAACTCGGCCTGCCGTTGCTCGCCAAGTTCCGCGCGCAGTACGAGCGCGCCGAGGAAGCGTCCGTGGGAGCTGCTTCAGCCGCGAGCTCTTCCCGCCCCCCTGCAAAGCAGGAAATCGCGGCTGAAGCCGCTCCCACGAAAGCAGCCTCGGCCAAGGCCGCGCCATCAGCCGGCCCCGGCTTGATGCAGACCGCGCCGGTGCGTTCCGGCCAGCAGGTCTACGCCGAGAACCGCGACCTGACCGTGCTCAGCGCGGTGGGTGCCGGTGCGGAAGCGATCGCCGACGGCTCGATCCACATCTACGGCGCCTTGCGCGGCCGCGCCCTAGCCGGCGCGCAGGGCAACGAAGAGGCCCGCATCTTCTGCCGCGAATTCCACGCGGAGCTGGTCGCGGTGGCCGGGCACTACAAGGTGCTGGAAGACATCCCGGCGGAGCTGCGCGGCAAGCCCGTGCAGGTCTGGCTGGAAAAGGGACACATCAAGCTCGCGGCGCTCGACTGACGCCGTGCCTCGCACGAAGAACAAGAACAAGGGAGGAAGCCAACTTGGCTGAAATCATCGTAGTCACCTCGGGCAAGGGCGGCGTCGGCAAGACCACCAGCAGCGCCAGCATCGCCACCGGCATCGCGCGTCGCGGCAAGAAGGTCGCGGTCATCGACTTCGACGTCGGCCTGCGCAACCTCGACCTGATCATGGGCTGCGAGCGGCGCGTGGTGTACGACTTCGTCAACGTCGTCCACGGCGAGGCCACGCTCAAGCAGGCCCTGATCAAGGACAAGCGCTACGACAGCCTGTTCGTGCTGGCCGCGTCGCAGACCCGCGACAAGGACGCGCTGACCAAGGAAGGCGTGGAGAAGGTGCTCAAGGACCTGGCCGACGACGGCTTCGACTACATCGTCTGCGACTCCCCGGCCGGCATCGAGAAGGGTGCGTTCCTGGCGATGTACTTCGCCGACAAGGCGGTGGTGGTGGTGAATCCGGAAGTGTCCTCGGTGCGCGACTCAGACCGCATCCTCGGCCTGCTGGCCAGCAAGACCCGCCGTGCCGAGACCGGCGAGGGCGAAGTCACTGCCTACCTGTTGCTGACCCGCTACAGCCCGCAGCGCGTCGAGAACGGCGAGATGCTGTCGATCACCGACGTCGAGGAAGTGCTGGGCCTGAAGACGATCGGCGTGGTGCCGGAATCCGGCGACGTGCTCAACGCCTCGAACAAGGGCGAGCCGGTGATCATGGATGCCGAGTCCAATGCCGGCCAGGCCTACGACGACGCGGTCGCGCGCCTGCTCGGCGAGCAGCGCCCGATGCGGTTTACCCAACTGGAGAAGAAGGGCTTCTTCAGCAAGTTGTTCGGGGGCTGACGCATGTCGATCTTCGATTTCCTCAAGCCCAAGAAAACCACCGCGATCACCGCGAAGAACCGCCTGCAGATCATCATCGCGCAGGAACGCAGTTCGCAGGGCGCGCCGGATTACCTGCCGCTGATGCGCCGCGAGATCCTGGAAGTGATCCGCAAGTACGTGAACGTCGACGTCGACGCGGTCAAGGTCGACGTGGTCAAGGACGGCGACCACGACGTGCTCGACATCTCGGTGTCGCTGCCGGACGCGCGCGCGAGCGCGTGATGCCCTGCCCGCATCCCGGCACCTGCCGGGATGACGACATGAACGTCCTCACCCTCGCCGACATCGGCTTCGATGCGCCCGCTGCACTGCTCGGGCGCTACGGGCTCGCGCTGGTGCGCGTCGCCGGCGTCGAGCCGATCCCCGGAAGCTTCTGGGGCGAATGCGAAGCCGGCATCATCGGCAACACGGTCTACGCGCGCGACGACACGCCGGTGCATTCGCTGCTGCACGAGGCCGGCCACCTGATCGTGCTGCCGCCGGAACGCCGCGCCGCGGTGCACACCGACGCCACCGATTCCATCGCCGAGGAAGATGCCGTGTGCGTGCTGCAGGGCTTGCTGGGCGATGCCCTGCCCGGCGTGGGACGCGAACGCGTGCTGGCGGACATGGATGCCTGGGGATACACGTTCCGCATGGGATCCGCGCGCGCGTACGTCGAGGCCGATGCAGACGATGCCTGGACCTGGCTGCAGGCGCGCGGTCTGGTCGACGCAGCGCGCGGATTGCGTCTCCCGGATCACGATCAGCGAGTCACGTGACAGGCAACGGGACGCGTCACTTGCGGCCGCCGACTGGCGCGGTCTAGCCTTGCCGCTCCTGCGCACCAGCGCCGCCGAGGATCGCCCCGTGAAGCCACGCATCGCCCTGCTCGCCCTTGCCGTCGCCGGCTCGCTTGGCCTGGCGTCCTGCAAGCGCGAACCCACGCCCGCGCCTGCCGCTCCGGGTGCGCCCGCCGCCGCGCCGGCGGGCGAGACCGCCGACCAGTTCGTCGCCCGCGTCAACG
This sequence comes from Thermomonas sp., assembly GCA_036666995.1. GTDB lineage: Bacteria > Pseudomonadota > Gammaproteobacteria > Xanthomonadales > Xanthomonadaceae > Thermomonas. The sequence continues at coordinate 4,311 of JAVWUU010000085.1, forward strand.
ACGAGTTCCGCAAGATCAGCGCGGAACTGAATTCGGCGCAGTGGTTGTCGAGCACCTACATCAACAGCGACAGCGAAATGCTGGCGGCCAAGGCCAACGAACGCTGGCTGACCCAGCTCAACGCCTGGATCGAACAGGCAAGGCGCTACGAAGGCCAGCAGCTCTCGCCGGAGAACGCGCGCGCGATCAAGCTGATCAAGCTGATGACCGCGATGCCGGCGCCGAAGGATCCCGCGCAATTGCAGGAACTGACCCAGATCGCGACCCGCATGGAAGGCACCTATGGCTCTGGCAAGTACTGCAAGGGCGAGGGCGCTGCCGCCACCTGCCGCGACATCGGCCAACTCAGCGAAGTGCTGGCCACCAGCCGCGACTACGACGCCCAGCTGGACGCCTGGCAGGGCTGGCACACGATCAGCCAGCCGATGCGCAAGGATTACATCCGTTTCGCCGAGCTGGTGAACACCGGTGCGAAGGAGATGGGCTTCGCCGATGCCGGCGAGATGTGGCGTTCCGGCTACGACATGAGCCCGGTCGAACTCGCCGCCGAGAGCGACCGCCTGTGGGACCAGGTCAAGCCCTTGTACGAACAGTTGCACTGCTACGCGCGCGGCAAGCTGGAAGCCACCTACGGTGCGGAGAAGGGAAAAGTGGCGGGCGGCATGCTGCCCGCGCACCTCACGGGCAACCTGTGGCAGCAGGACTGGGGCAACCTGTGGGACCTGATGCAGCCCTACCCGGGTGCCGGCAGCCTCGATGTCAATTTCGCGCTGAAGAAACTCGCCGACGACAACCTGACGCGCGAGCTGGACAAGCCCGGCGACGAGGAGGCCAGCGAAGCCACGCGCACCTTCCAGGCACAGCGCGCCGCCGAGCTGGCCACCGCCAAGGCGATGACCGAACGCGCGCAGGATTTCTACGTTTCGCTGGGCATGCCCAAGCTGCCCGCCAGCTATTGGGAGAAGTCGCAGTTCATCAAGCCGCTCGACCGCGAGGCGCAATGCCATGCCAGCGCCTGGGACATGAACATGTCCGGCGACGTGCGCACCAAGATGTGCATCAAGCCGAGCGAGGAAGAACTCACCACGATCTACCACGAGCTCGGCCACATCTATTACGACCTGGCCTACAACAAGCAGCCGCCGGTGTTCCAGAACGGCGCGCATGACGGCTTCCACGAGGCGATCGGCGACACCATCGTGCTGGCGATGACGCCGAAGTACCTCGCATCGGTCGGCCTGGTCGGCGTGCAGCAGCAGAGCCAGGAAGCGCTGGTCAACGCGCAGATGCGGATGGCGCTTGCGAAGGTCGCATTCCTGCCGTTCGGCTTGATGACCGACCGCTGGCGTTGGGGGGTGTTCGATGGCTCGATCAAGCCGGACAGTTACAACAAGGCGTGGTGGGAACTGAAGGCGAAGTACCAGGGCGTGGCGCCGGCCACTGCGCGCGGCGAGGACTTCTTCGATCCGGGCGCGAAGTACCACGTGCCGGCCAACACGCCGTACACGCGCTACTTCCTCTCGCACGTGCTGCAGTTCCAGTTCTACAAGGCGCTGTGCGATGCCTCCGGCTACAAGGGCCCGCTGTACGAATGCAGCTTCTATGGCAGCAAGGCCGCCGGCGACAAGTACTGGGCGATGCTGTCCAAGGGCGCGAGCCAGCCGTGGCCGAAGTCCATGAAGGAACTCACCGGCAGCGAAAAGATGGATGCGAGCGCGGTGCTCGAATACTTCGCGCCCCTGCAGGGCTGGCTGAAGCAGCAGAACGCGGGCAGTGCCTGCGGCTGGAATCCGGCAGGCGGCGTTGCCGGCGCAACCGTCGCCAAAAAATCCGCTTGATCGATCACGTCGGAACATCCTGAAGGCCGGCCATGCGCCGGCCTTCATCTTCCTGAGCGGCGCACGGCATCCTGCATGCCGAAAGTCACTTGTCGCAACGTGAGGCGCCGGGCAACCTCGCAGCCACACCCCACCATCACGAAACAACCCCATGATCCGCAACCATCGCATCGCACTCGCCATCGCCCTGCTCGCCACCGCCCTGCCATTCGCGGCCACCGCCCAGTCCAGCTCCGGCAACATCACCGGTGATGCCACCACCGGAGACACCGTGATGATTTCCGGCGTCGATACCGGCTTCAAGCGCGAACTCAAGATCGACAAGGACGGCAAGTACCAGATCCGCCGCGTGCCGACCGGCAATTACCAGGTGATCCGCGTGCGCAAGGACGGCACCGTCGATCCGGCGCAGAGCGTAGTGGTTCGCCCCGGCGGGACAGCGCGCGTGATGGAGGCCGGCCAGACCGAAGCCAAGGACGTGTTCTCGGGCAGCTGACCGGGGAAGCGACCTGTACCACGGCCGGCGCAAGCCGGCCTTGTTTTTTTCTGGCCGTCCGGGGGGATACTGCACCGATGCACAGTCCACTCGACCTCGCCCCGCAAGCCCTGGCCACCGCGACCGCACTGCCGGCGACGTACTACGTCGATCCCGCGATGGTCGCGCGCGACCGCGCGTCGATCTTCGACAAGGCCTGGCAACTCGTCGCGCATGTCTCGCAGTTGCGCGGCAGCGGCGATCACGTCGTTGCCGACCTCGCCGGCTTGCCGATCCTCGCGGTGCGTGGCGCGGACGACCTGATCCGCGTCTTCCACAACGTCTGCCGGCATCGCGCCGGGCCGATCGCACAATGCGACGGACTGGCGGCGAAATCGCTGCGTTGCCGCTACCACGGCTGGACCTACACGCTGGAGGGCCAGTTGCGCGCCGCGCCGGAAATGAACGGCGTCGAGGCCTTCGACGTGGCCGACATCCGCCTGCCGCAACTGGCGGTGAGGGTCTGGCAGGGCCTGGTGTTCGCTGCCGTGGACGAAGCGCATGCGCCGGCATTCGATGCCTTCGTCGCCGGCATCGACGCGCGCCTCGGCGCGGATCGCGGGCTGCAGCTTTACGGCAACCACCATCGCGCCAGTTACGACATCGCCTGCAACTGGAAGGTCTATGTCGACAACTATCTCGAGGGTTACCACGTCCCGCACGTGCATCCGGGCCTGAACCGGCTGCTTGATTACCGCAGCTACCGCACCGAGCTCGAACGCTGGCATTCGCTGCAGTGGAGCCCGCTGGAAAGCGATGCCTCGCTGTACGGCAATGGCGACGCGCTGTACTACTGGCTGTGGCCGAACACGATGCTCAACATCCTGCCCGGGCGGATGCAGACCAACACGGTGATTCCGCTCGGCGTCGATCGCTGCCGAGTGCTGTTCGACAGTTATTACGCCCCGGACGACAGCGATGCCGGCAAGGCGAAGCGCGATGCCGACCTGTCCTTCAGCGACGAGGTGCAGCACGAGGACCTGGGCATCTGCGAAGACGTGCAGCGCGGCTTCGCATCGGGCAGTTACGTGCCGGGCCGCCTGAATCCGTTGCGCGAATCGGGCGTGCACCACTTCCATGAGATGCTCCGCGCGGCCTATCGCACCAGCGCGATCTGATGTTTTGCTCCCTCCCCTGCTTGCAGGGAGTGAGGAGACGCGTTTACGAGCCGCCGGCTCGTGCGTCGACGAACGCCCGCCTGCTGTGCTGGCGGGCTGGACAGTTGGGGAGGGGTTGATGTCCACCGATGGATCCTCGGCGCCAAGCGCCTCGCACCCCCTCCCGGCCTCCCCCTGCGCGCAGGGGGAGGAGAAGAGACCACTCGGCCTGTGGATGGCCACCGCGCTGGTGATCGGCAGCATGATCGGCAGCGGCGTGTTCCTGTTGCCGGCGGCACTCGCGCCTTATGGCGCGGCCAGCCTGGTCGGCTGGGCGATCGCCCTCTGCGGTGCGCTGCTGCTGGCCGCGACCTTCGCCAAGCTCGCGGTGCACTGGCCATGCACGGGCGGACCATATGCGTACGTGCGCCGCTCCTTCGGCGACGCCGCCGGCTTCGGCATCGCGTGGAGCTACTGGATATCGATCTGGTCGGGCATGGCCGCGATCGCGGTGGCATTCGCCGGCAGCATCGGCGCGATCTTTCCTGCACTGACCGCAAGCCCGGTGCGTGCGGCCACTTGTGCACTTGTCGCGTTGTGGATCTGCACGACAGTGAACCTGGTCGGGCTGCGCCAGGCCGGGCGGCTGCAGGTGGTGGTGACCGCGCTGAAACTGCTGCCCTTGCTGCTGTTCGGCATCGTCGCCCTGTGGTTCGTCGACGCCGGGAACTACGTGCCGTTCAACCCGAGCGGCCAGTCGCTGCCCTCGGTGGCCAATACCACGGTGATCCTCACCATGTGGGCGCTGTGCGGACTCGAGGTCGCCACCGTGCCCGCCGGCTCCATCCGCGATCCCGAGCGCACCATCCCGCGCGCCACCCTGCTCGGCACACTACTGGCCGGCATCGCCACCATCCTCGCCTGCACGGTGGTGATCGGCCTGGTTCCCACCGACGTCCTCAAGGACTCCGGCGCACCGATGGCCGAAGCCGCCAGCCGCGTCTGGGGTCCGGGCGCGGCGATCGCCATCGCGGCGCTCGCGGCCGTCTCCACCTTCGGCGCGATCAATGGCTGGATGATGGTCTGCGGCCAGGTCTCGCTGGCCGCCGCCGCGGACGGCCTGTTCCCGCAACGGTTCGCGCGGCTCGACCGCAACGGCACGCCCACGTTCGGCATCCTCGTCGGCAGCGTGCTCGCCACGGTGCTGGTGATCGCCAGCTACAGCCGTTCGCTGGTCGAACTGTTCACCTTCATCCTGCTGATCTCGACCTCGGCCATCCTGTTGCCGTACGCCGCCAGCAGCGCGGCCTGGTTGCGCAGCGGCGCCGGCCACGGCGGGCGCATCGTCGCCGCGCTGGCGCTCGTCTACAGCCTGTATGCGCTGAGCGGCGCCGGCACCGAGGCGCTCGCCTGGGGCGTGGTCCTGCTGCTTGCAGGCGTGCCGGTCTACCTGTGGATGCGCCGGGTCAGAGTTCGGTAGGTTCCAGCCCACCCGGCGACTTGGGCACCCGCAACGTGCGCCGTGTCGCCAGGTTTTCCCAACGCCAGAACAGCCAACCGGCCAGGGTGAACACCGCCGCGCCGAGCGCCAGCGACAGCCCGCCGTGGCTGAGCATCGGCGACAACATGCCGGCGATCACGACATTCAGCAGCAGGCCAACGAACGCCTGCAGCGACGACGCACTGCCGCGCTGGTGCGGGTACATGTCGAGGATCGCCAAGGTCACGATCGGGAACACCAAGGCGATGCCGAACGCGTTGAGGCTGATCGGCAGCACCGCCCACGGCAACGCGTGCGCATCGACGAACAGGTTGTAGCCGATGTTGATCGCGGTGGCGACGCCGCAGCAGGCGAAGCCGATATTGGCCAGGCGCTGGCCGTCGATGCGCCCCGCCGCACGCCCGGACACGAAGGCACCCAGCATCATCCCGCCGATCATCGGGATGAAGAACCAGCCGAAGTCGCGCTCGCCCAAGCCGAGCTGGTCGATGACGAAGGCGGGCGCGGAAGCGATGTAGAGGAACAGCGCACCGAAGTTCAACGCACCCGCCAGGGTGAGCCGCAGGAAGCGTGGGCGGCGCAGGATCACCGCGTAGCCGCGCAGCAGCGGCCTGGCCTGCAAGGGCAATCGCGATTCCGCGGGATGGGTCTCCGGCAGGCCGCGCCAGACCACCGCGATCAGGCCCACGGCGAACAGCGCCAGGAACCAGAAGATGCACGGCCAGCGCTGCCAGCCCAGCAGCCAGCCGCCGATCACCGGTGCCAAAGCCGGCGCGATGCCGAAGATCATCGAGACCTGGCTCATGAGCCGTTGCGCATCATGGCCATGCAGGACATCGCGGATCACCGCGCGTCCGACGATCAGGCCGACGCCGGCACTGAAGCCCTGCAGCGCGCGGAACGACAGCAGCATCGGCAGCGAGGTCGACAGCGCGCAGCCCACCGAGGCCAGCGCGAACACCACGAGTCCCGCCAGGATCACCGGGCGACGCCCCAGCGCATCGGACAGCGGGCCGTGCACCAGGCTCATCGCCGCATAGGCGAGCAGGTAGACGCTGATGGTCTGCTGCATCGCCACCTTGTCCGCGCCCAGCTGTTCGGCGATCTGCGGAAAGGCCGGGAAGATGGTGTCGATCGAGAACGGGCCGAACATCGCCAACCCGCCCAGGATCAGCGCGAGGCGGCGATTGGAGGGACGCGCGGATTCGGCCATCGTTGCATCCTACGCAAGCGCCGGCGCGGACCGGTCACGTCACTGCAGTTGTATACTGCCGCCGCACGGTGGGAGAAGCGCGCGGGCCTATGGGCCCGGCAGCGCTGCCGAAGGCGCAACCGCCCGGAATCGCTCAGGCCAGATACCGCCGTGTGACCACACTCTGGAGAGATCGGCAGCATCAGGCGATGCGTGGCCGGCGCCGAAGGGGCAAGACCCGCGCCGCCTCCCTCCCCGGGCCGCGCCGGTTCAAACTCTCAGGCGAAAGGACAGAGACGGGCATCCCACTCACGCGCGACGTGCCTCGACACGAATGCGCCCACGGATGCCGCCATGACCCAGCCCTCGCTTCGCTCGCTCGAGCACCACGACGCCTTCATCGAACGCCATATCGGCCCCAACGACACCGAGGTCGCGACGATGCTGCGGGTGGTCGGCCACGACTCGCTGGAAGCGCTGACCGACGCCATCGTGCCGGCATCGATCAAGTCCACCGCGCCGCTCGCGCTGCCGGGCAGCCTGACCGAGGTCGAAGCACTCGCGAAGATCCGCGCCGTCGCCTCGAAGAACCAGGTGTTCCGCAGCTTCATCGGCCAAGGCTATTACGGCACCCACACGCCGAACGTCATCCTGCGCAACATCCTCGAGAACCCGGCCTGGTACACCGCGTACACGCCCTACCAGGCGGAGATCTCGCAGGGCCGCATGGAAGCGCTGATCAACTTCCAGCAGATGTGCGCCGACCTGACCGGCATGGAGATTTCCAACGCGTCCCTGCTCGATGAAGCCACCGCCGCCGCCGAGGCGATGACCCTGGCCAAGCGTTCGGCGAAATCGAAGTCGAACACCTTCCTGGTCGCCGGCGATACCCATCCGCAAACGCTCGAGCTGTTGCAGTCCCGCGCCGAGCCGCTGGGCCTCACCGTCGAGATCGTGCGTTCGACCGATGCGTTCCACGAAAAGCTGGCCGCCGGCGATTACTTCGGCGTGCTGGTGCAGTACCCGGCATCGAGCGGCTGGATCGCCGAGTGGGATCGCGATGCCGCGGTGATCCATTCGCACAACGCGCTGTTCGTGGTCGCCACCGACCTGCTCGCGCTGACCCTG
>JAVWUU010000086.1:0-11551 GCA_036666995.1 Thermomonas sp.
GTAGATGCGGGTGAGGTTGTGGTAGATCGTGCGCATCATCCGCATGGCGCGCTCGCGGTTGTAGCCGTCCAGCTCCAGCGCCACGTTCATCACGCCGCCCGCGTTCACCGCGTAATCCGGCGCGTAGACGATGCCGCGACGCGCCACTTCATCGCCGATCGCGTTGTTCGCCAGCTGGTTGTTGGCCGCGCCGCAGATGACCTTGGCCTTCAGGCGCGGCAGGGTCTGCTCGTTGATGGTGCCGCCGAGCGCGCACGGCGAATAGACGTCGGCGGGGACGTCGTAGATATCGTCCAGGCCCACCGCTTCCGCGCCGTATTCGTTCACGGCCTTGTCGACCAGCGCCTTGTTGATGTCGGTCACGAAGATCTTGGCGCCGCGTTCCTTCAGCAGCTTCACGTACTCCATGCCGACATGGCCCAGGCCCTGAACGGCGTAGGAATACTTGCCGACGTCCTCGTCGCCGTACTTCCTGTTCAACGTCGCCATCAGGCCCTGCAGGGTGCCGTAGGCGGTGAACGGCGAGGGATCGCCGGAGCCGCCATGCACCTGGTGCACGCCGGTGACGTACTCGGTCTCGCGGTACACGTATTCCATGTCGTTGACGTCGATGCCCACGTCCTCGGCGGTGATGTAGCGGCCGCCCAGCGATTCCACGAACTGGCCGAACGCGCGGAACAACGCCTCGGACTTGTCGGTGGCCGGGTCGCCGATGATCACCGCCTTGCCGCCGCCGATGTTCAAGCCGGCCACCGCGTTCTTGTAGGTCATGCCGCGGCTCAGGCGCAGCACGTCGTTCAGCGCTTCCGCCTCGGTCTTGTACGGCCACATGCGGGTGCCGCCCAGGGCCGGGCCCAGCACGGTGTTGTGGATGGCGATGATCGCCTTCAGGCCTGCGTCCTTGTTGTGGCAGAACACGACCTGTTCGTGGCCGTAGGTGTCGAGGGTTTCGAAGATCATTGCGAAAACTCCGGCCGGAGCCGCTCGCGTGTCGCGATGGCGCCGACGGTCTGGAAGGGACGGGAACGAATGGGATCGCCTGCACCGAGGGCGGCAGCGGCCGGTGGTGCAGGGCGCGCATTCTAAGCCATCGTCATTGCCGGGGCTTGAATAGGGCAAGTATGGAACCGAGACGCCGCGAGGGCACCCACAGTCTCGCTCCGGAAAAAACTCCTGGAGGCTGCATCCATGGCACGTGCGTATCCGTATGCTCATGCACAGGGGCGAATGCCGGGCAAGCGGGGGGCGCTTGCGGTTCGGCCCAGGGAGAACACCATGAACCGATTCCGAGCCGCTGCCGGGGCTTTTGTCCTGTGCGGGGTGGTCGCCTGCGCAAGTACGCCCACGCCCGAGCGTCCATCCCCCGCACCGATCGCCACCGAGGCCGCGCCAGCGCCAATCCCCCCGCCCATGCCGGTCGAGGCCGCGCCTCCGCCTCCGCCAATGGAGGCGCCGCCTGTCGCCCCGGAGCCTGTCCGCGAAGCGCCGCCGCCGGTTGCCGAGAAGGCACCGCCGCTCCCGGCACCCGCGCCCAAGCCCAAGCCGCTGCCGCCGGTAGCGAAACCAGCCAGCGCGCCCGCCGCCGTGGCCAGCGCCAACAGCCTGAGCGGTCGCCTTGAACTGGTTGCCGGATCCGCCGGCGCGATCCGGCCGGGCGAGATGGCCGACGGCCTGGTGTACTTCCTGCCGAAAGCCGGTGCGCCGAAGCCCAAGCCGGGGAGCTTTACCATCGACACCCGCAGCAAGGGCTTCTCGCCCGCGTTGCTGGTGGTGCCGCAGGGCAGCACCGTGCGCTTCCCCAACCGGGACACGATCCTGCACAACGTGTTCTCGCGCACGCCGGGCAGCAGCTTCGATTTCGGCCACTACGGACCCGGCGAAAGCAAGCAACACGTCTTCAACAAGCCGGGCCTGGTGATCGTCAACTGCAACGTGCACCACAACATGCGTGCCGACGTGGTGGTGCTGGCCACGCCGTACTACACGCGGCCCGACCGCAGCGGTCGTTACACGCTTACAGGCTTGCCAGTGGGTCCGGGCACGTTGGTGTTCTGGCATCCGCGCGCGCAGGCGCAATCGGTGGCGGTGGCATTGCCGGCCGCCGCGGCGGTGACCCGCAAGCTGACCGCGACCCGTCCCTCGCGGCAGGAGCACTGAGCCATGGCTGCGATCAACGGCACCCGCTTCCGCCTCATCCTGGCGCTGGCCATCGTGCTGCCGGCGCTGCTGGCGCTGTTGGCCCTGCAGTTCGCCCGCGATGACGCGCGCGAGGCATCGCGCACGCTGGAGACCCTCGCGATGACCCAGCAACTGGTCGAGGACCAGTCCAACCGCAACCTGACCATCCGGGGGGAACTGATCGCCGGCAACCAAGCGGTGGTGGCGTACATGACCCAGGCGCTGGGCAGCCTGCTGCCGGGCGAGGCGGTCGACAACTCCTCGATCGTCGACCTGCTGGAGGAACGCCGCTCGCAGCTCGACCTCGACCTGGCCGCGGTGGTCGCCGCCGATGGCCGCGCGCTGGCGGTGACCGACGCCTACGCCGAGGGCCACGATTTCGCGCGCGACCCGGTGTTCGTCGAGGCGCGCAAGACGCAGTCGGTGGGCACCGGCCTGTGGCGCGATGGCGAGCGCCTGCTGCACGTGGCGATGCTGCCGCTGGCCCGCTACAACGCCGGCGATGCGTACCTGCTGGTGGCAGAAGAAGTCGACCAGGACTACGTGAAGACCATCGCCGGGATCGCGGCGGCCGATGTCGCGCTGGTCGCGTCGTCCGTATCCAGCGCAACGGTGGTGGCATCGACCTTGCCCGCCACGGATGCCGACGCCCTGGCGAAGGCGGTCGCGCAATGGCGTGCCGACGGTGCGCCGGCCGAGGGTCGCCTGGATCTCGCCGCGGGCGCATCGCAGGCCCGTTCCACGCCGTTGTTCGGCAGCAAAGAGGTGCGGGTGCTGCAGATCGCGCGACGCATGCCGCTGTCGGCAACGCTGGCCGCGCATGCACCCATGGTCATCCTGGCCGTGCTGTCGTTGCTTGCGCTGCTTGCGGCGATCGTCTGGTACGGCCGCCGCGTCGCCAGCCCTTTGCAGGCGCTCGAAGTCCTGCTGGAGCGCGCTGCCAACACGCCGGACCGCAACCTGCGGATGGACGAGGCCGGTGCCACCCCAGTGGCCCGAGTGTCCGCCGCATTCAACCGTTTCATGACCAGCTCGCAGAAGGCCGACCGCCATGGTTGACCTGCACAACAACACTGAATCTTTCCGACTGGAGAACTCGATGACACCCGCCTGCCACCCATCGCGACCGCCACGTCGCCGGCCTGTCGCACCACTTGCCTGCGCCGCCCTGTTGCTGTTCGGCAGCGGCGTGGTGCAGGCGCAGGATGCCGCCGCGCTCGACGCACCCGTGGAGGAACCTTCGCTGCAGGATCCGCCGCCCGCCAACAGCGGCAAGCTGCTGCTCACCGGCGGGGTGACCCAGGTCGAAGGCGCTGCCGGTGGCGGACTCACGCCGTGGGCGGTGATCGGTGGCCATGGCACCCGGGACCAGATCGGCGCGACCGCGTTCTACACCCGCGTCGATGTGTCCGACTACGGTCTGGACAGTTACGGCGCGTTGGTCGGCATCCGTGACCGGGTCGAACTGAGCGTGTCGCGGCAGGCGTTCGACACCCGAGCGGTCGGTGCGGCGCTCGGGCTGGGGCAGGGCTTCACCATCCGCCAGGACACCTTCGGCGTGAAAGTTCGCGTGGCCGGCGACGCAGTGCTCGAACAGGATCGCTGGATGCCGCAGATCGCGGTCGGCGTGCAGCACAAGCGCAACGACCAGGGCGGTCTGCTCGCGGCGATCGGCGCCAAGGACGACAGCGGCACCGACCTCTACGTCAGCGCGACCAAGCTGTACCTGCGGCAGAGCCTGCTGCTCAACGCCACGGTGCGCTTCACCGAGGCCAACCAGTTCGGGATCCTCGGTTTCGGTGGCGATCGCCACGACGGCCTGCGCCCGCAATTCGAGGCGTCCGCAACCTATCTGCTCAATCGCCACCTGGCGATCGGTGCCGAATACCGGCAGAAGCCGAACAACCTCGGCATCGCCCGCGAGGACGACGCGTGGGACGTGTTCGTGGCCTGGGCTCCGAGCCGGCACGTGTCACTGACCGTGGCCTACGTCGACCTCGGCAACATCGTCATTCGCGACCACCAGCGCGGCGTGTACGCCTCGCTGCAGGTCGGCTTCTGAATCCGGAGAACCCGCATGCATATCCGTACCCGCAAGATCGTCCTCGCCAGCCTGCTGCCATTCGCCTGCATCGCCACGCCCACGTTCGCGCAGTCGATGGCGGACGTGCCAGCACCCGTGCCGGTGCCGACCACCAGTACCGCACCGAATCCCGCGCCACCTCATCCCGAACTCGCCGGCGTATTCGAGCAGTTCGGCGGCGTGCCCGGACTCACCGCACTCAACCAGGAATTCATGACCCTGATGTTGGCCGACCCGAGGCTGGAGCCTTACTTCCGCCACGTCGACCACCCGCGCGTCACCAAACAGCTCACCGAGCAGTTCTGCGCGGTGCTCGGCGGCGGCTGCACCTACAGCGGGCGCGACATGGTGGAGACGCATGCGGCCTTCAAGATCGAGCGCGCGCACTTCAACGCGCTGGTGGAAGTGCTGCAGGTGGCGATGAACAAGCGCGGCATCCCGTTCCGCGCGCAGAACAAACTGCTCGCCGTGCTGGCACCGATGCATCGCGAGATCGTCAACGATTGATTGCAGGTACCCCGACGCCGCAGTGCGCGCGTCGGCTCAGGGCGTGGCCGGTTCGACCCGGTTGCGCCCGTTGGCCTTGGCCCGGTACAGCGCGCCGTCGGCGAGGGTCAGCAGGATGTCGGCGCAGGCGGTTCCATTCGGCACCCGCGATACCGCGCCGATGCTGCTGGTAACCGCCGGGCCCTTGCCGTGTCCGTCCAGTGGCGGGATGGCCTGCACGGCCTTGCGCAGGTCTTCGGCGATCGCCAGCGCTGCCGTCATGTCCATCCCGGGCAGCACCACGCAGAACTCCTCGCCGCCGTAGCGCGCGGCGATGGCGCCGCCTGGCAGCGCGGCCAGCATGGCGCGCGCGACCGACTGCAGGCAGAGGTCGCCGGCCACGTGGCCGTGCGTATCGTTGATCGCCTTGAAGTGGTCCAGGTCCATCAGCAGCAGACCCAGCGGCCGCTGTTGTTCATGGCCGTGGCGGCAGTGCAGGTCCAGCGCCTCGAACAGGCGCCGACGATTGCCCAGGCCGGTCAGTGGATCGGTGTAGGACAGCCTGCGCAATTCGTCGTTGGCGCGACGCAGTTCGGTGTCGCTGGCCTGCAACTGGTTGGTGCGGTCGCGGACCATCTCGCGCAACTGCAGTTCGCGCAGGCGGAGCTGGCGTTCGCGAAGCTTCAGCACGCACCAGAACAGCGCCAGCGCGGCCAGCACTTGCAATGCACGGGCCAGCGGCGTCTGCCACCAGACCTGCGGCACGTCGACGACCAGCTCCACGGGCTCGGCCGGCACCTTGGCGAAATCGATCGCTTCGATCCGCACGCGCTGGCGTCCCGCCGGCAGGCGCGCGAAGGCATGGCTTTCGAGGTGCTCCCATGTGCCGCTTTCGCTGCCCAGCAGGCTGACCCGGTAGCGGGAGTTCGCTTCCTTCTCGCCGGTGAGCAGGTCGTAGTGCAGCTCCAGCGTGCTGTCGGCGCGCGGCAGGTCCAGGACGCCATCGACCAGTCGCGCCGGCTTGCCGTCCACGCGCAGGCCGGTCAGCTGCAACGGTGAGGGACGCCGCGGCGTGGACTCGGGCGGCGTGTACACCGCGGCGCCGCCGACCGTGCCGATCCACACCCGGCCGCGAGCGTCGACCTGCAGCGCCTTGCCGTTGCACTCGTCGTGCGGCACGCCGTCCTCGCGGTGGTAGGCGGTGACCAGGTAGCGCTCGCCGGCCGGGCGCCAGCTGAACACCCCGTAGTCCGTGCACACCATGATGTCGCCGTGGCCGTCGCGCACCGCGCCATAGGCCTTCGGAATCGGCAACGCGGGCAGCACGGGTTCGGTGACGATGCGCGGTCGGTCCGGGTTGCTCACATCGATGCGGAGCAGGCCGCTGCCGCTGCTGCCCATCCACAGCACCGGCTTGCCATCCGCATCCGGGATCAGGCGCAGGTCGTAGAAGCGGTCGGCGGGCAGGCCGATGTCCTTGCCGAAGAAGCGCCACTGGCCCGCGCGGCGACGGACCAGGCCCTTGCCGGCGGTGCTGAACCACAACGTGTCGCCGACCCGAACCGCGGCGTAGACCCAGCCCGGCATGTCGCGGCCCGGCGGGAACCATTCCCAGCGCTGGCCATCCCAATGCGCCATGCCCTGTTCGCGGGTGCCGATCCACACCCCGTCGTCGTCGGCCAGCAGCAGGCTGACCGCTTCGCCGGGCAGCTTCTTCCAGGGCGTGGGCAGCTCGACGAAGCGCTCGCCCTGCAGGCGCGCGACATGCCCGCCCCAGGTGCCGATCCACAGACTGCCGTCGCGGCTGCCATCGGGAACGCGGCGGATGCTGCGTGCGCTGTCGTTCGGCATGCCCTCGGCACGCCCGTAATGTTTCCATTGGCCTCGTTCGTAGCGGGCCAGGCCCTCGCCATCGCTGGCCAGCCACACGCGTTCGCCGCCATCGCCCGCGGGTTCCACCCAGACGTCCCAGATGCCGTTGCCGCTGCTGCCAAGCCGGCTCACCAGCCGCCACGGACCTTCCAGCGGCGTGCGCACTGCGCCCGTGTCCGAACCCGCCCACAGCACCGGCACGCCCTGGCTGGTGCGGGTCTGGGCAAGGGTGCGCACGCGTTCGCGCAATTGCGGGATGCGCGGGTCTGCGCCGATCCAGTCGCGGCCGTTGCGCAGGATCGAGAGTCCACTGCGGGTGCCGGCCCACACGTCCATGCCCGCGCCGGGCACGTCGACCAGTTCCAGGTCGGTGACGAAATCGCTGGGCAGGGCGCTGTTGCCGGCGTGCCAGCGGGTCCAGCCGGCGTCGTCCAGGCGCGCCACGCCGCCGCCCTGCAGGGCAACCCAGAGCGCGGCCGGTTTGCCCGGGCGTTGTTGCAGTTGCAGGGTGCGGATCTCGTCGGTGCGTGGCCCGGATGCGTTGATTGCCACCGGGGTGCAGGCCGCCTTGCCGATGCAGCGGTACAGGCCTGCACCGAAGCTGGCGACCCACAGGGTTTCGGCGATGCCGTCGGCGGCAGGCTGCAGGGCGACATCGAAGATCTCGCGCCCGGCCAACGGCGCGGGCAGGTCGCGCGGCTGCCAGCGCGCACCGGTCCATTCGGCAACGCCGGCACCGGCAGCGAACAACCGCGCCTCGCCGGGCTTGCCGAACACGCGCAGGCGTTGGGTGCGATTGCTGCCGAAGGGCGAGCCCAGCGATGTCCATTCGCCGTCGTGGCGCCGATAGACGCCGACCCCGTCCACCGCCGCAAACAGGTCGCCGTCCTCGGTGCTGGCCAGGTCCAGGATCGGCTTGCCGAGCACGTCGCCCGGGCCAGGTTCGGCCACCATGCGCGCGCCATTGAGACGGGCCAGCCCGCGCATGGTCCCGAGCCAGGCCTGGCCATTCGGCAGGGCCGCGATCGCGTTGACGGTGGGGTCGGGCAAGCCCTCGCCGGTGTCGTACACGTCCGATGGCAGCCAGCCCAGGCCGTGCAATGTCGCGTCGGTGGCCGTCGTCGTCGCGGGCGCGCCAGCCGACGCAGGCGCCAGGCAGGTGAGCAGGAACGCGACAGACAGGGTGCGGCGCATGAGCCTCCGGATTCTCCAAGAATCCGCAAGCAAACTCCATGCCAAGCGGTGGACAAGCCGACAGGCGGGGTGTTTTGGGGGGCTGATGCGTGGCCGTGCCTGGCCGCGGATGTCGTGCATGCTTGCATGCGCACGCTCAGCTGCGTCCCGCCTCGCCTGGAGACCTCGATGCACGTCCTCTTGAAACAGACCGCCCTCGCCATCGCGCTTGCCTGCCTCCTTCCCGCTGCTGCTGTGAGCGCCGCGGAACCGCAGGCAGCCGCTGCGGCCGAGACCACCATCACCACGCCAGCTGGACGCGCGACCTTCCTGCTGCCGGCGGGGTGGTCGAGCCGGGTGGAAGGCAATGCCGTGCTGATCATGCCGCCCGAGGCCGACGGTTCGCGCTCGGCCTTCGTGGACGTGGCCGCAACCGATGTGGATGCCGCCGTCGCCGAAGCGTGGAAGGTGCTTGGCCTCAACCCGAAATTCCTGCTGGCCACCGATGCCGCGCCGCGCGACGGCTGGGACCAGCGCCGCTTCTACGACTACGACATCCCTGCCAACGCCAAGCGCGTGATCAATGCGAGCGCGTTCCGCAAGGGCAAGGCGTGGACCGTCGTTGTGGCGGACGTGGACCAGGCGATCGCCGAGAAGCGCGGTTCCCAGTACGGCAAGATCGCCCAGCGCTTCCAGCCCGCCGGCTACTCGCGCGAGACCTTTGCCGGCCGCACCGCGCACAAGCTGGACGACGCGCGCCTGGCCAAGATCGCTGATTTCATCGAAGGCATGCGCAAGGAGTTCGATGTCCCCGGCGTGGCGGTCGGCATCATCCAGGACGGCAAGGTGGTGATGTCGCGCGGCTTCGGCGTGCGCGAGCTGGGCAAGCCGGAGAAGGTCGACGGCGATACCCGCTTCATGATCGCCTCGAACACCAAGGCGCTGACCACGCTGATGCTGGCCAAGCTGGTGGATGCCGGCAAGCTGGACTGGAATGCGCGCGCCGAGGACGTCTATCCCGCGTTCAAGCTGGGCGATGCCGCGACCACCGACAAGGTGCTGGTGAAACACCTGATCTGCGCCTGCACCGGCCTGCCGCGCCAGGACATGGAGTGGCTGTTCGAGGGCGAGAAACAGACCCCGCAGACCGTGATGACCACGCTCGGCACGATGCAGCCCACCAGCGGCTTCGGCGAACTGTTCCAGTACTCGAACCCGATGGCCGCCGCTGCGGGCTACATCGGCGGGCAGGTCGCGTACCCGGGCGGCGAGCTTGGCGCGAGCTACGACCAGGCGATGCAGGCGCTGGTGTTCGACCCGCTAGGCATGCGCAACACCACCTTCGACTACGCCAAGGCGCAGACCGGCAACTTCGCCGCACCGCATGGCTACGACATCGACCACAAGGTCGTGATCATGGACATGGGCCTGAACGACACCATCGTGTCCTCGCGGCCCGCAGGCGCTGCCTGGGGCACGGTCAACGACTTGCTCAAGTACGTGCAGATGGAGATCGACCGCGGTGTGCTGCCGGACGGCACGCGCTACATCGGCGAGGCGGCGCTCCTGCAGCGTCGCGAACCGCAGATCTCGCTGGGCGTGGACCGCAACTACGCGATGGCGCTGATGGTGGACAAGAGCGACGGCGTCACCGTGATCGACCACGGCGGCGACATGGGCGGCTTCCACTCCAACATGATGTGGTGGCCGGAGCAGAAAGTCGGCGCGGTGATCCTGACCAATGCCGATGAAGGCGTGATGCTGCGCGGGCCGCTGAAGCGCCGCCTGATGGAACTGATGTTCGATGGCGATGCGCAGGCGCAGGCGACCGCCGCGGCCAATGCGAAGGCCAACCGCGAAGGCTTCGATGCGTTCCGCAAGCTGTTGCAGATCCCCGGCGATGCGCAGGCGCTGGCGGGCCTGGCGCCGCGTTATCGCAATGCCGCCCTGGGCGACATCGTGGTCAGCCGCAAGGACGGCAAGGCGCGCATCGATGTCGGTGCGTTCTCTTCGGAAATCGTGACCCAGGCGCAACCCGACGGCAGCCTGGCCTTCGTCACCATCGATCCGGTCGCGGCCGGGTTCCAGTTCATGCGTGCGGACAAGGATGGCGTGCGCAAGCTCGTCGTGCGCGACGGCCAGCACGAGTACGTCTTCGACGAAGTGAAGTGACCCTGCACTACCTCGCCGTTTCGGCAGTGCTGCAAGGTCTTAGCCGTCATTCCGGCGAAAGCCGGAATCCAGCTCTTCGATCAATTGAGCAAGTGCTGGATCCCGGCTTTCGCCGGGATGACGGAGTTCGGGGCGATTTGGTGTATCAGCCGGCTTTCGGCGCCTTGAAGCCTTCGCACGGGTCCGGGCGCTCGCTGGCCGGGATGCGCTCGACGGCATCGAACATGGACGCGTCCGACGTCGGTTCCAGGAACCCGACCGCGCGTGGGGACATGCCATCGCGGCGCAACCAGAACGGCACCGCGACGTCCTTGCGCACATGCCCGTTGCCGGCAATCAGCACCACGCCGTTTGCGGCGTGCGTGCGCATCGTCTCCGCCATCACCACGTCGCGGGCGATCTGCGCTTTCGCCATCGGCGACACCATCGACTCCGGCAGCGCCCCACAATGGCTGTCGCGTACTTCGGTTTCCTGTGCGGTGAGCAGCGGAGCGGGCAGGGCGTTCAACTGGTAACGCGCGATCAACTCCGCCGGCAACGCATCGGCGAACCCGCCCTTCACGATCTTCGACGCATCCGCGCGCGACAGGTTGGCCGCGCGCAGCGGCAGCTTGTATTCCATCGCGAGTGCGATCACTGGCGTGTAGTAGGCCCATGTCCAGCCGGATTTTGCAGGGGCGACCTTGGCGACCACGCACTCGGCATCGGGGCACTCACGCACGGCGGCATCCAGCGCCGTCTGCTGGCCGGTATCGAACTGTTCCATCGCGATCGCCGGCCGCCAGCCCGCTTCGACACGCGTGCGCAGCAGCGCCACGCGCGCGGCGTGGCCAGCCATGTTGTCGTGGACTTCGCCGAGCAACAGCAGGTCCGCCGATGCGGGTGCGGCAGCAGGCGTGGCGTGCTGGCAACCAGCCAGGGTCAGGGCAAAGGCAAGCAGGGCGATGCGGAGCGGGCGATCGGTCATGGCGTTCGGCATACGGTGGCGTCCGGCCGATCCTAACCCGCGCGCTACAATCGGGTTTCACCTGAAACGATGTGGATGCGCCCCATGAGCACCCCGGCCGAAACGCTCCCGCAGCAGCAATCCGACGTAAGCCCGCTGCGCTTCGTCACCGCCGCCAGCCTGTTCGACGGCCACGACGCCGCGATCAACATCATGCGCCGGCTGATCCAGGCGCAGGGCGCGGAAGTGGTGCACCTGGGCCATAACCGCAGCGTGGAGGACGTGGTCCGCGCCGCGCTGCAGGAAGACGCCGACGGCATCGCGCTGTCCAGCTACCAGGGCGGCCACGTCGAGTACCTGAAGTACATGGTTGACATGCTGCGCGAGCGCGACGCCGGCCACGTCAAGGTGTTCGCGGGCGGCGGCGGCACCATCACCCCCGAAGAAATCCGCGAGTTGGAAGCCTACGGCGTCGAGCGCATCTACCACCCCAACGACGGCATGAAGATGGGGCTGGTGGAGATGATCGAGGACGTGGTGGCGCGCGCTGGCAAGGCGCGTGAAGCTGCCGCCCGCGAAGTGCATGCGGAAGCGCCGTCGATCGAGGATGAGATCGGCATTGGCCGGGTGCTGTCGCAGCT
>JAVWUU010000087.1:0-11377 GCA_036666995.1 Thermomonas sp.
ACTGGCCTTCGTCCGCGACCTGGTACGGCGTGGCCCGGTAACCGGGCACCTCGATGCCGACACGGCGTGCGTCGGCCAGGGTGACCACGAGTTTGCCGATGAAGGTGTAGAACTTCAGCTCGCCCGGCAGGACCCCGGCGATCTCGGGGTTGGCCTGCGCCAGCGCGGCACGATCCGCCACCGGTGAACCGTCGCGCGCGGACAGGGCCAGCACCTGGTCGTGTACCCACACCCAGACGACCTCGCCCTGCTGGCCGAGGATGCGGATCTCCGCACCCACTCCGCCTTCCTTGTCGCGCAGCACCTTGAGGTCCTTCGCCCACAGGCGTTGCGCGGTCGCAGGGTCGTGCGCCTGCAGTCGCAGGTGGTAGATGTAGTCGGTGACCCATCGACCGGAGCTGCGACTGCCGCCGCCGACATGCCGGGAGCGCTCTTCCTCCTGGATGACCGCCAGCCAGGCCTGCTTGCCGCTTCCCGTATCGACCAGCCCGATCGGGCCGCTGCGTTCAGGCGGATCGAAGGTGCTCTGGCTGCACGCCGCCAGGCCGAGCAGGATCGGCACCAGGTACCACGCCCGCATCCGCATCCCTCGCGCCCTCGTCGTCGGTCTTCCAGACCAACGGCGCGATCAAGCGAGGGCGGACATCCGCGCGGGCGTCAGCCCCCCTGCTTCTTCAACCAGGCCTCGATCGCCGGCATCCGCTCCTGCTTCACCTTGAGCCGGTATTCGATGTTGGCGATGGCGGTCTCGGTCGCGTTGCGCGCACTGGCCGGGATGTGCGCGTCGGCGAAGGCGCGCAACTTGCCGATCATCGCCTTGTCCGAGGAACCGCCGCCGATGCCGGGGTAGTAACGCGCCTGCGATGATGCATCGACCAGCTTCTCCACCTCGGCGCGATGCGCCACCGCGAAGTCGAAGGCCATGTCCGGATGCTGGCCGGCGACCACGCCGATCATGCCCGCGCTGTTGGTCGCGCCGGGCTCGTCGGTCAGCGCCAGGTCCAGCGCGCGCTGGCCCAGCGCCTTGTCTTCGGCAGCGCCCAGCAGGTTGTACAACTGGTTCTTGATCATCGGCGTCTTCTCCGCCTTGGCCATCGCATGCAACGTGTCCCAGGTGGCGGTGTCGGCCTTGTTGGCGACGATGCCGGTGATCAGGCTGCGCAGCGCGGGCGGCATCGATGCATCGTCGTTGGCGGCGAAGCGGCGACGCGCCTCGGCGACCACGGCGTCGTCGCCCAGTCCGGCAAGGGTACCGATCAGGCTGGTGCGCAGCAGTTGCACCGGCGCGGAATCGTCCGCCTTGCCGTTCCATCCGACCTTGGCGAACACCGGCTGCAGCACGCCGCGTGCATACGCCTGGAAGCGCTTCTGCGCGGCATCGTTGCCCGCCAGGTAGCCATTGATGCCGCCCATCGTGCCGGCGATGTCGTCCCAGATCGCCGGGTCGGCATCGACCGACACGCCCTTGGCCAGGTCGAGGTAATCCGATGCCGGCCGCAACCCGGCCATGCCCAGCGCCCAGGTGTCGTTCATGATGCCGAGCTGGTCGATCGCATCGAGCTTGCCGAAATCCTTGCCGATCGCGGCGAATTGCTGCGCGCCGTACAGCGTGCGGTAGTACCCGGCCTGGCCGGCATTGACCACCACCGCGCCGCAACCCGGCACCTGCAGCGTGCCCTTGCCGCCTTCGACCACGGTGTCCACGCGCGCACCGCCCGCGGCCTGCGCAACGACCGGCACGCGCCAGTGCAATGGCGCCTTGCCCGGACGATCCTTGGTGAATTCACCCTGCGACAGCTGCAGCGTGGTGTTGCCGGCATTGCAGGTCGCCGAGTCCACCGTGATCAGCGGGATGCCGGGCTGGTTGGTGAAGTCGCGGGCGATGTCCAGGATCGGCTTGCCGGCCGCCTGCTGCACCGCACTCCACAGGTCGGCAGACACCGTATTGCCGTACGCATGCTTCTGCATGTACGCGCGCACGCCCTCGCGCCACGCATCCTCGCCCACGTAGTTCTCGAGCATGCGGATCACCGCGCCGCCCTTCTGGTAGGTGATCGCGTCGAAGGCCTGGCCCAGCTGTTCGACGGTCTCGACTTTCTGGACGACCGGATGCGTCGTCGCCACCGCGTCGCGGCTCATCGCGCCTTCGCGCCCGCCGACCGCATTGAGCCGGGTATTCCATTCGGGATGGAACTTCTCGGTGGCGCGCGCCGCCATCCAGGTGGCGAAGCCTTCGTTGAGCCACAGGTCGTCCCACCAGCTCATCGTCACCAGGTTGCCGAACCACTGGTGCGCGATCTCGTGCGCGGCGACCGAGAAGATGCCCTGCACGTTGCCGATGGTGGAGATCTTCGGGTCCACCAGCAGGATGTACTCGAACGAGAGGATCGCGCCCCAGTTCTCCATCGCGCTGAAGAACTGGCTGCTGCCCGGTGCGGCGACGTTGTCCAGCTTCGGCAACGGATACTTCACCCCGAAATAATCGTTGTATTCCTTCAGCACCAGGCGCGAGGCCTCCAGCGCACCCGCGGCCTGCGCCACCTTGCCCTTCGGCGTGACCACGCCGACCTCGGTGCCGTCGACCATGTCGGTGGCGCGCTCGAACTCGCCGACGGCGAGGAACAGCAGGTAGGTCGACATCTTCGGCGAGGTCGCGAAGCGCACCTGCTGCATGCCGTTGCCGAGATCCTTCCTCGCGGCCGCGGGCATGTTGCTCACCACCATCTCCGTGGCCGGCGCGTTCACGGTCAGGTCGAAGGTCGCCTTGAGGTTGGGCTCGTCCCAGGACGGCACGAAGCGGCGCGCATCCGGTGCTTCGAACTGGGTGAACAGCGCGCGCTTCTTGCCGTCCTCGCTGTCGTAGTCGATCGCGAACAGGCCATTGGCCTGGGTGTTGATCACGCCGGTGTAGTCGATCGCCAGCGCATAGCGCCCGGCCGGAAGCGGCGCGTCGAAGGTGAAGGTCGCGCTCTGGTCCGCTTCGTTGAAGCCGACCTTCGGCGTCATCGGCTTGCCCTTCTTGCCGGTCAGCGCGACCTTGGCGAACTTCAGGTTGACCGCCTGCAACACGACCGTCGAGGTCGGCTCGAGCACGTCGATGTCGATGGTGACCTTGCCGTCGAAGGCCAGCTTGTCCGCATGCGGGGTGACTTCGATCGCGTAATGCGACGGCACCACGTTGCGCGGCAGCTGGGTGGTGGCGCGCACCGCCGGCGGGGTGGCCTTGCGCGAAAGCTCGGCCGCCGACTGCGCGGAAGCCTGGAGCGTGGCGCCGCACAGGGCGAGCGAGATGGCGACGGTGACGAGGTTGCGGCGCATGGGATGTCCTGGGTCTCGAAGGCGCCGGCGCGAACCGCCCGCACGAGCCGCGATCATCCCCGCCTGTCGCGCCGCGCGGCAGCGCCGGAAGTCATGCCGGCCGCGCATTCACGTGACCATCGCGGCAACACGGTCAACCTGCCGGCCCGTCGCCGCGGATCGCCGCCATGCCCGAGACCATCTACGACGCCCTGCGCGAGAGCCACGAGATCCAGCGCTCGCTGTGCCGCAAGCTGCTGCGCGCGAAGCCCGGCACCCAGGACCGCATCTCCCTGTTCAAGGCACTGCATACCGAACTGGCCGCGCATGCCGCCGCCGAGGAACGTTTCCTGTATGCGCCGGTGCTGATGCACGACGCCGGCCTCGACTCCAGCCGCCATGCCCTGCACGAACACCACGAGATGGACGAACTGGTCGAGGACCTGCACAAGGCCGACGCCGAAGGCGGGCAATGGCTGGCGGTGGCCCGCAAGCTCTCCGAAAAAGTGCATCACCATCTTCGCGAGGAAGAGAAGAAATTCTTCCAGGTCACCGGCAAGATCCTCGACGACAAACAGAAGGTGATGGCCGCGAAGAAGTACCGCAAGGACTACGCGCGGATGCTCAAGAAACTGCGCGCCTGAACAACGTATCCCGCAAACGAAAACGCCCCGCAATGCGGGGCGTTTTCGTTGCAGCCAGTGGCGAACTCAGGCGAACGGATCGCGCAGGACGATGTTGGCGTCGCGGTCCGGGCCGGTGCTGACGATCGCCAGCGGGCAACCCGCCAGCTCTTCCAGCGCGCGCAGGTAGGCACGCGCTGCGGGCGGCAGCTTGTCCCACTCGGTGATGCCGGCGGTGGACTCGCTCCAGCCCGGGAATTCCAGGTAGACCGGCGTGCATTCCTCCCAGCCCGCGGCATCGAGCGGTGCGTACTCGCTGCGCTTGCCGTGGTACTCGTAGGCGATGCAGATCTTCAGCGTCTCCATCCCGTCGAGGATGTCGAGCTTGGTGATGCACAGGCCGCTGATGCCGTTGATGGCCACCGCGCGCTTGAGCGCCACGATGTCCATCCAGCCGCAGCGACGCGGACGGCCGGTGGTCGCGCCGTATTCCTGGCCGCGGTCGCGGATGCCCTGGCCGACGGCGTCGTCCAGCTCGGTCGGGAACGGGCCGCCGCCGACGCGCGTGGCATAGGCCTTGGCGATGCCGAGCACGTAGTCGATCGCGTCCGCGCCCACGCCGGTGCCGGCCATGGCGCCGCCGACGGTGGTGTTGGAACTGGTGACGTAGGGATAGGTGCCGTGGTCGATGTCGAGCAGCGAGCCCTGCGCGCCTTCGAACAACACCTTCTTCCCGGCCTTGCGCAGGTCATGCAGGATGCCGGCGACGTCGGCCTTCATCGGCTGCACGTATTCGCCGAAGGCCAGCGCCTCGTCGAGGGTCTGCTGGTAATCCACCGCGTCGACCTTCAGGTACTGGGTCAGCACGAAGTTGTGGTAATCCAGCGCCGCGCGCAGCTTTTCGGCCAGCTCGTTCGGGTAATGCAGGTCGGCCACGCGGATGCCGCGACGCGCCACCTTGTCTTCATAGGCCGGGCCGATGCCGCGGCCGGTGGTGCCGATCGCCGACTTGCCGGCGGCCTTCTCGCGCGCCTGGTCCAGGGCGATGTGGTACGGCATGATCAGTGGCGTCGCCGGGCTGATCTTCAGGCGGCTGCGCACTTCCACCCCGTTGCCTTCGAGTTCGGCAATTTCCTTCTGCAGCGCGCCCGGGTGCAGGACCACGCCATTGCCGATCAGGCACAGCGCGTCGTCGCGCAGGATGCCGGACGGGATCAGGTGCAACACGGTCTTCTTGCCCGCGATCACCAGCGTGTGGCCGGCATTGTGGCCGCCCTGGAAGCGCACCACCGCGCCGATGTCCTGCGTCAGCAGGTCGACGATCTTGCCCTTGCCTTCATCGCCCCATTGCGCGCCGAGTACGACGACTGACTGACCCATTTCCGTGCTCCAGACGTGAGAAAAGCCGAGGTGAGCCCCGGCTTTTCGACATTCTACGGGGTTACCGACCCGATGTCGTGGCGGCCGTGCACCAAGGCTGCTTTTCGATGGCCCGTCGGGCGCCGATCCGCGTATATGCTGAACGTGGCGCGCCTCCGGGGATGGAATGCGCGTGCCGGTCGGGCCTTGCCAGGCCCTGCCACTCGAACAGGGGATCCGTCATGCATGTCGCGCTCCAACGCCTTGTCGCCCTGCTGGTACTTGCCTCGCTGGCGACGTTCGCCTCCGCCGCCGACACCCGCAAGCGCCCGATCACCGCGCAGGACCTGTGGGCGGTCAAGCGCGTCGGCGCGCCCGCGCTCTCGCCCGACGGCAGGCAGGCCGCCTACAGCGTGCAGGAATGGTCGATCGAGAAGAACAAGCCCACTGCCGCCCTCTGGCTGACCGACGTGGCCAGCGCGACCACGCGGCGGCTGACCGCCGGCACCGGCAGCGATACCGCCCCGGCCTGGAGCCCGGACGGCAGCCGGATCGCCTTCGTCAGCAAGCGCGGCGAGGATGAGGCCGCGGCGCTGTACGTCATTCCCGTCGGCGGCGGCGAAGCCGAGAAGCTGGTCGAACTGCCCTGGGGCGTGGCGGCACCGGCCTGGCTGCCCGACGGCAAGGGCATCGTCTTCGCCACCCAGGTCATCCCGGAGCTCGCGGGCGGCCTTGCCAAGGCCGACCTCGCGGCGATGAAGAAGGAAGCCAAGCGGCGCAAGGACTCCAAGATGACGGCCTACGCCAGCGAGTACCGGCAGTACCGCTGGTTCGACCGCAACCTCACCGACAACCTGGCCAATCGCCTGCTCAGGATCGATGTCGCCAGCAAGGCGCTGACCGACCTCACGCCGAAATACGACCGCCTGTTCCAGCCGTCCGGCGAAGTGCGCTTCGACATCGCGCCGGATGGCCGCCACGTGGCGCTGGCGCTCAATTCCACGCCCCCGCCCTACGCCACCCAGCCCAACCTCGACATCGTGCTGGTGCCCATCGACGGCAGTGGCGCGTTCACCAACCTCACCCCCGACAATCCCTACGGCGACGACTTCCCGCACTTCGCACCCGATGGTCGCTCGGTGCTGTACACCCGCGTCGCCACCGCCAACAGCCAGGGCGAGTTGCGCCGGCTTTGGCAGCACCGTCTCGCGGACAAGCGCAATGTCCCGATGAGCGCCGCGATCGACCTGTCGATCGACGATCCCGCCTTCACCGGCGATGGCAACGTGGTCTTCCTGGCCGAACAGCGCGGCAAGCTGCCGCTGTTCGCGCTCAAGCCCGACGGTGCCGCCAACGCGCTGTTCGCCGAAGGCAGCAACACCGGCCTGGACGTGGTCGGCCAGCAGGCGGTGTTCCTCAACGAAACATCCAGTCGCCCGACCGAATTGTTCGCGATGGACCTGAAAGGCGGCCCCGCGCGCCAGCTCACCCGGTTCAACGACGCGCTGTTCGCCGGACTCGACCTCGGCAAGGTGGAATCGCACGAATTCCAGGGTGCGGGCGGCGACAAGGTGCAGATGTGGGTGATCTACCCGCCCGGCTTCGACCCGAAGAAGAAATATCCACTGGTGCAACTGCTGCACGGTGGCCCGCACACGATGGTCCGCGATGCCTTCAGCTATCGCTGGAACAGCCACGTGTTCGCCAGCCCGGGTTACATCGTGACGTGGGTGAACCGGCATGGTTCCACCGGCTTCGGCGAAGCCTTCGCGCGCAGCATCAACGGTGCCTGGGGCGACAAGCCCACCGAGGATGTGCTCAAGGCCAACGACTACCTGTTCGCCGCGATCCCGGCGATCGACCGCGACAACGTGGCCGCCGCCGGTGCCAGCTATGGCGGTTACCTGGCGACGTGGCTGCTGGGCCACACCAAGGTCTTCAAGACCCTGGTCAACCATGCTGGCGTGAGCGACTTCATGGGCCAGTACGGTGCCGACATCACCACCTACGGCTTCACCAGCGAGGTGTTGGGCGGCACGCCATGGGACAAGCCCGAGGCCATGCAGCGCAACAACCCGGTGGCCTATGCCGCCAACTTCTCGACCCCGATGCTGATCACCCACGGCGAAAAGGATTACCGCGTGCCCTACGGCCAGGGCATCGCCCTGTACGGCATCCTGCAGACCATGCGCGTGCCGTCGCGGCTGGTCGTGTTCCCGGACGAGAACCACTGGATCCTCTCGCCGCAGAATGCGATCCAATGGAACTACGAGGTGCAGGGCTGGCTGGCGCGTTACATCGGCGGCAAGCCGATGGCCAAGCCGGAGTTCAAGGCAGCCGAATAAGCCCCAGGATCAGCTGCCGCGCACCAGGTACAGCGACACCAGCCCGAGCATCAGCACGACGCCGCCGATGCGGCGCACGTGCTCGTCGGGCATGTTCTGCAACTGTTCGGCGGCGCGCTTCCACGCACCGGGTGCGGCGAACAGGAACAGGCCCTCCAGGACCGCCACCAGGCACAGGGCGGCCCACAGGTCGGGCATGCTCAGCGATCGCTGCGCAGGTACTGCAGGAACGGATCGTCGCGTTCCAGCACGATCACGTTGTCGCCGCTCGAGAACGACTTGCGATACGCCTCCAGGCTGCGCTGGAAGGCGAAGAACGCGGGATCGCGGTTGGCTGCTTCGGCGTACAGGCGGGTGGCTTCCGCATCGCCCTGGCCGCGCAGGGTCTGCGCGTCCCGCTCGGCCTCGGCCAGGATCACCGCACGATCGCGGTCGGCCTTCGCCTTGATCTGGTTGGCCTGCTCCTCGCCCTCGGCGCGCAGGCGGCTGGCCACCTGCTGGCGCTGGGCGCGCATGCGGCTGTAGACGTCGGCGATGACCCGGCTGTCGGTGGGCAGGTCGATCTGCTTGATCCGCAGGTCGACGATGCGCACGCCGACGTTCTTGGCGCCGATGTTGATGTTTTCCAGCTGCTTGCCGATCACGTCGGCACGGCTGCCGGACACCACCTGCTGCAGCGTGCGCGAGTTGATCTCGTTGCGCAGCGCGTCCTTGATGATCGGGGCAAGGCGCGCGGACGCGGCATCCTCGTCGCCGCCGGTGGCGCGATAGAACGCGCGCACGTCCTCGATCCTGCCGATCGCGAAGAAGTCGACGCTGACGTCCTTGCGCTCGGAGGTCAGGTAGCGCTCCGGCTGCGCGGCCAGCACCTGCAGGCGGCGGTCGAAGCGGCGGATGCTTTCCACCAACGGCAGCTTGAAATGCAGGCCCGGCTTGAGGTCGCTGCGGACCACCTTGCCCAGGTTCAGCACCAGCGCGGTCTGGCCTTCGGGGATCACGAACACCGAACTCAGCAGCAACAGCAGCGCGGCGACGGCCGCCGACATCCAAGTGGAGAATTTCATCGGCTCGCTCCCTCGCGGCCTTCGGGCCGTCCCTGTCGTCCACTGCGTGCGCTGTCTTCGACCACGTTCACGGTCGGCGAAACCAGCTCCGGTGCCAATGCCGCGGGTGGCGCGGTGGAGGCAGCGGCATTCGGCGACTTCGCGCCCTGCATCGGCACGTAGATCAGTTGCCGGCCATCGCCACCGACCACGGTGCGGTTCTCCGACAGCACCTGCTGCACGGTATCCAGCCACAGGCGCTTGCGGGTCACGTCGGGGGCGGCCTTGTACTGGTCGACCAGCAGGCTGAAGCGCGCCGCATCACCGGTCGCCCGGGCGATCGACGCGGTCTTGTAGCCTTCCGAGACGGTGCGCGTACGCGCCGCTTCGCCTCGCGCTTCCGGCACGATCTTGGCGGCATAGGCGATCGCCTCGCTGGTCACGCGATCCTTGTCCTGCTGCGCGCTGTTGACGTCGTCGAACGCCGGCTTCACTTCTTCCGGTGGACGCGCGTTAGGCAGGTTGAGCTCGGTCACGGTCAGGCCGGTGCCGTAGTTGTTCAACGATTTCTGCAACTGGTCGCGCGCGGACACCGCCAGCGCATTGCGCGAGCCGAGCACCGTATCGAGGTCGGAACGACCGACCTGCTCGCGCACGGTGCTGAGTGCGGCCTGCTTGAGCACGTCACCGGCATTGCGGGTACCGAACAGGTACAGCTGCGCATCGCCGATCCGGTACTGCACGTTGATCTCGACGTTGACGATGTTCTCGTCGCGGGTGAGCACCGGCACGGTCTCGTTGAAGGTCTCGATCTTGGTCGCGTTGACCTTGCGGACGCGCTCCAGCGGCCACGGCATCTTGAAATTGGGGCCGGGCTGCATGACCCGGTCGAACTTGCCGAAGCGCAGCACCACGCCGCGTTCCTGTTCGTTGACCAGGACGAAACAGTTGAACGCCAACCACAGCACCAGCACGACCCAGATCCAGCGCAGCGGGTTGCCATTGCCGAAATCGGGCAGTTTGTCGAGCAGGTTGCCGAATCCCCCGCCATTGCCGCTGCCGCTGCCACCGGTGGGTTTGCCGGAGGAACCGCCGGGCCTGTTCCAGGCCATCCAGCTCACGATTGGCCCGCGCGGGCCGCTGCTTTTGGTCGTCATGCGTCGGATTCTACCGGGAAGCGATCTGCGGGAAGCCCATCGTCGATGGCCGGCAACAGCGGGCGCAGGGGCGCGCCATCGGCCTGTGCGGCCAGCCGCGCGGCATCGGCCACCGGCAGGTCCACCTGCAAGCGCCAGCCGTCGGCATCGAGTTCCTCGTTGCGCACCGCATCCAGCGCATGCAGGCGCGCGCGCAGGCGGCCCGCATCGACGGGAAGGACGATGTGGCCGACCACGCGCTGCAGGTCGAGGCGCTCGCCGAGCGCATCGCGCAGCAGGTCAATGCCGAGTTCGTCGCGCGCCGACACCCACACTGCGTGGCGATCTTCGCCGCGCTGGTCGATGCGCGGCACGGCACCCTCGATGCGATCGATCTTGTTGAACACGCGCAATTGCGGGATTTCGCCCGCGCCGATCTCGCGCAGCACGGCATCGACCTGGTCCATGCGCTCCTCGCGCAACGGGTCGTTGGCATCGATCACATGCAGCAGCAGGTCGGCCTCGCGGGCTTCGCTCAAAGTGGAGCGGAACGCGGCGACCAGCTCATGCGGCAGGTCGCGGACGAAGCCCACGGTATCGGCCAGCACCACGCCACCGCCAGCGAGCTCGATGCGGCGTACGGTCGGATCCAGGGTGGCGAACAACTGGTCGGCGGCATAGGCATCGGCGCCGGTCAGTGCATTGAACAGGGTCGACTTGCCGGCATTGGTGTAACCCACCAGCGCGACCCGCGGCAGCTCGCTACGGACGCGCGCGCGACGCATCTGGGTGTGCTGGACTTCGACCTTCTCCAGCCGCTTCTGCAGCATGTCGACGCGCTTCTGCAGCAGGCGACGGTCGGTTTCCAGCTGGGTTTCACCGGGTCCGCGCAGGCCGATCGAACCACCGCGCTGGCGCTCCAGGTGGGTCCAGCCGCGCACCAGTCGCGTGGCCCCGTGCTTCAGCTGCGCCAGCTCGACCTGCAACTTGCCTTCGGCACTGCGCGCGCGCTGCGAGAAGATGTCCAGGATCAGGCCGGTGCGGTCGACGACCCGACGCTCCAGCAGCTTCTCGAGGTTGCGCTCCTGGCCCGGGCTCAGCGCATGGTTGACCAGCACCAGGTCGGCACCGGTCGCCTCGCAGGCGGCCTTCACTTCCTCCAGCTTGCCGCTGCCGATCAGGGTCGCCGGATTCGGGCGATCGATCTTGGCGGTGAGGACTGCGGCAACGGTCGCACCTGCGGAGCGCGCTAGCTCGCCGAATTCTTCCAGCGCGCCCTCGGCGGGCGGGCCACCGGCATGCGGCTGGATCAGCAGGGCGTGTTCGCCCCGGCGGGAGCGTTCGAATAATTGGGTTGGCATCAAGGCTTAGATGCGGGCGAATCCCGTAAGGGCAACCCCCCGTGGTTGCCCTTGGGTTGCCTTGGGCCACGGCAGGCACGGGGCCTGCCGCTACGGCGGATCTGGGCAGGCACGGGGGCCTGCCCCTACTACTACGGGCTTTCGGCGACGGCCTCGTCGTCGGCTTCGATGGCATCACCGCCGGTGGCGCTGATGCGGACGTTGCGCGCCGGC
>JAVWUU010000088.1:0-11241 GCA_036666995.1 Thermomonas sp.
CAGGCGCAGGTCGTTCAGCCACAGGACGTTGTTGATCGAAGCGGGGGCGCTCAAGACAGACTCCAGTGCATGGGGAAGCGGCGCGACTGCGCCGAAGCGGCTATTTTACAGTCCTCGTCCCGCGCGCTGGCCACGAATGCCGATGGATAACGCCCGTCCCGTCTTTTATGTCTCCGATGGCACCGGTATCACCGCGGAAACCATCGGCCACAGCATGCTGACCCAGTTCAACGGGATCCGTTTCCAGACCGACCGTCTGCCCTTCGTCGACACGCCGGACAAGGCCCGCGAGGCCGCATCGCGCATCCGCGCGGCCGGCGAGGCCAGCGGATTGCGGCCGATCGTCGTCAATTCCTGCGTCGATGCCGGCCTGTCGGCGGTCCTGGCCGAGAGCGGTGCGTTGATGCTGGACGTGTTCGCGCCGTTCATCGCGCCGCTTGAGCAGGAACTCGGCCAGTCGCGGCAGGCACGGGTGGGGCAGGCGCACGGCATGGTCGACTTCGAGGCCTACCATCGCCGGATCAACGCGATGAACTACGCGCTCACCCATGACGATGGCGCTCGCCTCGACTACGACGAGGCCGACCTGATCCTGGTCGGTGTGTCGCGTGCGGGCAAGACCCCGACCTGCGTGTACCTGGCCCTGCACCACGGCGTGCGTGCGGCCAACTATCCGCTGACCCCGGACGACCTGGAGGACGAGCGCCTCCCGGCGAAACTGCGGCAGTACCGCAGGAAACTGTTCGGGCTGACCATCGACCCGCAACGCCTGCACCAGATCCGCCAGGAACGCCGGGCCAATTCGCGCTATGCGCAACTGGACACCTGCAAGCGCGAAGTCGCGCAAGCCGAAGCGATGCTGCGCCGGGAGGGCATCGAGATGCTGAGCACCACGCATGCATCGATCGAGGAGATATCCAGCCGCGTGCTGGAACACCTCGGCATCAATCGCGAGATGTATTGAATCCTGCGTACAGAAACAGGCGCACGCAGACCCTGAAGTTATGCCCCATGGCTGGATGCGTCAATGCTGCCGCGACGCGATTCGCGCGTGTAGCATCGGGTCATGAGTCGTGTCCTGTCCCGTCGCGTCGCACTCCCGAAAATCAGCCGGTTCGGCTGGTTGATGGGCTTGTACAGCGAAAACCATGCGCGCCTGCAGCGGCTGTTCGAGCCGGCGCAATTGGGCTGTGGCACCTATGTCTCGTCGATCGACGACGGGCTCGATGTGCGGCTCGAGGTGCTGGAGCAGCATGCCTACACCACCGAGTTGCGGATGAGCTATGCCTTGGTCGATCCGCAGACCGGGCTGTCCGATCCTTCGGCCAGCCTGCGGTTGTACAGCGATGCGCGGCAGGTGGAAGCGACGCATTGCTACGCGGGTCGGCGCTGGCAGGACGTGATCGGCATGTACCCGCCACCGGAACAGATCCTCGATCACCGCCTGCGGATGAACACGTTCCTCGGCAAGTGGGTGCAGTATCTCGCCGAGCAGGGGCATGGCGTTGCCACCCTCAGGCATGCGAGCCAGGAAGAAATCGAAACTCGTGCTTGACGCTTCCGATTTACCCCCGCTAGACTTGTCGACTCACCAGAACACGTGGGGCCATAGCTCAGCTGGGAGAGCGCCTGCATGGCATGCAGGAGGTCGGCGGTTCGATCCCGCCTGGCTCCACCACTTCAATCATTAGGCCGATTGAAAGTGCAGTGACAAAATTTGAAGTTTCGTGCGTCCCCATCGTCTAGAGGCCTAGGACATCACCCTTTCACGGTGGCGACCGGGGTTCGAATCCCCGTGGGGACGCCACCCAAACCCGCAGAATCGAGATGTTGCAATCGAAAGCCCGGCTCACGCCGGGCTTTTTCTTTGTGCCGGCAGCGCGGAAGATGCGCGAACGCAACATGCGTTCGGCAACAGGCAATACGGAGTACGCAATCGACATGGATGCCGCTTTCAGTGTCGAAGCCTGGTCGGCGTTTGCTGCAGGCCTCGAAGACGAAACCGCATGGCGCGAGTGGGCGCGCGCGCCCTGGCTGCCGAGCGGCGACGCGATGCCGGCACTGGCGGAGATGGCACCGATGCAGCGCCGCCGCGTGGAGCGACTGGGCCGTGCCGCGTTGCAGGTGGCATGGCGTTGCCAGGGCGATGATGCAGACGACATGCCGATGGTGTTCGCGACGCGGCATGGCGACCTCGACCGGACCCACAGGATGCTCGGCGAACTCGCGCGCGGCGAGCCGCTGTCGCCGACCCAGTTCGGCCTGTCCACGCACAATGCGATCGCGGCGCAGTACAGCATCGCGCGTGGCCTGCAAGGCAACTACCTCGCGGTCTCCGCAGGCCGCGCCACCCCGGAAGCGGCAGTGACCGAGGCCCTGGGCCTGCTGTCTGATGGCGCACCGGCTGTACTGGTGGTGGTCTATGACGATGTGTTGCCCGGCGACTATGCCGAGTACCGCGACGAGCCCGATGCGCTGCACGCGTGGGCGTGGCGGATCGTGCCGCCCCGCGAGGGATTGCCCGGATTGTCGTTGCGCCCAGGCGTGCCTGTGGAAGCCGGTGCGCTTCCGCATTCACTCGAGGTGCTGCGGTTTTTCCTGGCGGGCGACGCCACATTGCCGTGCTCGGGTGGCGGGGGCTGGACGCGGCATGGGTGACGCACTCGACCGCGGCTGGCGCATGTTCGGCACCGCCCTGTCGTTCATCGCGTTCGGGATGGGTGGCTTGCTGCTTCGCATGCTGGTGTTCCCGCTGGTGCGGTTGTTCAGCCGCGACCGCGACACGCTGGAGCGGCGCGCGCGTGCGCTGATCCGGGCCAGCTTCGCCGGGCATATCCGGGTGATGCATCGGCTGGGGGTGATGACCTACGAGATCCGCGGGCTGGAGCGCCTGGATCGTCGTGGCCTGCTGGTGCTGGCCAACCATCCGACCCTGGTCGACGTGGTCCTGCTGGTCTCGCGCCTGCCGGACGCGGATTGCGTGGTGAAGTCGCGCCTGGCCAACAATCCGTTCACCCGCGGACCGGTGCGTGCGACCGGCTACATCTGCAACGACAACGGCGCTGGACTGGTGGACGACTGCATCGCCTCGGTGCGTTCAGGTCGAAACCTGCTTATCTTCCCCGAAGGCACCCGCACGCCCGCGGGGGAACTGCTCGGGCCACTCCAGCGCGGTGCTGCAAATATCGCGGTGCGAGGCCGACTGAACATCACGCCGGTGGTGGTCCGCTGCGAGCCGCGGACGCTGGGAAAGGGCGAGAAATGGTATCGTGTGCCCGCCCGGCGCTTCCATCTGAGCGTGGACGTCCTGCCAGACCTGCCGGTCGCACCGTTCCTCGAGGAAGGCAGCGCCGAGCCATTGGCCGCACGCCGCCTGACAGCCGCGCTCGGGGACATCTTCAGGGGAGAACTGCTGCGTGCAGGCGCTGGAAAATGAAACGCTGGAGCAGGACATCAAGTCGCTGATCGTCACCACGATGTCGCTCGAGGATGTCGCGGCCGACGATATCGATACCGATGCGCCGCTCTTCAACGAAGGCCTGGGCCTGGATTCGATCGACGCACTCGAGCTCGGGCTTGCGCTGCAGAAGCGCTATGGCGTGACCCTGGCTGCGGACTCCGAGGAAACCCGTCGGCATTTCGCCAGCGTGCGCAGCCTGGCCGCGTTCGTCGCGACCGCACGCACGCAGTAACCGCAGGCGGACAACGGACAGCACCATGGACAAGGACGAGATCTTCCAGCGCATCGCCGGCATCCTGCACGAGACCTTCGGGATCGAGCGCGCGCGCATCAGCCCGCAGGCCATGCTCGCCGGCGACCTCGACATCGACAGCATCGATGCGGTGGACCTGATCGTGCAGCTCAAGCCCATGCTGGGCGGCAACCTGCGACCGGAAGCGTTCAAGGCCGTGCGCAGCGTGCAGGACGTGGTCGACACCGTGCACGCGATGCTGCACGCAGGCAACGCCGCAACGGGCAAGTAAGCCGTGCGTGTTGCGACAGCCCTGGCCTGGCTGGCGACCCTGTTGTATCCACTCGCGATCTGGCTGGGCCTGGCCCGGTTCGAGCCGCGCTGGCTGGGCCTGTTCCTGCTGCTGGTCGCGCTGCTCCGCGCGATCGCCTCGCGCGAGCCGGTGTGGCTGTTCGCCGCCGCCGGTGCGCTGGTGCTGGTCGTGGCCACGTTCTTGCTCAACGATGGCCTGCCGCTCAAGCTCTATCCGGCATTGGTCAATGCCGTGATGCTGGTCGTGTTCGGCGCCAGCCTGTGGAAGCCGCCGACCGTGATCGAACGCCTTGCGCGCCTGCGCCATCCGGACCTGCCGCCGGAAGGCGTGCGCTGGGTGACCAACGTGACCAAGGCGTGGTGCCTGTTCTTCGTGCTCAACGGCGGTATCGCGCTGTGGACGGCACTGGCCGCGTCCGACGCGACCTGGGCGCTGTACAACGGCGCAATCGCCTACGTGTTGATCGGCGCCATGCTCGGCGGCGAATGGTTGCTGCGTCCTCGTCATGGCAAGTGACCGCATGCGCATCCCGCTGGCGCGATTGACGCAGGCCGACGCGACGGATCCCGGCGTGCCGGTATCGCCCGGCATCGACCGGGCGCACTGGTTGTCG
Organism: Thermomonas sp.; assembly: GCA_036666995.1. GTDB lineage: Bacteria > Pseudomonadota > Gammaproteobacteria > Xanthomonadales > Xanthomonadaceae > Thermomonas. The sequence continues at coordinate 4,619 of JAVWUU010000088.1, forward strand.
CGTGTCGCTGCATGGTGCGATGTGTTCTCCGCGCATGCCGGCAGCGACATCGCGCTGGCCTGCGAGGACGGCGTAGAATTTTCCGCTGCATTGTTCGGCGCATGGCAGGCCGATGTCACGCCTTGGCTTCCGGGCGATGTCTTGCCGGCCACACTCGACACGCTGCGAGAACGCGGCCTCATTTTCGCCGGCGACTTGCCGGACGGAGTGCGCGCAAACGCAACGATGAAAGCTGTCGGCGAATCGATGCCGACGCTCGACGCCGAACGATGCGCGCTGGTGTTGTTCACATCAGGATCGACCGGCGAACCGGCGGCGATCCGCAAGTCCTTGCGCCAGCTCGATGCCGAGGTCGATGCATTGGAGCGCGTGTTCGGCGCGCAGGTCGGCGATGACGCGGTGGTCCACGGCACGGTCTCGCACCAGCACATCTACGGCCTGTTGTTCCGGATCCTGTGGCCGCTGTCGTCGCGGCGCGCGTTCGCACCATTGCGGCATGCCTACAACGAACAATTGACCACGCTTGGACCGTCGCCGGTGGTGCTGGTCGCCAGCCCCGCGCACCTCAAGCGGCTGCCGGAAACGCAGGACTGGCGCGGCCTGGCCGGCGCGCTGCGGATGCTGTTCTCGTCCGGTGGTCCGTTGCCGGTGGACGCGGCGTTGGCGGTGCAGCGGCTGTGGGGACAGGCGGCGGTCGAGGTCTTCGGAAGCACCGAAACCGGCGGCATCGCCTGGCGGCGTGGCGACGGCAGCCGCGCACCGTGGCAGCCATTGCCCGGCGTGGAGTGGCGCGTGCAGGACGGCTTGCTCGACGTGCGCTCGCCGCACCTGCCGTCGGATGACTGGTGGTCGACCAGCGACCGCGCGCATGACGCCGGCGATGGGCGCTTCGAGTTGCTCGGGCGCGCCGACCGCATCGTCAAACTGGAGGAGCGCCGCATCTCGCTGGACGCACTCCAGGCGCGACTGCAGGACAGCGACCTGCTCGACGAGGCGCGCGTGATCGCCTTGCCCGGCCATCGCATCCTGCTGGCGGTCGCCGCGGTCGCGAGTGCGAGCGGGCAGCGTGTGCTCGATGCCGAAGGCCGGCCTGCATTGGTGGAACGCCTGCGCGCCTGGTTGGCCAGCCATTGCGATCCCATCGCCTTGCCAAGGCGCTGGCGCTTCATCGCGGCCTTGCCCGCGGATGCGCGCGGCAAGACCCGCGAGCGCGATCTTGCCGCGTTGTTCCGGCCGTTGATGCCCGAACCCGAGTGGCGATTGCGCAATGACACACGAGCCGAGGCCGCCTTGCTTGCGACCGCTGAACTCGCTGCATTCGAAGGCCACTTCCCGCAGGCCTCGATCCTGCCTGGCGTGGTGCTGGTCGACTGGGCGGTGCGACTGGGGCGTGGTGCATTCGGCTTGTCCGGTGGCTTGCAGTCGATGGAGACCTTGAAGTTCCAGCATCTTGTGCGTCCCGGCATGCTGTTGAACGTCGCACTCGACTGGAGTCCCGGCGTGCTCGGTTTCCGTTTCACCTCGACGCACGGCGTGCACGCAAGCGGCCGCCTGCGTTTCGATGGAGCGACGTCATGACGCAGGCGTTCAAACCCTGGGTCGTGGTGCCGGTTTACGAGCACGAACACGCCATCGGTACGACGGTCGACCACTTGCTTCCGCATGGCGTGCCGGTGCTGCTGGTCGATGATGGCTCGGGTGAATCGTGCGCCGTCGTGTTGCGCGAACTTGCCAATCGGCATGCCGGGCGCGTCTCGCTGCTGCGGCTGGACGTGAACGGCGGCAAGGGCGCGGCGGTGATCGCCGGCATGCGCGAGGCCGCCGCACGCGGGGCCAGCCATGTGCTGCAGATCGATGCCGACGGCCAGCACGACACCGCCGATGTCCCGCGCTTCATCGCCGAATCCGCCGCGCATCCGGATGCTGTGATCAACGGCCGGCCGATCTACGACGAAAGCGTGCCGGTCGGACGTCTAGTCGGGCGTTACGCCACCCATGTCTGGGTGTGGATCAACACGCTGTCGCTGGACATCGCCGACTCGATGTGCGGCTTCCGCGTCTATCCGCTGGCGGCGACGCTTGCGCTGCTGGATCGCGAGTACGTCGGCACGCGGATGGACTTCGATATCGAGATCATCGTCCGCCTGCACTGGGCGGGCGTACCGATCCGCACCATGCCGACGCGCGTGACCTATCCGCTGGACGGCGTTTCGCATTTCCGTCTGTGGCGCGACAACGCGCGCATCTCGTCGATGCACACGCGGCTGTTCTTCGGCATGCTCTGGCGCGCGCCGCGCCTGTTGTTGCGCCGCCTGCGCGGGAACACGCGATGAGTCGCGAACACTGGGCAGACCTCGGCGAAACCACCTTCGTCGGCGGGACCTGGTTCCTGTATGCGGTGTATCGCATCCTGGGGCGGCTGCCATTCCGGATCTGTCTGTATCCGGTGGTGTTGTGCTGGTGGCTGGGCAGCGGCCCTGCACGCCGCGCTTCGCTTGACTACCTGCGCCGGCTGCACGCGAGCGAAGGCGTGTTCCCTCGTGAGCCCGGCATGCGCGAGAGCCTGCGCCACTTCTTCCTGTTCGGTGAAACCCTGCTCGACAAGATGCTCGCCATCGGCGGGCGCTATCCGCGCCAACGCCTGTCATTCGAAGGCCAGCAAGCGATGCTTGAGGCGTCGCAGGCGGGGCAGGGCGGCGTCATCGTCACCGCGCACATGGGCTGCCTGGAATTGATGCAGATGTCGGCGCGCTGGCGCGAGGGGCTGCGCGTGACCATCCTGGTGCACACCGCGCATGCGCAGCAGTTCAACCGCATCCTCGCGCGGCTGAACCCGACCGCGACCGTGCGCCTGCTGCAGGTCACGGATTTCTCGCCGGCCATGGCGATGGCCCTGTCCGATCGGGTGGCGGCGGGCGAATTCGTCGCGATCGCCGCCGACCGCGTGCCCGTGAACGGCGACCGCACTTGCCGCGCGCGCTTCCTGAACGCCGATGCCGATTTCCCCGCTGGCCCGTGGCTGATCGCCTCGTTGTTGCATTGCCCGGTCTGGGCGTTGTCCTGCCTGCATGAGGGCGAGGGCTATCGCGTGCGCATCGAGCGCCTGTTCGAGCGGGTCATCCTGCCGCGCGCCGATCGCCAGGCCGGGCTGAACGAATGCGCCACGCGGTTTTCAGGTTGGCTGGCCGGCTGCCTGCGACAATCGCCCTACGACTGGTTCAACTACTTCGATTTCTGGATGCCGCACGCCGATGCCCGCCGCCCCCGCTGAATCCCTGTCCGTCACGATCGATGGCCGCCAACCGCTGGCGATCGAGGACGTCGTCGCGGTCGCCCGTGGCACCACCTCCGCGCGCCTGTCCGATGCCGATGCATTCCTCGCGCGGATCGGCCGCGGCGCAGATTTCGTCGATCGCCTGATCGCCGAGGACGGCGTGGTCTACGGCGTGAGCACCGGCTACGGCGATTCCTGCACGGTCGCGATCCCGCCCGCACTGGTGCACGAACTGCCGCACCACCTGTACGCCTATCACGGCGTCGGCCTGGGTCGTTTCCTAGACCCCGACGAAACCCGCGCGGTGTTGCTGGCGCGACTGGTGTCGCTGGCGCAGGGCTCGTCCGGCGTCAGCGTCGCGCTGCTGCGGCAACTGGAAGCGCTGCTGCGCCACGACATCCTGCCGCGCATCCCGGCGGAAGGCTCGGTCGGCGCGAGCGGCGACCTGACCCCGCTGTCCTATGTCGCGGCCGCGCTCTGCGGTGAGCGCGAGGTCCTGCACGACGGCGCAGTGAAGCCCGCAGCCGAGGCACTGGCTGCGCATGGATTGCAACCGCTGCGCCTGCGCCCCAAGGAAGGCCTGGCGATCATGAACGGCACAGCGGTGATGACCGCGCTCGCCTGCCTGGCGTGGCAGCGCGCCGACTATCTCGGCCGGCTGGCGACGCGAATCACCGCGTTCAACGTGGTTGCCAGCGCCGGCAATGCGCACCACTTCGACGAAGCGCTGTTCGCCGTGAAGCCGCATCCGGGCCAGCAGCGCGTGGCCGCGCGGCTGCGTTCCGACCTCGCCACTGCGCGGCCCTCGCGCAATGAACAGCGCCTGCAGGATCGCTACTCGCTGCGTTGCGCGCCGCACGTGATCGGCGTGCTGGAAGACGCGCTGCCATGGCTGCGCACGAACATCGAGAACGAACTCAACAGCGCCAACGACAATCCGATCATCGACGGCGAGGCCGGCATGGTCCTGCACGGCGGGCATTTCTACGGCGGCCACATCGCCTTCGCGATGGACTCGCTGAAGAACCTGGTGGCGAACATCGCCGACCTGCTGGACAGGCAGATGGCCTTGCTGGTCGATGCGCGCTACAACCACGGCCTGCCTGCCAACCTGTCGGCGGCACGCGGCGAACGCGCAGCGTTGAACCATGGGCTGAAGGCACTGCAGATCAGCGCCTCGGCATGGACCGCGGAGGCCTTGAAGCTGACGATGCCGGCCTCGGTGTTCTCGCGCAGCACCGAATGCCACAACCAGGACAAGGTGAGCATGGGCACCATCGCCGCCCGCGACTGCCTGCGGGTGATCGAACTGACCGAACAAGTCGTCGCCGCTCTGCTGGTGACCGCGCGCCAGGGGATCGCATTGCGCCGTGCGCACCAAGGCAGCGCCAAGCTGTCCGACGATGCCGAGGCGATGTTCCTCGACCTCGAGGCGCGGATCCCGCTGGTGGAAGAAGATCGTGCCCTCGACGTTGAATTGCGCGGCCTGCTGGCGGCCATGCGCGGCGAGGCATGGAACCTGTATGCCGATTGAGCCTGCGCTTGCGCCTGCCGTGCCGCTGGTCGCCGAGATCGAGTTGAGCCCGGCCTTCCATGACCTGGACCCGATGGACGTGGTCTGGCACGGGAACTATCTCAAGTACCTGGAACTGGCGCGTTGCGCGTTGCTGCAGACCTTCGACTACGACTATCCGCAGATGCGCGACTCCGGCTACCTGTGGCCGATCGTCGACCTGCGCACCAAATACCTGCGCTCGGCGCGGTTCGGCCAGCGCCTCATCGTGCGCGCCGAACTCACCGAATGGGAGGTGCGCATGCGCATCGATTACGTGATCCGGGATGCCGAAAGCGGCGAGGCGATCACCCGCGGGCATACGATCCAGGTCGCGGTGGACATGGCCAGCGGCGAGATGTGCTTCGCCACGCCGGATGTGTTCCGCCAGCGCATTGGGGTCTCCGCATGAGCCTCGTGCGCGGTTGGCTGTTGCTGCTCGCAACGTTGTTCGTCATGGCGATGCCGCTGCATGCAGCGGAAGGCGATGGCGTGCGTGCGCGGCTGGCCAAGCCCGCCGTGTTGCGCGGCCAGTTCGAACAACAGAAGCAGTTGCAGGGCTTCCGCAATCCGCTGAAGTCGAGCGGTGATTTCCTCCTGCTGCGCGATCGCGGCATCGCCTGGAACACTCGGTTGCCGTTCGCGTCGTCGACCCGGCTCACCCGCCGCAAATTGTTGGCGACGTTGCCCGATGGCAGCACGCAGGTGTTGGTGGATGCGTCGTCGTCGCCGGCGATGGCCGCCGTCAATGCGCTGCTGATGGCGCTGGTCGCGGGCGACCTGGACGCGCTGGCGAAGCGCTTCACCCTCAAGGAAGCCTTGCGCGCCGATGGCGGCTGGTCGTTGACCCTGCAGCCGCGTGATAGCGCGCTGAAGCAGGCGTTCACTCGCATCGTGCTGGACGGCGATCGTTACGTGCGCGGTGTGGAGATCGTGGAGCCGGCGGGCGACACCACCCGCATCCGCTTCAGCGGTCTGCGCGAGGCACCACCCGCGACCAGGCAAGAGGCGGCGCAGCTTGATTGAGTCGCCGGCAACGGCGGGCCAGTCGGGCAGTCGCGCGTGGCGCTGGCTGGCCTCGGCGTGGCTGCTCGCGGTATTGGCATTAGGCGTGCAGCAGGTCGCGTTCTGGCGTGCACCAGCCATCGACACCGACATCATGGCGTTGCTGCCCGGCGCTGCCGAAGATGCGCGCCTGGCCGCCGCCAACAAGCATCTGGCCGATGCGGTCACGGGCGATGTGGTCGTGTTGCTGGCGGCAGCGGACTGGGAGCGCACGCGCGATGCGGCTGCTGCGTTTGCGAAGACGGTCGCCGCTGGCAAGACGTTGAGACCAGTCGGTGAGGATGATGCCGACGCATTGGCCAGGGCAATCGCATTCCATGCGCCGCATCGGCAGGGCCTGCTGACGCCCGCGCAGCGCGGGTGGCTGCGCAATGCCAGTCCGCAGGCGATCGCCGACATGGCGATGGCGCGACTGTATGCTCCGGTCGGAGGCGGCCTGGGACGTTGGCAGGACGATCCGCTTGGACTGTGGCCGGCGTGGTGGCAAGCGCGCGCGGGGCAGGGCATGCAGCTGCGCGACGGCGTGGTCGCAGTGCGTGACGACGCCGGTCGCGATTGGGCACTGCTGCGCTTCAAGAGCGCACAGCCGGCATTCCGCCTCGATGGCGATGCGCCGCTGCAATCCACGCTCGCTGCGGCGACAGAGGCCGCGCAGCGCGCAGCAGGCGGGACGCTCGATGTACTGCGTGGCGGCGTGCCGCTGCATGCAGAAGCAGCGGCGTCGCGCGCCGC
>JAVWUU010000089.1:0-11140 GCA_036666995.1 Thermomonas sp.
GGTATCGCGGCGGAACGCGCCTTCGATGAGCAATGCACCGGGCCCGTTTTCGAAGCAGGGCGGCGTCATCCCGTGATCGAGGAAGCGCAGCCAGTCGTCACCCTGCAACCGGTCGGCCTGCGGATCCTTGCGTCGTGCCGCGCGTCGCAGCAGGTCGGACATCGCCGCGACCTGTTGCGCGGGGGATCCGGCGGCATCCACGGTGTCCTCGAACAGGCGCAGGATCGCCGCATGGCGCCGACGGCGTCGGCGCAGCCACCACCACGCGCCACCAGCGAGCAGCACTGCGAGGCCGGCCACGATCCACCAGCCCGGTGCCGGCGGCCACCACGAGGGCGTTACACCGGGATGCACATCCTTGAGCGGCAACGGCAGGTTCAACGGATCGCCTCCACCATTGATGCTGCACGTGGCCGACCAAGCAACGACAGCCATGCATCGCTGGGGTCGTCTGTGGACAGCGTCATCACCCGCGCACCCTGCCGCTGCAGCATCGCCTGCGTGGCTTCGAGCGGGATTTCGAAATTCTGCTTCCAGCGCTGGCGCACCGGCGCGGTGTCCAGTCCGAGTTCGATGCGGTCGCCCTGTGCGCCAAGGAACGGCACGCGTTTCGCTGGCGGTGCTGTTTCCAGCGGGTCGACCAGCAACAGCACGAACAATTCGTGATGCATCGCCAGCGCGGGCCAACGTTCCTGCGGGATCGCCGCGATGCTGGCCGGATCGGCCAGCAGCACGAGCCGGGATCCCGGCCGCAGCAGGCGTCTTGCATGCTCGAGCGCAACGGGAAGCCCATCGTCATCGGCCGGGCGCTGCGCGTACCAGCGCACCAGCGCATCCAGCACTCGCAGTGCGCCACGCGGACCCGATGCAGGTGGCACCGGTGGTTCCAGCCGCGAACCCCGCAGCGCGGCGATGCGGTCGCCATCGCGTGCCGCCAGCCACGCGGCCAACGCACCGGCACGTGCGGCCTGCACCGACTTGAAGCGCACGCGCGTCCCGAAATACAGCGATGGCGACGTGTCGGCAACGACCAGCGTCAGTCGCTCGCGCTCGGCCTGGAACAACTTGGTATGGGTGCGTCCGCTGCGCGCGGTCAACCGCCAGTCGATGTGGCGGGCATCGTCGCCCTGCGCGTACTCGCGCGACTCGGCGTACTCCATCCCGCGCCCGCGCAGGTTCGATGCCGCCGGCCCGTGCGCGCCATGGCGGCCGAGTTTCGCACCGCGCCGGCCCTGCACCAGCGCGCGCAAGCCGACCAGTTCCGCAAGGGTGGGGACGATGCCGTCGCTCATGAGGGTTGCGGCTGTTCGCGAGGCCGAAGGCCGGCTCAGGGCAAGGGCACCAGGCGCAGCAGGTCGGCGACCAAGCGTTCGCCGTCCCAGCCCTCGGCTGTCGCTTCGTAGCTGGGCAGCACGCGATGGCGAAGCACGTCCGGTGCCACCGCGCGCACGTCTTCGGGCGTCACGAAGTCGCGGCCTTCCAGCCAGGCGCGCGCCCGTGCGCAACGTTCCAGCGCGATCGAGCCACGCGGGCTGGCACCCCACGCGATCCTTCGGGCCAGCGCCGCGTCATAGCGACCCGCATCGCGCGAGGCCAGCACGATCTCGACCAGGTAACGCTCGAGTGCCGGCGCCAGGTGCAGGTCGAGGACGGCGGCACGCGCGGCGAACACATGCGCCTGCGGCATCCGTGCCGGCGGATGCGGCGTCGCCTGCAGCGCATCGCGGGCACGCTCGCGCGCCAGGCGGAGGATCTCGGTCTCCGCGTCGACCTGCGGATAACCGATGCGCACGTGCATCAGGAAACGGTCGAGCTGGGCTTCGGGCAACGGGAACGTGCCCTCCTGCTCGATCGGGTTCTGCGTGGCCATCACCAGGAACAGCGGCGGCAAGGCATACGTCTGCCGGCCCACGGTGACCTGGCGCTCGCCCATCGCCTCAAGCAACGCCGATTGCACCTTGGCCGGGGCACGATTGATCTCGTCGGCCAGCAGGATGGGGTGGAAGATCGGCCCGGGCTGGAACTCGAAACGGCCGTCCTGCGGACGCCACACCTCGGTGCCGGTCAGGTCCGCCGGCAACAGGTCGGGAGTGAACTGCACGCGGGCGAAGTCGGCTTCCAGCCTGGATGCGAGCGCGCGGATCGCGGTTGTCTTGGCCAGTCCTGGCGCGCCTTCGACCAGCAGGTGGCCATCCGCCAGCAACGCAATCAGCAGGCGCTCGATCAAGCCGGCCTGGCCGACGATCTCGCGCGAAAGATCCTCGCGCAGGCTGCGGAAGGCGTCGTGCAGGGTGGAAATGTCTTGGGTCGCGGTATCCATGGCGTCTCTCGTGCGCAGGTCCCTTCGACCCCTGCAATGCGCAAAGGTTCTCATGGGGCCGATGAAAGGCAGATGCGGCCGTACAAACGAAACGGGAGCCTTTCGGCTCCCGTTCGTCGTCGCGCGATGCGCTTTGTCTCAGCGCTGGGCGACGCGCATGACCTTCGGGGTCACGAAGATCAGCAGTTCCGCCTTGGTCTTGGAGCGGCTCTTGTTGCGGAACAAATTGCCGATGACCGGCAGGTCGCCCAAGAACGGTACCTTCGAAAGTTCGGTGCTGTCGCTGAACTCGTAGACACCGCCGATCACGACCGTCTGGCCGTCATCCACCAGCACTGCGGTGTTGACCTCGCGCTTCGCGATCTGCGGCACATCGCCGAACGTACCCATACTCACGTAGCCGTCGAGTTCATCCTTCTTCACGGCCAGGTTCAGGAAGACGCGGCCATCATTGGTGATGGTCGGCGTCACCTTCAACTCGAGCAATGCTTCCTTGAATGCCACGGTGGGCGTCGCGCCAAGTCCCGTGCCCGAGATGGTCAAGTAGCCGATTTCCTTGCCCTGACGGATTACGGATTCCTTTTGGTTGCTCGTCACGATGCGCGGGTTGGAGATCACCTCGCCCCGCCCTTGCTCCTGGATCGCGGACAATTCGACATCGAGTTGATATCCCGCGTTCAGGATGGACAACGCCAGCGAACCTGCCGGGCTCTGCAACGCAGCCGGGAGGTTGGAGATCAGCCCGCGCACAGGCAGCGCCTGCGAGTAGATGGGCCTGGGGCCGACTCCACCGCCAGCGGTCCACGCCGCCATGTCTTTCGCGAACTGCAGATCGAGCGCCTTGTCCTGATCGATCTTGCTTTTGTTCGCCTCGAGGTTGCCGCTGTAGTAGGTGTCCCCATTGTTGCCGCTGATCCCGAAGCGGGCGCCCAACTCCCGCGCAACGGATTCATTGGCAATCACGATGCGAGCTTCGATCACCACCTGGTCCACCGGCTTGTCGAGCTGTTGCACCAGGTTGCGGATGTTGGCCACGCGCTGCGGAATGTCGATCACCAGCAGCGTATTGGTGCGCTTGTCGAAGCTCAGGCTGCCGCGCGCCGACAGGAAGCCGCGATCCTGCTGGCCCTGCCCACCGCCCTGCCCGCCGCCGCCACTGTTGCCCTTGCTGTTTTCCGTCAGCAGCTTCGCGATGTCTTCGGCGCTGGCGTAGTTCACTGGAATGTACTCAGTGACCTTCTCGGCGCGTTCCTCGAGGCTGATGCGGGCATCTTCCTTGTCTTGCTCGAACTTCGCGATCTCCGCTTGCGGCGCAACCCAGACCACGTTGCCGCTACGGCGCTTGTCGAGCGACTTTGCCTGCAGCACGATGTCCAGCGCCTGATCCCACGGCACGTTGATCAGGCGCAGGGTCACGTTGCCTTGCACTGTGTCCGCAGCAACGATGTTGAGGTTGGATTCCTCGGCGATCAGCTGCAGGACGGTACGCACCGGCACGTCCTGGAAGTTGAAGGTCACCGGCTTGCCGCTATACCGAACAGTGGAGGTGCTGGCCGTCGCACCCATGGCCGCAGCACCGACTGCTGGCTTCGCGGCCTTGGCCACGCCTGCCGTGCTGGCGCGCGGCACGATCTCGACGATGTAGTCGTTGCCGCTCTGGTAGGCCATCGATTCGAATGCGCCCTGGGTGCCGAGCACCAGCTGCGCGCCGCTGCTGGTCGCACGTGCCTCAATGCGTTGTACCGGCGTGGCGAAATCGGTGACGTTGATCGGCCGCTGCAGGGCTGCAGGCAATTGCGCGTTGCCGATATCGACGACAACGCTGGAGCCCATGCTGCGCAGATCAGGGGCAGCGCCCGTCCCGGAAAACCGGAGTACGAGCTTGCCCGAACCGCCATCGCCACGCTTGAAATCGATCGCGGTGACGGTGACGGCATCCGGCGTGCGCTTGGACGGATCGGCCATCGCGCCCGTGGCGGACTGGCCCATGGCGACCACGCTGGTAACTGGCAAGGCGCTGGCGCCAGCGGCGTAGAGGCCGACGGCGAGCCCGATTGCACAGGTACCGAAGGAAAGGGGGCGCCGGAGAGGCCGCTGTTGCTTGGCGTTGGTGACTGTCATTGGTCTATCCCCGATCAATTGTCTTCGAGCAAGATGGTCGCCGGCCGTTCAAGCCAGCCACCCGCGCCATCCGGAACAAGTTCGACCAGTTCGACCCGGTCTTCGTTAATGGCGGTGACCCGCCCGTCGCTTTGCCCCAGGTAAGCACCGGGCTGCACCCGGTAGGTCACCTTGTCCGGCGCCATCAGCAGTGCCACCAGACTTCGTCCGTTACCCAAGGTGCCGACCATGTCGAGGCTGTCGAGCGGAAACTGCTCCAGCGTCTGCTTGCGGCGGCCGGCATCCGGACGTGGTCCGTTGCCTTCGCCGTTCCCGAAGAACTCACTGAACGGATCCCGCAGGTTCTGCGCGTCGTACTCGAATGTCTCGAACTGCTGCATGACCGGCAGCGGATCCAGTGGCGGCGCTGGCTTAGCCTTGACCTCGGCAACCCACTTCTCCAAGTCGCCCTGGCTTCCGCCACAGGCTGCAAGTGCCGAAGCCAGCAGGGCGACAACGACCCAACGACTGCCGCGAAGATGCTCTCTCATGCGCATGTCAGCCTCCTGCCTTCGCGGGGGCCGCAGCTGGCGTGGCAGACGGCGAAGTAGCAGCCGGGGTCTCGTCCTCGTCCAGGTAGCGGTAGGTCTTCACGGTTCCCGCGAGTTCAAGCGGACTGTTCGGCCCGATCCGCGCATTCGGATTGGTCTTCGCGTCCTTTGGCTGCAGGGAGATATCGTGCATGGTCATGATGACCACGCGCGGCAGGGACGCCACGCCACTCACGAATGCACCGAACTGGTGGTAAGTCCCCACCATTCGCAAAGCAATCGGCTTCTCGGCGTAAAACTCCTTCTTGGTCTCGCCTGCCGGCTGGAACAGCTCGTTCTGGATACCGGTCGCGAGCGCGGTCTGCGAGATGTCCACAATCAGGTCCGGCATCTCGGTCTTGCTCGGCAGCTGGCGCAGCATCTGCTGCAATTGCTGTTCCATCTGCGCGAGTTGCTGCTTGAGCGGCTCGAGGTTGGATGCACGTCCCTGCTTGCCCTCGAATTCGGCGCGCAACTCGGTTTCCTGGCCCTCGAGCTTCTCCAGCTCTTGCTGCTTGCCGCGGACGAACAACCACCATCCAAGCAGGACGATGATCACGGCCACGATCACGCAGAACCCCATCTGCGCCTGGCGTGGCCAGGCACCGATGTTGTTGATGTCGAGTTCCTTGAGATTGATCTTCTTGTTGTTACTCACGGCGCGGCTCCTCCTGCGGCAGGCGCTGCGGGCGCGGCCGGTGCGGCGGCAGCTGGCGCTGCGGCCTCACCATTCTCATCCTTCGGAGCGTTCGGGTTGGCCAGCGTCACCTTGAGGGTGAACTCATAGGGCAAGCCGGGATTCCCTTCCTTTGCCTCGATGATGTTGAGGTCCGGCTTGGTCATCCAACCTGAGCTCTCCAGGTTGCGCATGTAGGTGGACACCCGCGCATTGGATTGCGAACGCCCGCTCAGGGTCAGGATGTCGCCTTCCTGCTTGATCGCCGCCAGCGTCACCCCATCGGGAATGGTACGGACGAGCGAATCGAACAGGTGCACCATCTGCGAACGGTTGGACTGCAACTGCTCGATGACTTCCTTGCGGGCCAGCAGCTTCGACTTCTTCTGGTCGAGCTGCTCGATTTCCTTGATCTGACCATCGACCTTGGCGATCTCGCCGCGCAGGTAGTCGTTGCGCTCGGTCTGGCCGCTGACGCGACCCCCGTAGTAGCTGTAAATAAGGAAGGCGACCAGGACGCCGGCTAGTGCCGCCAGGCCCAGCATGCCGGCAAATTCCTTCTGCCGGGACTTGCGGCGCTCCGCGCGCCATGGGAGGAGATTGATCCGTGCCATCAGTCGAAGCTCCTCAGTGCGAGCCCGCAGGCGATCATCAGCGCGGGTGCGTCCTGTGCCAGGGCGTGCGCCTGCACGCGCGGGCCAAGCGTCATCTGCGCCAGCGGATTGGCGACCACGGTCGGGATCCCGAGCTGCTCTTCGACCATCGCGGCGATGCCCGGGATGGAGGCGCAGCCACCGGCCAGCACGACATTGTCGACCCGGTTGAACTCGCTGCCCGCGTAGAAGAACTGCAGCAGGCGGCTGACCTGCTGGACCATGGCTTCCTTGAACGGATCCAGGACCTCGATCTCGTAGCTTTCCGGCAGCCCGCCCTGGCGCTTGGCCAAGCCCGCTTCCTCGTAGCTCAGGCTGTAGCGACGCATCACCTCGTCGGTGAGCTGCTTGCCGCCGAACACGTTCTCGCGGGTGTAGATGCTGCGACCACCGCGGAGCACGTTGAGCGTGGTCATGGTGGCGCCGACATCGACCAGAGCGGCCAAGCCGTCGCGCGGGACGTTCAGGCTGCCGGCCATCAGCGCGTAGGCATTCTCGATGGCGAAAGCCTCGACATCGATCACCTTCGCGGTGAGCCCGCCCAGTTCCAGCGCGGAAGCGCGAACCTCGACGTTCTCCGAGCGCGACGCCGCCAGCAGCACCTGCACCATCTCGCTGTTGCCGGGCATCGGCCCCAGCACCTCGAAATCGAGGTTCACTTCCTCGATCGGGTACGGGATGTAGTTGACCGCCTCGAGTTCGATCTGCGATTCCAGGTCGTCCTCGCCGAGGTCGGCCGGCATCGGAATCACCTTGGTGATCACCGAAGACCCAGAAACCGCGGCGGCGGCATTCTTGAGGCGTGAGCCGGATCGGGCCACCGCGCGGCGGATTGCCTCGCCGACGGCCTCGACCTCGACCAGGTTCTTCTCGACCACGGCGTTGGGCGGCAATGGCTCGACGGCGTAGTGCTCGACCCGGTAACGGTCACCGGTTCGCGCAAGCTGAAGCAGCTTGACCGCAGTCGAGCTGATGTCCACGCCGATCAACGGCGATTGTGTTTTCGTTCCCAGACCCACGGTATCTCCCCTTCCCACGGGCGCTTACGCGCACTTGGTGCTGCAGTACATGAATAACGGACTTTTCACGATCTGGCAACCGGCCCCTCGGTTGCCACCCCATGAACACCCTTCTCCACCGCATCCGGCATCCGGGTTAACGGAGGCCTCCGGGGAAACCGGTCGCCCCCTGTAGGCCCGGCATCACTGACGCCTACTCTATACTCCGCGGCCTGCTCTGCTGCAATCGGAATTCGCGCCAATGCCCCGCCTCCCCCGCATGCTGCGCTGGTTTTTGCTGGGCGCGGTCGCATTTTGCCTGATCGGACTGCTCGCAGTCGGCATCCTGGTCTACGTGGTCAGTGCGCGCCTGCCGGATGTGCAGAGCCTGCGCAACACCGAGCTGCAGGAACCCCTGTATGTCTATGCCGCGGACGGTCGCCTGATGGGGCTGTTCGGGGAAATGCGCCGCTATCCGGTGGACATCGCCAAGGTTCCGGCGCGGGTCAAGCAGGCCTTCCTGGCCGCCGAGGACGCGAATTTCTACGAACACAACGGCATCGACGTGAACGGCGTGGCACGCGCCATCTGGCTGCTGGCCAAGACCGGCGGGCAGGAACGCGTGGCCGGCGGCTCCACCATCACCCAGCAGGTGGCCAAGCAGTTCTTCCTGAGCTCCGAGTACAGCTTCCGCCGCAAGTTCGCGGAAATGCTGCTGGCCATGAAGATGGAGCGCGAGCTCGGCAAGGACGAGATCCTGGAGCTCTATCTCAACAAGAGCTTCTTCGGAAACCGTGCCTACGGCGTGGCCGCCGCGGCCGAGTTCTACTACGGCAAGCCCCTGGACCAGCTCACCCTGGACGAGGCCGCCACCCTGGCCGGCATCCCCAAGTTCCCGTCCAGCGGCAACCCGCTGAGCAACCCGGAACGTGCGCGGATCCGTCGCGACAATTACATCCTGCCGCGCATGGCCGAGCTGGGCTACGTCAGCCGGGCCGAGGCCGACGCCGCGCGGGCGGTGCCGATGCATGCGACCCCGCACGAACGCCAGATCGAGGTGTACGCGCCTTACGTGGCGGAAATGGTCCGCCAGCAGATGATCGAGCGCTTCGGCGGCGACGTGCTGAGCAAGGGCTATCACGTCACCACCACCATCGATCCGGCGCTGCAGGCCGCCGCCGACAAGGCGGTAATCGACGGCCTGCGGGTCTACGACCATCGCCACGGCTGGCGCAAGCCCGAGCAGGTCGTCGAGATCCCGTCTGGCGCGGACAACGCGGCCATCGCGGCGCTGCTGCGCGGGACACCTCCGCAGGGCGGCCTGCTGCCGGCGGTGGTGACCGGCAGCGAAGGTGGCCAACTGCGGGTCGTGCTGGCCGACGGCAGCGAACTGGGCCTCGGCGGCAGCGCAATCTCCTGGACCGGCAAGTCAGCCGCGGGGCTGGCGAAGCGCGGCGACGTGGTCCGCGTGCGCCGCTTGCCCACCGACAAGCCGGACGCGGCCCCGCAATGGGCGCTCGACCAACTGCCGCGCGGCCAGGCGGCGCTGGTGTCGCTGGATGCCGACAACGGTGCGATCCGCGCCCTGGTGGGCGGCTTCAGCTTCGCCGGCAACAAGTTCAACCGCGCGACCCAGGCGCGCCGGCAGCCCGGCTCCAGCTTCAAGCCGTTCGTGTATGCGGCAGCGTTCGAGCGCGGCTTCAACCCGGCCTCGATCGTGCTGGACGCCCCGGTGGTGTTCAAGGATCGCCGCGGCCACATGTGGCGCCCGCAGAACGACAGCGGCAATTTCGCCGGCCCGATGCGCGTGCGCGAGGCGCTGGTGCAGTCGCGCAACCTGGTCTCGGTGCGCCTGCTGGACGCGATCGGGGTGGAATACGCCCGCCGCTACATCAGCCATTTCGGCTTCGACGAAGCCAGCCTGCCGCCGAACCTGTCGATGTCGCTGGGTACCGCCTCGCTGACCCCGCTGTCGGTCGCCCGCGGCTACACCGCCTTCGCCAACGGCGGCTTCCTGACCACGCCGTGGGTGATCGCCAGCGTGCGCGACCGCGACGGCAAGGACATCTTCAGGGAAAAGCCACCGACTGCCTGCCCGTATTGCGCGATCACCACGATCCCCGGACAGGCTGCACCGGTGCCGGTGCCGTCGAACGTGGACGGGTTCGACCTCGGCCCGGCCGCCAGTGCGTCGGCAACTTCGCCCGTCGCCAGCGCCGGCAAGCCGTCTGCCACCCCGAAGCCGCGCGAAACCAAACCGGTCGACCCGGACATGGTGGTGGCACCGCGCGCGATCGATCCGCGCGTGGCCTGGCAGTTGCAGTCGATGATGCGTGACGTGGTCAAACGCGGCACCGCCACCGATGCCAAGGTGCTCGGCCGCGAGGACGTTGGCGGAAAGACCGGCTCGACCAACAACCACCGCGACGCATGGTTCTCCGGCTTCGGCGGGCCGGTGGTGACCACCGTCTGGGTCGGCCGCGACGATTTCCGGTCGCTGGGTTACCGCGAATACGGCGGCAAGGCCGCGCTGCCGATCTGGATCAGCTACATGAAGGCGGCGCTGAAGGATGTGCCCGAGCGCAACCTCGACCCGCCCGACGGCATGGTCCAGGTGACATCCAACGGCGCGACCGAGTGGGTGAAGGTCGAGGACCAGGAGCGCATGCAGAGCGAGTTCGACACCATGCAGGACCAAGACACCCAGCCGGCCGAGGAAGCGTTCGACATCTTCTGAGGCACGCGCGATGGCGGGCTCCGGCCCGCTCGGTTAGAGTCCCGGTCAGGTCGTCACGGGGATGCGCGATGCCGAACAGCCGCCAGCACGCCAATCCCCACGCGCAATTGCATGCGCAGACCCGCACCCGGGAGCGCCGCCAGCACCTGGCCCACGAGGCCGCCCGGCTGATGGCAGAAGGCGGCATCCGCGATTACCACCAGGCCAAGCTCAAGGCCGCGCAGCGGCTCGGCATCCACGACGATGCCTCCCTCCCGCGCAACCGCGAGATCGAGGACGCGCTGCGCGAATACCAGCGCCTGTTCGCAGGCAGCGACCAACCCGGCGAGGTGCGCATCCGCCGCGAGGCCGCGGTGCGCGCACTGGCGTTTTTCCGCGACTTCGAGCCGCGGCTGGTGGGTGCGGTACTGGACGGCACCGCCGATGCCAACACGGCCGTCGCCCTGCACCTGCATGACGATGACGCGGACGCGATCCCGCGTTGGCTCGACGAACATGGCGTACCGGCGGAGTCGCGCAGCCGCCACCTGCGCCTGGACCGCGACCGCGAAGGCGATTTCCCGGTGTGGCTGTTCAGCGCCGAAGGCCTCAGCTTTGACGTAACCGTGCTGCCCGCCGACGTGCTCCGCCAGGCGCCGCTGTCCGGCATCGACGGCAAGCCGATGCGCCGCGCGTCCGCGACGCAAGTGCGCGCGCTGCTGGCCGAGGACGAGATCGCCGGCTACGAAGCATCCTGAGCCTTCAAAGCCGACGCAGGCACCATCGACCTCATCTTCGGCAAACGAAAACGCCCCGCAATGCGGGGCGTTTCGATCGAAGCTGACTGGCGCGATCAGCGGCCGGCGATGCCCACGTAGTCGCGGGTCGGCGCGCCGGTGTAGATCTGGCGCGGGCGGCCGATGCGGTTCTCCGGATCGTTCTGCTGCTCCAGCCAGTGGCTGACCCACCCCGCGGTGCGCGCGATGGCGAACATCACGGTGAACATCTCGGTCGGGATGCCCAGCGCCTTGTAGATGATGCCGCTGTAGAAATCGACGTTCGGGTAGAGCTTGCGCTGCACGAAATA
>JAVWUU010000090.1:0-11002 GCA_036666995.1 Thermomonas sp.
GATGTTGGTGAAGCCCAGCACATGGGCCACCGCCTCGCCCTGCGGATAAAAGCGGCGGTATTCGCGCTGGCTGGACACGCCGGGGATTTCGAGCGCGAGGATGCGCGCCGCTTCGTCCGGATTGATCCGCCGCTTCAGGTAAACGAATTCCTTGCCGGCGCGCTGGCTCAGGCGGCTGACCAGTTCGTCCTGCGGCATGCCCAGCGCGCGCGCCAGCGCCGGCAGGCGGGCCGGCGACTTCAGCAATTCCTTGGGATTGCCCCAGATCGATTCCACCGGCGAGGAGATCGCCAGCGGTTCGCCGTTGCGGTCGGTGATCATCCCGCGCGAGGTGGCGATCGGGATCTCGCGAAGGAAGCGCGCATCGCCCTGCTGCTGGTAGAACGCATGGTCGATGACCTGCAGGTCCAGCGCGCGGGCGAGCAATGCGATCGAGCACAGTCCCAGCGTGCCGCAGACCATCGCCAGCCGGCTGCGCAGGTTGAACTGCGCGCGCGCGCGCTTGCCCTGCGGACGACCGCGATCGCGGCGCTCGCCATCATTCGCGCCGGGCAACGGGATCTGCTTGCCGAAGAGTTTCATCGGCGAAGCACCACGATGTCTTCGGTGCGCGGGAACACCATGCCCAGGCGCGAACGCGCGACCTGGTCGACGCGGTTGCTCTCCGCCCAGGTCGCCTGTTCCAGCTGCAGGCGGCCGAACTCGATGTTGAGTTCGTCGCGCGAGCGCTCCAGCTTGCTCAGCGCCACGAAGGACTGGCGGTGCTCATGGCGGTCGCGCACGACCAGCAGGGCCGTGACCACGTTGGCTGCGACCAGCACGGCGAGCAGGAACTTGAGGTTCATGCGGCGAACTCCAGCCGCTCGGCGACCCGCAGCACCGCACTGCGCGCGCGCGGGTTGGCGGCCAGTTCGGCATCGCCCGCCTTCTGCGCGCCGTCGACCAGGCGCAGGGCGGGGGTGAAGGCGATCTCAACCGGCATGCGCCGGTTCGCCGGCGGTGCCTTCGCGTGCTTCAGCATGAATTGCTTGACGATGCGGTCTTCCAGCGAATGGAAGCTGATCACCGCCAGCCGGCCGCCCGGCTTGAGCCGCGCCATCGCCGCATCCAGCCCGATCTCCAGATCGAGCAGCTCGCGGTTGATGAAGATGCGGATCGCCTGGAAGGTGCGTGTCGCCGGATGCGCCTTCTTGTCGTTGCGCGGCATCAACCGGGCAATCAATCCCGCCAGCTCGGCCGTGCGGGTGAACGGCTTTGCCGCCCGGTCCTGCACGATGGCGCGGGCGATCCGGCGCGACTGCTTTTCCTCGCCCCAGGTCCACAGCACGTCGGCGATCTCTTTCTCGTCGGCACGGGCCAGCCATTCGGCAGCGCTCTCGCCGGCATCCGGATCCATGCGCATGTCCAGCGGGCCGTCCTTGCCGAACGAGAAGCCGCGCTCGGCCACGTCCAGCTGCGGCGAGGACACGCCCAGGTCGAACAACACGCCATCCAGCCCGCCCGCGGCCGCCGACCAACCGGCGAGGTCGGCGAAACTCCCGCGATGCCAGGACACGCGCGCATCATCGCGGGCCAACTGCTCGGCCACGGCGATCGCCTCGGGGTCCTTGTCCATCACCAGCAGGCGGCCTCCCGGCCCAAGTCGCTGCAACACACCGCCGGCGTGCCCGCCACGCCCGAACGTGCCATCCAGATAGGTTCCATCCACCTTCACCGCCAGGCCCTCCATGACCTCGGCGAACATCACGGGGAGGTGGGCGGACGCGATGGCCGCGCCACCCTTGCTCACAACGCCAGGTCCAGCAGGTCTTCACCCAGGTCGGCATCGCCAAGCGTCTGCCGGATCTGTTCGTGGTGGGCCTGCTCGCTCCACAACTCGAACTTGTCGCCCATGCCCAGCAGGACCGCCTTCTTCTCGATCCCCACAGCAGCGCGCTGGCTGGCGGGAAGCGAGATGCGGCCACTGCCGTCGGGTTCCGCGAATGCCGCTGCACCGACCAGCTTCAGCTGCAGCAACCGGCTGTTCTTCTTCGTCCGCGGCAGCGCGTTGACCTGGTCGCGCACGCGCTCCCAGACCGGCTGCGGGTACAGGTACAGGCAGCCGGACTCGAACGGGTTGTAGGTGATGACCAGCCGGTTGCCGCACTCGCGCGCGACAAGGTCCCGGTAGCTGGTCGGGATCGCCAGCCGGCCCTTGTCGTCGATCGTGATGGCGGTTTCGCCCTGGAACATGCCCCTACCCTGCGTCTCCGTCTTCGGCGGAGTTCATGACAGGAAAACCACGAATTTCCCGGTTTTCCCACGAGTCGCCACATTAGGCAGGGCATATGACCTTGTCAACAACAATCCACAGGACTTTTCACCTGTCCGTTCAAGGACTTGCAGCAATCTTCAGAGACTTGTTCAAGCTTTATCCACAAGCCACTGTTTCGTCTCATTTTTTGAGAATTCGTGACATTCGACACAGTGGGCACGCGGCGCATTCAGGTCATGGGAGCGCGATGTTGCAGCGCAAAATCGACATCGAAGGCACCGCCCGTACCTCTGCCAGAATGCGCGGATGTGCCTGGTCGCCTTCGCCTGGAAATCCCACCCTCGCTGGCGACTGGTGCTGGCGGGCAATCGCGATGAATTCCACGCACGGCCCACCGCGCCCCTGATCGCCTGGCCGGGCAGCGGGATCCTGGCCGGCCGCGACCTGCGCTCCGGCGGGACGTGGGTCGGCCTGGCCCCGCGCGGCCGCGTCGCGGTCATCACCAATGTGCGCGATGGTCTGGCGCCCGCATTCATCGGTCCTTCGCGCGGTGCCCTGCCGGTCGACTTCCTGTCAGGCAACGCGCCTGCCCTGTCCCACGCCACGGCGCTTTCCAGCGTGGCTGGCGACTACGCCCCGTTCAACCTCGTCCTGGCCGATGCCGACGACTGCGCCTACGTGGGCAACCATCCTGCCAGCGGTGCGCACGCGATCGCGCCCGGCGTGCACGGCCTGTCGAACGGGGCATTCGACGCGCCGTGGCCGAAGACCCGGAAGCTGCAGGCCGCGATGCGGGCTTGGGTCGACGCCGGCCACGACGACCTCGATCCGCTCTGGCAGGCGCTGGCCGACGAGCGCATCGCCGCCGATACCGACTTGCCGGAGACCGGTGTCGGCATCGAGCTGGAACGCCGGTTGTCGCCCGCCTTCATCCGCGGAAAGGACTACGGCACCCGCGCCAGCACCTTGATCCTGGTCGGACACGATGGCGAAAGCCGCATCCACGAGCGCCGCTTCGGCCCGGATGGCGTGTTCGAGGGAGAGACCGTGCTGCACGGCGGAGACTGAAGACTCCCGTGCGACAATGCGCGCGGCGGAGTCGGCCAGACAGTCGCGTCATTGGAAACAATGCCGAGGAAAGTCCGGGCTCCACAGGGCACGGTGCCAGGTAACGCCTGGGCGGCGCGAGCCGACGGAAAGTGCAACAGAAAGATACCGCCGATGGCCCTGTCACCCCTTTGTCGCCGCTGATCGAAGCGGTGATCTCCAAGCCACTTGCCGGCGAAGCCGGCCAAGTCGCTCCAGAGACGGCAAAGGGGTGGCAGGGCACAGGCAAGGGTGAAATGGTGCGGTAAGAGCGCACCGCGAGCCTGGCAACAGGCCGGCACGGCAAACCCCACCGGGAGCAAGACCAAATAGGGAGGCAATGCCGCGGCCCGCGGTGTCTCCGGGTAGGTTGCTTGAGCGTACGGGTGACCGTGCGCCTAGAGGAATGACTGTCCACGACAGAACCCGGCTTATCGGCCGGCTCCGCCCCTAGCTTCATCGCGCGTCGCGATGAAGCTCCCAAAGTTCGCGCAGCGAACTTTGGGCCCCAAGCCACGCTTCCAAACCCCCATTCGCGCCTGAGGCGCGAATCGCCCCCTGACTCAGGGGCTGGGTTCGCTGTTTCGATTCACTCGCCGCCGTAAAGCGCCTTGCGTGGCGCGCCGGACAACTCGGAGGCCACCTTTGCGGCAGTCGATGGCGGCAGGTGCTTCGCGAGCGTTGCGTAGATCCGGCGGCCTTCCCGGACCTTCGCATCGGCATCCTCGCCCGCGCCCTGCACCAGCAGCACGAACTCACCCTTGCGCTGGTGTTCGTCGGCGCGCACGCGCTCGCACAACTGGGCGAGGGTGCCGTCGAGCACCGTCTCGAACAACTTGGTGAGCTCTCGGGCCATCACCGCGGGGCGATCCGCGCCGAACGCCGCCACGGCATCGTCCAGTGCCTCTTCGATGCGGTGCGAGGACTCGTAGAAGATCAGCGTGCGCGGCTCCGCGGCCAGCGACTGCAAGTGCTCGCGGCGGGCCTTCGACTTGGCCGGCAGGAAGCCCTCGAAGATGAAGCGGTCGCTGGGCAGGCCGGCCACGCTCAACGCGGCGACCAGCGCACTGGCACCGGGCACCGGGCTGACCGGGACGCCGGCCTCGCGCGCGGCCTTCACCAGCCGGAAACCGGGATCGCTGACCAGCGGCGTGCCGGCATCGGAGACCAACGCCAGCGAATCGCCGGCCAGCAGCCGGGTCACGATGCGCTGGGCGATGGCGTCCTCGTTGTGTTCGTGCAGGGCGAGCAGCGGCGTCGAAATCCCGAAATGGGCAAGCAACTGACCGCTGCGACGGGTGTCTTCGGCACAGATCGCGGCGACCGAGGCCAGTACCTCGCGCCCGCGCGCGCTGAAATCCCCCAGGTTGCCGATCGGCGTGGCCACGACGAACAGGGTTCCGGAACGTTGCATCGCCTGCCTTCATCGTGGTCGCGGGTAGAATCCTAGCCGGTTCCCGAACGAGCGCCGAGACGTGGCCCTGAAACAATCCGCCATCGCCGTCCTGTTGCTGGCCGCCCTGGCCGGCTGCGCCAGCGTGGACGTGCAGCAGCCCGCCGCCGCGACGTCCGCCTACAGCGCCGCCTTCACCGAGGCGCAGGCGCTGGCACAGGGACATGCCGCACTGTCGGGACCGGCGCGCACCGCCAACGCCGGTCGCATCGAAGCCCTGCTGGCTGGCCTGGACGATGCCGCGCTGGCCCGCGATGCCGCGCGCTTGCCGGTCGGCGACCCGCTCTACTCCTTCGCCGGCCGTGCGCTCATCAATCGTGGCCTGCCGCTGCCACGGCCATTCGACCGTAGCGACACCAGCTTCGGCGCGGCCGATCGGCCCGCAGCCGATCGCGACGGCTACCGCCCACCGCTGAAGGTTGGCGTGCTGCTGCCGCTGAGCGGCGGGCAATCCGCGGCCGCCGCGTCCGTGCGCGACGGGTTCCTGGCTGGCTACTACGGCGAAAGCCGACGTCGCCCGGAAGTGCGTTTCTACGACACTGCCGCAGGCGCCTCCTCGGCGTATGCGCGGGCCGCCGCCGAAGGCAACGACTTCGTGGTCGGTCCGCTCGGCCGCGACGAAGTCGATGCCGTGTTCGCCGACGACACGCCTTCGGTGCCGCTGCTCGCCCTTAATCGCGGCAGCCACACCCCACCTGCCGGCAGCGCGGCGTTCTCGCTTTCGCCGGAGGACGAGGGCATCAGCATCGCCCAATACCTGATCCAGCGCGGCGCGAAACGCGCGCTGATCCAGCATGGCGGCGAAGATGCGCAACGACGCAGCGCGAACACCGCCAAGGCGCACCTGGAACGCCGCGGCGTGCAGGTCACCGAAGACATCGCGACCGCGCAGGGCGTCGATGCGGTGGTGCTGGCGATGAAGGCCACGCAGGCGCGCGCATTGCTCCCGCGCCTGGCCTTGGCAGGCATCAATGCCGGGACGCGCGTGGCGACCTCGCAGATCGTGTCCGGCACCGGCAAGCCGGCCGATGACGCGGTGCTGGACGGCATCGTCTATCCCACCGAGGCCTGGGGCGTGCGCGGGGTCGACGGCCTGCCCTCGCAAGCCAGTGCTGCGGCCCGCGTCGATACCGCCAAGGGACCGGCCGCTCGCCTCTTCGCGTTCGGCTACGACGCCTGGCTGCTGACCGGCCACCTGGAGCGGATGGCGCTGTCGAACAACGGCGACATCGCCGGTGCGACCGGGCGGCTCAGCCTGGACGGGTTCGGCTACGTGCTGCGCGTGCCGGCATGGTCGCGGTTCTCCGGCGGCGTGCCGGTGCCGTTGGCCGATGGCGCCCGCTGACCGACGCACCGCGCGGCGCATCCGCGGCGATGCGGTGGAAACCGCCGTACTCGCCCACCTGCAGGCCCTCGGCCTGGGCCTGCTCGACCGCAACGCCGCCAGCCGCGCCGGCGAGATCGACCTGGTCATGCTCGACAAGAGCGGGGCCGACGGCGGCACCGTGATCTTCGTCGAGGTTCGCTACCGCGCGAATGACGCATTCGGCGGTGGCGCGGCCTCGGTCGATGCCGGCAAGCGCCGGCGTCTCGTGCATGCAGCGGAAGTATTCCTGCAACGGAACCCCCGTCATGCCGATGCGCCCTGCCGCTTCGACGTGGTCGCCGCCAGTGGCGATCCGGCCACGCCCACGATCGAATGGCTGAAGGACGCGTTCCGCGCCGACGACGCCTGAGCCGGTCCGCCGGCCAACCAACGGCATACGCGGCCGGGCGCGCGAACCCGTAGGCTGCAGCGTTTCCCATCGCGCCCGCCGCCATGCCGCCACGCCTCCTGCTCGGCCTCAGTCTCCTGCTCGCTCCGTTCGCCGGCCTCCAGGCGCAGGATCCGGCACCCAGGGAATACCGCGTGCTGCTGGTCGGCAACAGCCTGACCTACACCAACAACCTGCCCGCGCTGCTGCGTGCCGTCGGCGCTTCGCAGGGCACGCCGATCACCACCGAAACCTATGCTGCGGCAGGCGGCAAGCTCGACGACCGCCTGGACGAGGGCCATGTCACCGCCGCCCTGCGCGCGCGCAAGTTCGACGCCGTGGTCCTGCAGGAACAGGGCGGCCACCTTGCGGCCTGCATGTCGAGCCTGATGGAACAGCGCAAGGCGCCGTGCGCGGCGAGCGTCCAGGCCTATCGGGATTTCGCGGAACTCGCCAAGTCGCAAGGCGCGAAAGTGCTGCTGTTCGGCACCTGGGGGCCCGACGACCGGTGGCAAGGCAAGCTGGATCGCAGCGTGCGCATGATCGCCAAGAAGCACGATGCGGCCGTATTCGATGCCGCGGGCGCGCTGAACGCACTGCACAAGGCGCAGCCCGAGATCAAGCTCTACCCCGACGGCACCCACCCGAGCACGCTTGCCTCGGTCATGCTGGCGCTCGCGCTCTATCGCGATGTCTCCGGCACTGCCGCCGTTGCCAGGGACCTGCGCGTGACCGCGCCATTGCTGCCGGTCAACGCCGCGATCTCGGCGGCCAGCGCGATGGAATCCCAACCGGGGCTGGCGGGAGACGGCAAGGCGACCGTGATTCCCCTGGCTCTTGTCGAGCCCCTGGTGAAGGCGCTGCCCGAGCAGAAGGACGAGGAAGACGAGGAACGCGGCCGCAGGGGTCGCTGACCGCGCTTCAACTGGCCTGGGTCGCTTCCGCGCGTTCGCGCTCCTTGAGGAACTTGCCGAACTGGTAGCCGCTCGCGCCGACCGCGCCGAGGACCGCCACCAGCGCCATCCCCACCAGGATCTTCCTGACCATCTTCGTTCCCCTGCCTTGCGCGAATGTGGCAGGCAGGATGCGTTCCCTGCCGATGCACGCACAGTGCGCGAGGTCGGGATGACCTCCGGCACGGCGCCTGCATCGACTAGTCGAAGTGCCGATAGCCGGGCGATGCCGGCATCCATGCCACGCCATTCGCATCGACGGCGGATACGCCCTCGCCGGCGACGATGCGACCGATGCAAGCCACTGGCACGAGCGAAGACGCGGCGGCATCCAGCACCTCGCCGTGGCGCGCTGCCGGCGCGGTGAAACACAGCTCGTAATCGTCGCCGCCGGTTGCCTGCAATCGCTTGCGTGCATCCACGTCGAACTGCATGCGCAATGCGTCCGAAGCGGGCAATGCATCCACGTCCACGCATGCAGCCACTGCGCTGGCCTTGCAGACATGGCCGAGGTCGGCCAGCAGGCCATCGGACACATCGATGCAGGCGGTCGCGATGCCGCGCAATGCGCGTCCGAGCGATACACGCGGCGTCGGCCGGTCCAGCCGCGCCCGCAGCGCCTGATCGATCGCGTTGCCCGCCTGCCACTGCGCCAGTGCAGCCGCCGCATCGCCGGGCGTGCCACTGATCCAGACTTCATCGCCGACGCGCGCGCCATCGCGACGCAACGCGGTGCCCGGCTCGATGAACCCATGGGCCGCCACGCAGACCGACAGTGGCCCGCGCGTGGTATCGCCACCGACCAAGGCAACGTCGTATTCGGCGGCAAGCGCGAGGAATCCGTCCAGGAACCCCTCGACGAAGCCGGCATCCGCATCGGGCAGCGACAACGACAGCGTGCACCAGGCCGGCGTCGCGCCCATCGCTGCGAGATCCGACAGGTTCACCGCCAGCGCCTTCCAGCCGATGTCGGCGGCCGCGGTTTCCGGCGGGAAATGCACGCCGCTGTTGAGCGTGTCCATCGCCACGACCAGCTGCATGCCAGCCGGCGGCTGCAGCAACGCGGCATCGTCGCCGATGCCGAGCACCACGTCGCCGCGCGTTGCAACGCGCTGGCGGATGCGTTCGATCAGGTCGAATTCCACGCTGGACATTCTCTTGATCGTCATTCCCGCGAAGGCGGGAATCCAGCGTCTTTGCAGTTGGAGCTCACTGGCGAACTGCACGAAAGTCACTGGATTCCCGCCTTCGCGGGAATGACAGCTATGACTTCCGCGCTTCCACGCCGCGCAATGTCGCGGCCGCCTTGTCCAGCACGCCGTTGACATAGGTGTGGCCGTGTTCGGAGCCGAAGCGCTTGGTCGAATCGATCGCCTCGTTGATCACCACCCGGTACGGCACATCGGGGCGATGCAGCAGTTCGTAGGCGGCGATCCGCAGCGCGGCGCGCTCGATCGGGTCGACTTCGTTCATCGTGCGATCGATGAAGTCCGACAGCGCGGCATCCAATTGGGCCACGTGACGCAACACGCCACGCACCAGGTCTTCGAAATACTCGAGGTCCGCGATCTCGTGCGCCTGCTCATGCGCGAACTCCGCGATGAGTGCGCCTTCGCTGGTCGCGCTCAGCTGCCAGGCGTAGATGGCCTGCAGCGCGCGACGGCGCGAGCGCGAGCGGGCCACGGGGTCGATGCCATCGTTGCGATGCCGGTTCATGCCAGTTTTTCCCGCAGGTTCGCCATTTCGATCGCCACCAGTGCCGCCTCTTCGCCCTTGTTGCCATGGCTGCCGCCCGCGCGTGCGGCGGCATCCTCGAATCGTTCCACCGCCAGCACGCCGTTGAGCACCGGCACGCCGGTGTCCAGCGCGACGCGCATCAGGCCCTCGGACGCGCCATCGGCCACCTGCTCGTAATGGCGGGTATCGCCGCGCACCACGCAGCCCAGCGCGACAATCGCCGCATGCTTGCCGGCCATCGCCAGGTCGCGCGCCGCCATCGGCAATTCCCATGCGCCGGGCACGCGGACGACATCGATGGCGGCCTCGTCCACGCCGTTGCCGATGAGCGCATCGCGCGCCGACGCCACCAGCGCATCGACGATGCGCGGGTTCCAGCGGCTGGCGATGATCGCGAAGCGCGCGCCTTCAGGGGCACGCAGGTCGCCTTCGATGTAAGGCATGGGATCGGCGGTCGGAACGGGGCCGTGCAGTTTAACGCGCCTCAGCGCGCCGGCAGGACCACGGTCTCCACGACTTCCAGCCCGTACCCGGCCAGGCCGACCTGCCGGCGCGGCGTGCCGAGCACGCGCAGCTTGCCGAGGCCGAGGTCGGCCAGGATCTGCGCGCCGGCGCCATTGCGCCGCCACTGGCCCACATCCTTGCTGTTCGCGGCGGGCGCCGCCTGTTCGCGCAGGCGCGCCAGCAGGGCCTCGGCATTGCGCGGCTCGGACAGGACCACCATCACGCCCTGCCCTTCGGCGGCGATCGCGCGCAGCGCATCGGTGGCGGCCACGCCGAAATCGTCGCGGCGCCAGTGCAGCAGGTCGCTCAGCGGGTTTTCCACCTGCACACGCACCAGCGTCGGCGTGTCCTTGTCGGGGGTGCCGCGCACCAGTGCGAAATGCAGCTCATGGGCGATGCGGTCGCGATAGGTGACCAACCGGAACGCGCCGAATTCGGTGTCGATGGCGCGTTCGTCGATGCGCTCGACGGTGTGCTCGGTCGCCAGGCGATACGCGATCAGGTCGGCGATCGAGCCCATCTTCAGGCCGTGCTCGCGGGCGAACACTTCAAGCTCCGGGCGCCGGGCCATGCCGCCATCGGCGTTCATCACCTCGACCAGTACGCCGGCCGGTTCGAGGCCTGCCAGCATCGGCAAATCGCTCGCGGCCTCGGTGTGGCCGGCGCGGGTCAGCACGCCGCCCGGCTGCGCGGTGAGCGGGAAAATGTGCCCCGGCTGGCTGAGGTCGCTGGACTTCGCGTCCGGTCGTACGGCGGTGCGGATGGTATGCGCGCGGTCGTAGGCGGAGATGCCGGTGGTGACACCCTCGGCGGCCTCGATGCTGACGGTGAAGTTGGTGTGGAACTGCGCGGTGTTGGCCTGCACCATCGGCGCGAGTCCCAATTGCGCACAACGCTCGCGGGTCAGCGACAGGCAGACCAGGCCGCGCGCGTGGGTGACCATGAAGTTGATGTCGGCCGGCCGCACCAGTTCGGCGGCCATGATCAGGTCGCCCTCGTTCTCGCGATCCTCGTCGTCGACGATGACGACCATGCGGCCGGCGCGGAGTTCTTCCAGCAGTTCGGGGATGCTTGCGAATGCCATTGCCTTTGCTGCCCTTGCTCGTCATTCCTGCGAAGGCAGGAATCCAGTGACTTCGATTTTCTCGGATCGGCGAAAGACGCTGGATGCCAGCCTTCGCTGGCATGACAGCATGCTCATTTCGTCGCCAGCAACCGCTCCACGTAGCGCGCCAGCAGGTCGACTTCGATATTGACCGCG
>JAVWUU010000091.1:0-9155 GCA_036666995.1 Thermomonas sp.
CTGATGCCGGACTGGATCGCGCTGGGCCTGGCGCCGGCAGTGGACGAGTCCGGGCGCGATGCGCGGCCGGGCAAGCAGAAAAAAACCAACAAGCCCGCGGGCAACAAGCCTGCGGCGAAGACACCAACCAAACAACCGGCGGCCCGCAAGCCGTCCGATGCGGAGTAAGCGGAAATGAGCAAGGAATTGTTGCTTGTCGTCGATGCGGTCGCGGCCGAGAAGGGCGTGCCGGAGTCGGTGATCCTGGAAGCGATCGAGGCTGCGCTGGCATCGGCGGGCAAGAAGCGCTACGCCGAGCAGGACGTGCTGGTGCGCGTGCAGATCGACCCGAAGGACGGCAGCTACGAAACGTTCCGCCGCTGGGAAGTGGTGGCCGATGACGTGGTGATGGAATCGCCGGATCGCCAGGTGCGCCTGATGGACGCGCTCGACGAGAGCGACGAAGTCGAGGTCGGCGACTACATCGAAGAGCAGATCGAGAACCCGGACTTCGGCCGCATCGCCGCGCAGGCCGCCAAGCAGGTGATCGTGCAGCGCGTCCGCGAGGCCGAGCGCGCGCAGGTCGTCGATGCCTGGAAGGATCGCGTGGGCGAGCTGGTCACTGGCGTGGTCAAGCGCGTCGAGCGCGGCAACATCTACGTCGACCTGGGCGGCAATGCGGAAGCGATCATCTCCAAGGACAAGGGCATTCCGCGCGACGTGCTGCGCACCGGCGACCGCGTGCGCGGTTACCTGTTCGACGTGCGTTCCGAGCCGCGTGGGCCGCAGTTGTTCATCAGCCGCGCCGCGCCGGAATTCATGATGGAACTGTTCAAGCTGGAAGTGCCGGAAGTCGGCCAGGGCCTGGTCTCGATCATGGCCTGCGCGCGCGACCCGGGCGACCGCGCCAAGATCGCGGTGCTGGCGCACGACAACCGCACCGATCCGATCGGCGCCTGCATCGGCATGCGCGGTTCGCGAGTGCAGGCGGTGACCAACGAACTCAACGGCGAGCGCGTCGACATCATCCTGTGGAGCGACAACGCCGCGCAGTTCGTGATCAACGCGATGGCGCCGGCGGAAGTGCAGTCGATCATCGTCGACGAGGACAAGCACTCGATGGACCTCGCCGTCGCCG
Source organism: Thermomonas sp. (assembly GCA_036666995.1). Classification (GTDB taxonomy): domain Bacteria; phylum Pseudomonadota; class Gammaproteobacteria; order Xanthomonadales; family Xanthomonadaceae; genus Thermomonas. The sequence goes on from JAVWUU010000091.1 coordinate 1,118, forward strand.
AGGACAAGCTTGCGCAGGCGATCGGTCGTGGTGGCCAGAACGTGCGCCTGGCCAGCCGTCTCACGGGTTGGCAGCTCAACGTGATGACCGCCGACCAGGTGCAGGCCAAGTCGGAGGCCGAACAGGCCGCGTCGCGCCAGCTGTTCATCGACAAGCTGGAAGTCGACGAGGAAATCGCCGGCATCCTGGTCGCGGAAGGCTTCAACTCGGTCGAGGAAATCGCCTACGTGCCGGTCGGCGAATTGCTGGCGGTCGAAGGCTTCGACGAGGACATCGTCGAGGAACTGCGCTCGCGTGCCCGCGATGCGCTGCTGAACGACGCGCTGGCGGTCGAGGAAGGCCTGGAAGAACACCAGCCGGCCGAAGACCTGTTGTCGCTGGAGGGGATGGACGAAGCCACGGCCTATGCCTTGGCCGAGCGTGGCGTCCGTACCCGCGAAGACCTGGCCGAAGCCGCCACCGACGAGATCGAGGACGTGGAAGGCATGGATGCCGAACGCGCCGCGGCCCTGATCATGGAAGCGCGCAAGCACTGGTTCGAGTAAGCCCGACAGCACTAGCACGACCGCAAGAGGGGCCGAGGCCCGCAACGCATGATGTTCCGACGGGCCGAGACCCGTCCTACAATCGCCCGATCAATTGATAGTCCGGCCGTCCACGTGGCGGCCAAAGACACCGGAATCCGAATGTCGCAGCAAACCACCATCCGCAAGCTGGCCGAACTGGTGAACACGCCGGTCGAGAAACTGCTGGAGCAGCTGGCCGAGGCCGGCATGAGCTTCAGCGGCCCCGACCAGGTCGTCACCAGCATCGAGAAAGTCAAGCTGCTGGGCTTCCTCAAGCGTTCGCACGGCAAGTCCGAAAGCGCCGCCGAGGAAGTCGTCGCGCCCGGCAAGATCGTGCTCAACCGCAGCCGCAAGCAGGAAATCACCGTGGGCGGCAACGCCAAGTCGGGGCGCGGCGCCAGCACGATCGACGTGGTCGTGCGCAAGAAGGTCACCCTCAACAAGCCGGGTGCCGGGGCTGCCATCGATCCCGATTCCGAGCTCGCCGAGATCCATCGCAAGCTTGCCGAATCGCGCCAGCGCAACGAGGCCGAGCAACTGGCGCTTGCGGCCAAGGATCGCCAGCGCGCGGATGAACTCGCCGAGCGCAAGCGGGTTGCGGATGCCGAGACCGAACGCAGCCGCCTGGCCGCCGCCGAAGCGGCGGTGCAGGACGACGCGAACAAGCCCAAGCCCGGCCACCACGGCCACCCGAAGCCCGCGCCTGCGCGCGAGGCCGACAAGGGCGCCGCGGCTGCGAAGGGCAAGGCCCATCGTGGTTCGCACGCCATGGTTGCCGGCGTCGAGGACGACGACAACACCGCGCGCTTCGCCGGCCAGTTGCACCTGTCCGCGTCGGATCGCGCGCGTCGCAGCAGCAGCGCGAATACGCGCGGCAAGCCGAAGCAGCGCCAGCGCTCGCTCGACCAGTCGCGCACCGGCACCGGGTTCCAGAAGCCCGTCGCGCCGATGGTGCGCGAGATCGCCATCGGCGACGCCATCACCGTCTCCGACCTCGCGCAGAAGCTGGCGCTGAAGGGCGGCGACGTGGTCAAGCAGCTGTTCAAGATGGGCGTGATGGCGACCATCACCCAGACCATCGACCACGACACCGCGGTGCTGGTGACCGAAGAGCTCGGCCACAAGGCCGTGCACGTGGATGCGGGCGACGCCGAAAGCGAGCTGTTGGCGCATGTCGAGCAGGTGCAGGGCGACCAGCAGCAGCGGCCGCCGGTGGTCACGATCATGGGCCACGTCGATCACGGCAAGACCTCGTTGCTGGATTACATCCGCACCACCAAGGTCGCCTCCGGCGAAGCCGGCGGCATTACCCAGCACATCGGCGCGTACCACGTCGAGACGCCGAAGGGCACCATCAGCTTCCTCGATACCCCGGGCCATGCCGCGTTCACGCAGATGCGCCAGCGCGGCGCGAAGCTGACCGACATCGTGATCCTGGTGGTCGCGGCCGACGACGGCGTGATGCCGCAGACGATCGAGGCGATCAAGCACGCGAAGGCGGCGAAGGTGCCGCTGATCGTGGCGATCAACAAGATCGACAAGTCCGACGCCGATCCGTCGCGGGTCAAGAACGACCTGCTGGCGCACGACGTGGTGGCGGAAGACTTCGGCGGCGACACCCAGATGGTGGAGTTGTCGGCGAAGACCGGCCTGGGCGTCGACGACCTGCTCGACGCGATCAACCTGCAGGCCGAAGTGCTCGACCTCAAGGCCGTGTTCGAGGGTCGCGCGAGTGGCGTGGTCATCGAGTCGGCGCTGGACAAGGGCCGTGGCCCGGTCGCTACGGTGCTGGTGCAGCAGGGCACGTTGTCGAAGGGCGATTACCTGGTGTGCGGCATCCAGTACGGCCGCGTGCGCGCCCTGTTCGACGAAACCGGTTCGCAGGTGGCGCAGGCGGGCCCGTCGATCCCGGTGCAGGTCCTGGGCCTCTCCGGCGTGCCGGAATCCGGTGACGACTTCGTGGTCGTGGCCGACGAGCGCCTGGCCAAGGACGTGGCCCAGCAGCGCGACGCCAAGCGTCGCGAGACGCGCCTGGTCGCCGCTGCCGGCAACCGCATGGAAGACATCATGGCGCAGATGGGCGAGGGCGCTTCGCAGCAGACCCTCAACCTGGTGGTCAAGGCCGACGTGCACGGCTCGATGCAGGCCCTGCGCGAAGCGCTGACCGGCCTGTCCAACGAGCAGATCCGCATCAACGTGATCGGCTCCGGCGTGGGCGGCATCACCGAGTCCGACGCGCAGTTGGCGGCGACGTCCAAGGCTACGGTGATCGGCTTCAACGTCCGTGCCGACGCGTCCGCGCGCCGGGTGATCGAAGGCAATGGCGTCGACCTGCGTTACTTCTCGATCATCTACGACGTCATCGACCAGGTGAAACAGGTCGCGTCGAATGTGCTCGGCAAGGAAATCCGCGAGGAGATCATCGGCATCGCCCAGGTCCGCGACGTGTTCCGCAGCTCCAAGTTCGGTGCGGTGGCCGGTTGCATGGTCATCGAAGGCGTGGTCAAGCGCAGCAAGCCGATCCGCGTGCTGCGCGACAGCGTGGTGGTGTTCGAGGGCGAGCTGGAGTCGCTGCGCCGCTTCAAGGAAAATGTTGATGAAGTGCGAGTCAACACCGAGTGCGGCATCGGCGTGAAGGCGTACAACGACGTCAAGCCGGGCGACCAGATCGAATGCTTCGAGCGCATCGAGGTGCAGCGCACGCTGTAAGGCGTGCCGCAACCGCAATGGCGCAGAAGTCATTCCACCGCACCGACCGGGTCTCGGCGCAATTGCGCCGGGAGCTCGGCACTCTGGTGCATGCGGCCGTGCGCGAGCACGGCCTGTGCTCGACCAGCGTCTCCGACGTCGAAGTCACCCGCGACATGGCGCATGCCAAGGTCTTCGTCACCGTGCTGCAGGCCGAAAGGGCGCCGGAAACGGTCAAGGCGCTGAAGGAACTGGCGCCGGAAATCCGCTACCAGCTGGCGCGCGCGATGAAGTTGCGCCACGTGCCGGAGCTGCATTTCCATTACGACGAGTCGGTGGATCGCGGCGAACGCATCGACACCCTGCTGCGCGACGTCCGCGCCAGTGACGATTCCGAATAATCCATCGGCACCGATGCCGCGCCCCAAGCGCGAACGCACGGTGTTCCGCGGGCTGGATGGCATCCTGCTGCTCGACAAGCCGCAGGGCCTGTCGTCCAACCAGGCCCTGCAGCGCGTGCGCCACCTGTTCCGTGCCGAGAAGGGCGGCCACACCGGCAGCCTGGATCCGCTCGCCACCGGCCTGTTGCCGGTCTGCTTCGGAGAGGCCACCAAGATCGCCGGTGGCCTGCTGGGCGCACGCAAGGCTTACGAGACCGTGGCCCGGCTCGGCATCACCACCGACACCGACGACGCCGAAGGCCAGCCCTTGCGCGAGCGCCCGGTACCGGCGCTTTCGATCGACCAGATCGATGCTGCGCTGGCACGGCTGACCGGGCGCATCCGCCAACGGCCGCCGATCTATTCCGCGCTCAAGCGCGGCGGCGAGCCGCTGTATGCCAAGGCTCGTCGCGGCGAAACCATCGAAATCGATGAACGTGATATCGACGTACATGCCTTCGACCTGCTGAATGCGGCCGACCTGCTGGACGGCCAGTTGGAGAACGGCGCATCGCCAACGCTGCGGCTGCACATCGAATGCGGTTCCGGCACCTATGTGCGCAGCCTGGTCCGCGACCTTGGCGAATTGCTCGGTTGTGGCGCGCATGTGGCGGAACTGCGGCGGTTGTGGGTGGATCCGTTCCGCGAGCCGCGGATGTGGACGCTGCCGGCGCTGGAAGACCTGCGCGCGCAGGCGGGCGAGCGTGTGCTCGAGGCCTGCCTGCTGCCGATCGAGGCCGGGATGTCCTCGTGGCCATCGGTGCGGGTCAATGAGGTGCAGGCCCAGCGGCTCGGCCGCGGTCAAGGCGTGCGAGGCCCATATCGACCTGCTGGGCAGGTCGCGGTGCTGGATGAGCATGGCCGCGGGCTCGGCCTGGGCGAGGTGGACGCAGAAGGCGGCTTGCGTCCATCGCGACTGTTCCGCTGGGCGGCGGCAACCGGCAAGCTCGCGGAATCAGGCGCGGACTGAGGATCGGCCCGCAGGCCGCGTTGCCCGGCTTGCCGATGCGGGCTATAATTCCGCTGCTCCCCGGAGCGCATTCATTTCCGAACATCACCATCACGGCGAGCCGTGCGGTGCAGGCGACCATTCGCCGGCGACTGCAGGCCACGCGACTACGAGGCAACCATGTCCATCGATTCCCAGAAAGTCATCAACGAACACAAGCGCGGCGACAACGACACCGGTTCGCCGGAAGTGCAGGTCGCCCTGCTCACCGCCCGCATCGAAATGCTCACCGAGCACTTCAAGTCGCACAAGCAGGATCACCACAGCCGTCGTGGCCTGCTGATGATGGTCAACCGCCGTCGCAGCCTGCTCGACTACCTGCACCGCAAGGATGGCGAGCGGTACAAGGCGCTGATCGGCAAACTCGGCCTGCGTCGCTGATCGAAACACCCACCGCGGCGCAGCAATGCGCCGCGGTCTTTTTTTAGCACGTCGTTTCTTGCGGTAACCAACACATTCCATCGCGGCCATGCCGCATTCCCGCATCGCCCCGCGATGCAGCGCACGGAGCGGGGCTCCGCTGCGTAGACGATCAAGACATCCAAGGATTCCCACGTGGCGAAGATCAGCAAGTCCTTCCAGTACGGCAACCAGACCGTCACCCTCGAAACCGGCGAGATCGCCCGCCAGGCCGGCGGCGCCGTGATGGTCTCGTGCGACGGCACCGTCGTGCTGTGCACCGCGGTGGCGGCCAAGACCCAGCGCGAAGGCCAGGACTTCTTCCCGCTGACCGTGGACTACCAGGAGAAGTTCTACGCCGGCGGCCGCATCCCGGGTGGCTTCTTCAAGCGCGAAGGCCGCGCGACCGAGAAGGAAACGCTGACCAGCCGACTGATCGATCGCCCGATCCGCCCGCTGTTCCCGGATGGCTTCCGCAATGAAGTGCAGGTGATCGCGACGGTGATGTCGCTGAACCCGGAAGTCGACGGCGACATCCTCGCCCTGATCGGCTGCTCGGCGGCGGTCGCCCTGACCGGCGCCCCGTTCGATGGCCCGATCGGTGCCGCCAAGGTCGGTTACAAGGATGGCCAGTACCTGCTCAATCCGACCGTCAGCGCGCTCAAGGACTCGCAGCTCGAGCTGGTCGTCGCCGGCACCAAGGACGCGGTATTGATGGTCGAATCCGAAGCCGCAGAGCTGTCGGAAGAAGTCATGCTCGGCGCGGTCGTGTTCGGTCACCAGCAGATGCAGGTCGCGATCGACACCATCAATGCGCTGGTTGCCGAAGCCGGCAAGCCGAAGTGGACCTGGGCTGCGCCTGCCGCGACTGCCGGTGTGGTCGACGCACTGAAGGCCGCCATCGGCGAGCGCCTGACCCAGGCCTTCGCAGTGCGCGACAAGCTGGAGCGCAAGGACGCGATCTCGGCGCTGAAGAAGGACGTGCTGGCCGCGCTGGCCGAGCAGTCCGAAGCCAACGGCTGGAAGGCCGCCGAGCTGTCGAAGGAATTCGGCGAGCTCGAATACCAGACCATGCGCGACTCGGTGCTGGCCACCAAGATCCGCATCGACGGTCGTGCGCTCGACACCGTGCGCGGGATCACCTCCAAGGTCGGCATCCTGCCGCGCGTGCACGGCTCCTCGCTGTTCACCCGCGGCGAGACCCAGGCGATCGTCGCCGTGACCCTCGGCACCGCGCGCGACGGCCAGATCATCGATGCCGTTGGTGGCGAGTACAAGGAACACTTCCTGTTCCACTACAACTTCCCCCCGTACTCGGTGGGTGAGGCCGGCCGCATGATGGGCCCGAAGCGCCGCGAGATCGGCCACGGTCGCCTCGCCAAGCGCGGCGTGCTGGCCGTCATGCCGACCATGGAAGCCTTCCCGTACACGATCCGCGTGGTCTCCGAGATCACCGAATCGAACGGTTCGTCCTCGATGGCCTCGGTCTGCGGTTCCTCGCTGGCGCTGATGGACGCGGGCGTGCCGGTCAAGGCACCGGTCGCCGGCATCGCGATGGGCCTGGTCAAGGAAGGCAACGACTTCGTCGTGCTGTCCGACATCCTCGGCGACGAGGATCACCTGGGCGACATGGACTTCAAGGTCGCCGGCACCAGCAATGGCATCTCCGCACTGCAGATGGACATCAAGATCCAGGGCATCACCGAGGAGATCATGAAGGTCGCGCTGGCGCAGGCCAAGGCCGGTCGCCTGCACATCCTTGGCGAGATGGCGAACGCGCTGACCGCGCCGCGCGCCGAGCTGTCCGACTTCGCGCCGCGCCTGATCACCATCAAGATCCACCCCGACAAGATCCGCGAAGTGATCGGCAAGGGCGGCTCGGTGATCCAGGCGATCACCAAGGAAACCGGCGCGCAGATCGACATCAAGGACGACGGCACGATCACCATCGCCTCGGTCGATGCCGCCGCCGGCAAGGCCGCGAAGGATCGCATCGAGCAGATCACCTCCGACGTCGAGCCGGGCCGCATCTACGAGGGCAAGGTCGCCAAGCTGATGGACTTCGGTGCGTTCGTGACCATCGCCCCGGGCAAGGACGGCCTGGTGCACGTGTCGCAGATCTCCAACGACCGCGTCGAGAAGGTCGGCGACGTGTTGAAGGAAGGCGACGTGGTCAAGGTCAAGGTGCTGGAAGTCGACAAGCAGGGCCGCATCCGCCTGTCGATGAAGGCCGTCGCCGAAGGCGAAGGCACCGGCGAGTAATCGCCAGCGCCAACGGATCCACACGAAAAGCGGGCTTCGGCCCGCTTTTTGTTTGCGCGTTGCACGGAGATCCAGTTTTCGATTGACGCATCGTGGGTCACCCAATATGTTGTGGTCGTCGGTTCCGGTGGCTACTACCACTGGATGAAAAGGGAAGCCGGTGCGGCGCTCATCCAAGGATGTGGCGCTCATCCCGGCACTGCCCCGCAGCGGTAAATGGAGACGAGGTCGCAACTGGCACTGGGATGGTGATCCCGGGAAGCCGCGACCAAGGAGGCAACGGTTCGCCGATGCCGCATCCATGAGTCCGAAGACCTGCCGACAGCCGCGCGAAGCACGCCGCGCGGTGCCGGCCGACGAATCTCCGGGGGGAGATGGCTGGTGCAGCATGGCCGGCCGCATGCCCTGCATGCACGTCGCAGGCCGTGCGACACCGATGCCAGACCCTGCGTTTCCGATGCCATCCGCGCCTGCGAGGGACAGGCAAGGATCGTGCATCACGCATGGAGTCACCCGATGTCCGAGACCTTGCTAGCCGCCGAGGCGCACGCTGCGCCGCCACCTGTCGCCACCTCGTTCGACCTGACCCCGCCGCCCACCGCGACCACGATGCGGGTGACCAAGCGCAACGGCGCGAGCGAGGCGGTCGATCTCAACAAGATCGTGCGCGCGGT
>JAVWUU010000091.1:9255-10935 GCA_036666995.1 Thermomonas sp.
ACCGCGACCACGATGCGGGTGACCAAGCGCAACGGCGCGAGCGAGGCGGTCGATCTCAACAAGATCGTGCGCGCGGTGACACGTGCGGCCGAAGGCCTGCACGCGGTGGAGCCGATGCGCGTCGCCACCCGCACGATCTCCGGCCTGTACGACGGTGCGACCACCGCCGAACTCGACGAACTCTCGATCCGCACCGCCGCGCTGCTCACCGGCGAGGAACCCGAATACGGCAGGCTCGCGGCGAGACTGCTGGCCAGCGTCATCGCCAAGGAAGTGGCGGGACAGGAGATCCATGCATTCTCGCAATCGGTGGCGCGAGGGCACGAACTCGGCCTGATCAACGACCGCCTGCTCGGCTTCGTCCAGGCCAACGCGCGCAAGCTCAACGATGCGCTGGACGTCTCGCTGGATCGCCACTTCGACTACTTCGGCCTGCGCACGTTGTACGACCGCTACCTGCTGCGCCATCCGCGCACCCGCAAGGTGATCGAGACCCCGCAGCAGTTCTTCCTGCGCATCAGCTGCGCGCTGTCCGAGGACGTCTCCGGCGCGCTCGCGCTGTACCGGCGCATGGCCGAACTCGATTACCTGCCGAGCTCGCCCACGCTGTTCAACAGCGGCACCACGCATGAGCAGCTGTCGTCGTGCTTCCTGCTGGATTCGCCGCAGGACACGCTGGAGTCGATCTACGCGAAGTACGGCGACATCGCCCAGCTGAGCAAGTTCAGCGGCGGCATCGGCGTGAGCTACACGCGCGTGCGTTCGCGCGGCTCGCTGATCAAGTCCACCAATGGCCACAGCAACGGCATCGTGCCGTGGCTGAAGACCCTTGATTCCTCGGTGTCGGCGGTGAACCAGGGCGGCAAGCGCAAGGGCGCGGCCTGCGTCTACCTGGAGCCGTGGCATGGCGATGTCGAGGAGTTCCTGGAACTGCGCGACAACACAGGCGACGAGGCGCGGCGCACCCACAACCTCAACCTGGCCAACTGGATCCCCGACCTGTTCATGCAGCGCGTCGAGGCCGATGCCGACTGGTCACTGTTCGATCCGCGCGTCGTTCCTGAATTCACCGACCTCTACGGCGACGCGTTCGACCGCGCGTATGTGCAAGCCGAAGCGCAGGGCAAGGCGCTCAAGACCATCAAGGCGCGCGAGCTTTACGCGCGGATGATGCGGACGCTGGCGCAGACCGGCAACGGCTGGATGACCTTCAAGGACAAATGCAACCGCGCGAGCAACCAGACGCTGCGCGCCGGCAACGTGATCCACCTGTCCAACCTGTGCACCGAGATCCTGGAAGTCACGTCGAACGACGAGACTGCGGTGTGCAACCTCGGCTCGATCAACCTCGCGCGGCATTTCGATGAGGACGGTTTCTTCGATTTCGACAAGCTCGCCGAGACCGTGCGGCTCGCCGTGCGCCAGCTCGACCGCGTCATCGACCTGAATTTCTATCCGATCGAAACCGCACGCCGCGGCAACCTGCGTTGGCGGCCGGTGGGCTTGGGCTGCATGGGCCTGCAGGACGTGTTCTTCAAGCTGCGCCTGCCGTTCGACAGCGCGGAAGCGCGCCAGTTGTCCGCGAAGATCGCCGAGACGATCTATTTCCACGCACTGGAAACCTCCTGCGAACTGGCCGAGGAACGCGGCTGCCATCCGTCGTTCGCGGACACCCGCGCG
>JAVWUU010000092.1:0-10615 GCA_036666995.1 Thermomonas sp.
AAGGCACGCGGGCGGATGAACACGGTGCCGGTGCACGCCGCGCCGGTGGTGGATGGCCGCGTCATGGACCTGCATGCGCCGTTCCGCCATTACGGCGAGCCGCAGCTCGCGAACCGCGTCGACAAGGTCAATCGCTATTCCAGCGGGCTGGTCGATCACAAGCGCGAACAGCGGGTGCGCTTTATCGGCCTGCGCCTGCTGGTGTATCCGCCGCTGGTCTTCCTCAAGTTTTACCTCGGCAAGCGCTATGTCCTCAATGGGTGGGCCGGGTACTTCGCTGCGCGGACGCAGGCGTTCTACGCCTTCCTCAAGTACGCCAAGGTGCTGGAAGCCGAGCGCGGACAAGGCGATCCACGCGGGTGATGCGTTGCTGGCACGCACGGCTGTTCGTTGCGCTGGGACGATGGGTAGCTGGCCTGTCGCCCGCGCGGGTACGGTCGATCGCCCGCGCGCTGTCGCGCCTGCCGCTGGTCAATACGAAGCGCCGGCGGATCGCGGCGACCAACATCGCGCTGTGCTTCCCGCACCTGGACGATGTCGCGAGAAAACAATTGCTGGCGGACACGCTGGTCTCCAACACCACCGGTGTGCTGGAAACCCTGCGCGGCTGGTTCGCCACGCCCGCGCAACTCGCGGGATTGGCGCGCATCGATGGGATCGAACACCTGCATGCGGCGCTCGCGGAAGGCCGCGGCGTGGTGGTGGTCGGTGCGCACTACGACGGCATCGAACTGGCGATGCGCCATGTCGCCGAGGCCAGCGGCCAGCCGATGCCGATCCTCGTTCGCCGGCACAACGATGCCTGCATCGAGGCCGCCGTCGCCGAGGCACGCGGCACGTACGCCGGCGCCACCTACGACAAGAAGGACATCGCCGGTTTCACCGCGGCGGTGCAGGCCGGGCGGGGCGTGTTCTACGTGCCCGACCAGAACGCGGCACGGCGCACGGTGTTCGTACCTTTCCTCGGCGTGCAGGCGGCGACGCTGGGCGCGATCGGCGGCGTGCTCCGGCGTGGCGGTGGGCGCGTGCTGCTGATGTGGGCCCGACGCGATGCGGATGGCCGCCAGCACATCGACCTGCAACCCGCGTGGTCGGACTGGCCGGAGGCCGACGAGACCGCCACTGCGGCGCGCTACGTGGAGTGGATCGGCGAACGCCTGCAGGCCGCGCCCGAGCAATACCTGTGGGTGCATCGGCGGTTCAAGACGCGTCCGCCCGGCGAGCCATCGCTTTATCGGTAGAGCGCGTTGTCCGGCTGGTCCGGCTGGCGCTTGAAGCGGCGGTGGATCCACAGGTACTGCGTCGGCGCGGCGCGGATCATGGTTTCGATTTCGGCCATCACCCGAGCGGTGTCGGCGGTCGCGTCGCTCGACGGAAAATCCTCGAAGACCGGCGTGAGTCGCAGCCGGTAGCTGCCATCGTCCAGGCGCACGTGGGCGAAGCCCATCACGGCAGCGCCGGACAAGCGTGCGAGCTGGTGGGTCGAGGTCAGGCTGTACGCCGGTCGCCCGAAGAACGGCACGAACACGCTGTCGCCGCGGCGGGTGTCCTGGTCGGGTGCGAACCACAGCAGCCCGCCCTGCTTGAGATGGCGGAGCGCCGGGCGCAGTTCCTCGCGGGTGAACATCGCGGTGGCGTAGCGCAGGCGGCCGCGCAGCACCGCCCATTCCATCACCGCGCCATCGTGCGGACGGTACATCCCGGCCAGCGGCGCGTGGTCGCACATCAATCGCGCGGCCAATTCCAACGTGACGAAGTGGCCGGACACGATGATCACCCCGCGTCCGCCGGCGCGCGCGGCTTCCAGGTGCTCCAGTCCTTCGACCACGACCTTGCCGCGCATCGGTGCGACCGAGCCCCACCACGCCCGCGCGAATTCGAACAGGCCGATGCCGAGCTCGGCGAAACTCTTGCGCAGCAACGCGTCCTGCGCGGCGGCATCGAGTTCGGGGAAACACAGCGCGATGTTGCGCGCGGCGACGCGCCGGCGGCTCCCGAGAACGTGCATCAGCAGACCGCCGATGCCGCGCCCCAGCACGCGTTGCAGCGGCCACGGCAGGCGCGCGAGCAAGGTGGCGACGCCGATTCCCAGCCAGACCGGCCAGTGGCGCGGTCCGCGTGGCGGCTTCATTGCGGCTGCATCGTTCATGCGGGGGATTCTACTGGCGCGGGTCGCTTCGCTATCCTGTCGCGATGCGGGCCGACTTCACCGAACGCGTCTTGCGTGGCCTGTATTCGGTCGCGCTGTACGTGCTCGTCCCGATCACGCTCTACCACCTGATCTGGCGCGGCTTCCGCCAGCGCGCGTATTTCCATCGCTGGAGCGAGCGCTACGCCAACTATCCGGAGCGTGGCCCGTCGGCGCCGTTGTGGCTGCACGCGGTGTCGGTCGGCGAGGTCAATGCCGCCGCGCCGCTGGTCGATCGTTTGCGGCAATTGCGGCCCGACCTGCGGCTGGTGGTCACCACGATCACCCCGACCGGTTCCGAGCGCGTGCGCACGCTGTGGGGCGATGCGGTGACCCACGTCTACCTGCCGTACGACCTGCCCGGTGCGGTGGGTCGATTCCTCGATCATTTCCGCCCGGCGCTGGCGCTGATCGTGGAAACCGAACTGTGGCCGAACCTGCTGTTCGGCTGCCGCGACCGCGGGATTCCCACCCATATCCTCAATGCGCGGCTCTCGGCGCGCTCGCTGCGTGGCTATCGCGTACTGGCGCCGCTGATCCGGCGCGCATTGCGCACGGTGCGGCTGGTGGCCGCGCAATCGCGCGACGATGCGCGCCGCTTCGTGCTGCTCGGCGCGTTGCCGGAGCGGGTGGAAGTGAGCGGCAACCTGAAGTTCGACATGGCCCCGGTCGATGCCGCGGCCTTCGCCGCCGACTTCGCCGCGCATCGCGTCGGCAATGGCCCGGTATGGATCGCGGCGAGCACGCACGAGGACGAGGAAGCCGCGGTCATCGACGCGCATCGCCTGCTGCGTCGTTCGCAGCCCGATGCCTTGCTGCTGTGGGCGCCTCGCCATCCGGAACGCTTCCGTGCGGTTGCCGAGCGCGCGCAGGCTGCGGGTTTCGCGGTGGCCACGCGCAGCGCCGACACCTGGCCGACGCAGGGCACGCAGGTGTTCGTCGTGGATACGCTGGGCGAACTGGTGCGCTTCTATGCCTGCGCCGGCATCGCCTTCGTCGGCGGCAGCCTGCAAGCGGTCGGCGGGCACAACCTGCTGGAGCCGGCGGCGACCGGCACCGCGATCCTCAGTGGGCCGCACCTGCACAACTTCGCCGACATCGCCCGTCGCCTGCGCGAGGCCGAGGCGATGCGGGTGATCGATGATGCGACCGGCCTGGCCAATGCGCTGCAGGCCTTGTTCGCGGACGAACCGGCACGGATGCGATTGGCGGCGAATGCGTCGCGGTTGCTGGAAGAGGGGCGCGGCGCACTGGCGCGCACCGTCACCCTGATCGAACCGGCGCTCGGCGCGGCCGGTTCGGCCTGACGCGATCAGCTCAGGGGTTGCCGAGGCCGCGCGCGATCGACTCGTCGGTGGTGAGCAGACGGTTCACGTCTTCCACGTCGGAAATTTCCAGGGTACCGGCGGCCTGTTCCAGCAGCAGGCGACTCTGCAGGAAGTTGTACTTCGACTGCGCGTAAGCCTGTTGTGCGGAGAACAGCGTGCGCTGGTTGTTCAGCACGTCCAGCACGGTACGGGTGCCGACTTCCAGGCCGACCTGCGAGGCGTCGTAGGCGCTCTGCGCGGACACCAGCGCCAGTCGGCGCGCTTCCACTTCGCTGATGCCGGCGACCAAGCCCTGGTAGGCGTTGCGCGTGCTGCGCTCGATCGAACGACGGGTCTGTTCGACCGCGTCGGCGGTGGCATCGCGCTGGGCGAGTGCACTGCGCACGCCCGATTGGGTGGCGAAGCCGGAGAAGATCGGGATGCTCAGGGTCAGGCCGACATTGGTCGAGGCCTTGTTGCTGCCGACGAAGTCCGGATCCCACAGGCCAGGCAGCGCCTTGCCGTACGACGCGCGCAGGCCCAGCGTCGGGTAGTGGCCGGAGCGGGCGGTGCCGACATTGGCTTCGGCGGCTTCGAGGTCGGCCTTCTGCGCGTTGAGCGACGGATTGTCGGAAAGCGCGGTGGCGACCCAGGCTTCGACGTCCTGGCGTTCCGGCAAGGCCGGCTTGAAGTCGTCCGGCAGGCCCTTGAGGTTGGCGACCGGCGTGCCGGTGATCTCGACCAGCGCCTGGTAGGCGTCCTGCACCGCGTTGCGGGCCAGGATGGTGCTGGCGCGGGCGGCGTCGTACTGCGCGCGCGCTTCGTGCACGTCGGTGATCGGCGCCAGGCCCACTTCAAGCCGCTTGCTGGCGAAGTCGAACTGCTTCTTCAGCGCGGTCTCGGCGGCTTCGGCGGCGGACAGCGTTTCCAGTTGCACCAGCACCTGGAAGTACGCGGCAGAGGTGCGGGTGATCAGGCTGTGGCCTGCGGCATCGAGATCGAAGCCACCGGCCTTGTCCTGCGCCTTGGCGGCGCGCAAGGCAGTGTAGTTGCCGAAATCGAAGATCGATTGCGACGCATCCACGCCCCACGAGGCGGTGCGTGCGCTGCCGTTGCCCTGGTCGACGCGGGTCACACCGACCGAACCGCCGACCTGCGGCAGCAGCACGGCGCGTGCCTGCACCGGGCGCTCGGCGGCGATGGCGCGGTTGGATTCCGCGGCCGCGTATTGCGGGTCGCTGTTGCGTGCGTTCGTGTAGCTCTGCAGCAGGTCGTCCGCCTGCGCCGCGGCGGGCAGCAGGGCAAGGACAAGGGCGAGGGCAAGCGGGCGACGCGACATAGGGGCAGATCCTTGCGGGATGTCCTGGGGGGAGGCTTCAGAGCACGAAGGCGGGTGCCGGTGCGGCACCGGCCAGGTACGGCAGGTCGGTTTCGAACAACGATTCGGTGCGCGTTCCGTTGACGTCGCGATGCACCAGCACCGCTTCCATCGCCGGCGAACGACCGCGCACCGCGAACAGGCGACCGCCCGGCTTCAGCCAGTCGGTGAAGCGCGCGGGAATGTTGTCCAGCGCGCCGGTGATGCAGATCGCGTCGAAGCTGCGATCGGTGGTCCACGCGAATGCATCGGCGACGATCACATCGGCATTGGCGATGCCCTGCGCGGACAATCGCGCGCGGGCGGCGTCGGCGAGGTCGGCATGCTGCTCCAGGCTGAGGACTTCCCGGGAGAGATGCGCGAGGCAGGCGGTCAGGTAGCCGCTGCCGGTACCGATTTCCAGCACCGATTCGTGCGCCTGCGGCAGCAACGACTGCAGGGTGCGGCCTTCCAGCACCGGCTTCATCATCGATTCGCCATGGCCCAGCGGCAGCTCGGTGTCGGCATACGCCAGGTTGCGCAGCGCATCCGCCACGAAGACTTCGCGCGGCAGCGCGGCGATGGTTTCCAGCACGCGGCTGTCCAGTACATCCCACGGGCGAACCTGTTGTTCCACCATGGTTTCGCGGGCGCGGGCGAAGTCGAAGTTCATGCGGGGAAGGTCCATTGCGTCGAGCCGGCCATTGTAAGGGCGGCCCGTTCCATGGTTGGCAGTTTCGCTGTGATAGGACACCGGCACGCAGTGCCGGAAGTCACCGGCACCAACGGCGCAGCGGGGCTGTCTTCAACGACGGGCATACGCGCGCAGGAACAACTCGACCACGGCATCGACATGCTCGTCCGGGGTCTCCTGGCGGCGGCCGCAGCAGTAGCCGAATACCGCCTTCGCATGCGCTTCGCCCTTGAGCAGGGTGAAGAACTGCGCGGCAGCGCGTTCGACGTCGTCGATGTCCAGGTCGCCGGCGGCGATGCGGCGCTCGAGCAATTCGGTGAAGGCCTGCTGCACGCGTTGCGGGCCGGCTTTCCAGAACACTTCCGGCATGGTGCTGGTGGCGACTTGCGGCGAACACAGGATGCGGTGCCCGGCGATCGCTTCCGGCGTCATCACCATCGCGAAGAACGCCTTGCCGATCGAGGTCAGGCGTTCGCGCAGCGGCATCGTCGGGTCGGCCTCGAACAGGCTGGTCGGCATGCCGGCCTCGCAGTGCGCGCGCACCGCCTCGCCGAACAGGCTTTCCTTGTCGCCGAAGTGGCTATACACGGTCAGCTTGGAGACGCCGGCCTCGCTGGCGATCTGGTCCATGCTGACGCCGTCGAAGCCCTGGGCGACGAACAATCGCTTGGCGGCATCGAGGATCGCGGCGCGCTTGCCCGGGTCCTTCGGACGGCCGGGGCCGGCGGGCTTGGGGGCGTTTTCGGCAGGGGATTTGCTGGCGGACGGATGCATGCCGGCAATACTAGACTATTCGGTTCGATATTTATACTCTACCGACCAGTCCAGTAAAGGCGCGAGCCGCGGAGTGGGGAAATGGGGAACGGCGCAGGCGGTGTGCGTGCGGTGTTGGGGATGGCATTGCTGGCGACGCTCGCCGGCTGCGGCGGGCAAGAGCCTGCGGTCGAAGCCCCGCGCCCGGTGCTGGTGATGCATCCCGCGGCAGGCGCCGATACCGCGCCGGCCGCGTACGCCGGCGACATCCGCGCACGCAACGAGAGCCCGTTGTCGTTCCGTGTCGGCGGCAACCTGGTCAAGCGCCTGGTCGATGCCGGCGACCGCGTCCAGCGCGGCCAACTGCTGGCCGAGCTCGATCCGGGCGATGCCGCCCTGCAGGCCAGTGCGGCGCAGGCGGAGATGACCCGCATCGGAGGCGACCTGGAGCGTTACCGCAAGCTGGTCGCGCAGAAACTCGTCAGCCAGTCCACCTTCGATGCGCAACAGGCCGCGTATCGCGCCGCGCGCGCGCAGTACGAACTGGCCCGCAACCAGTCCGCGTACACGCGACTGCATGCGCCGCGCGACGGCGTGATCGCGACGCGTTCTGCCGAAGCCGGGCAGACCGTCGCCGCCGGGCAGGCGATCTACACCCTGGCCGGCGATGTTGGCCGCGAGGTCGCCATCGCCCTGCCGGAATCGCGTATCCGCGAAGTGAGCGTGGGCCAGCAGGTCGTCGTCGAGTTGTGGAGCGCGCCTGGCCAGCTGTTGCCGGGGCGCGTGCGCGAAATCTCGCCGGCCGCCGATCCGCAAGCCCGCACGTTCGCGGCACGGGTCGCGCTGGACGGCGATGCGGCGCAGGCGGTCGAGCTCGGCCAGAGCGCCCGCGTGTACATGCCGCAGGCCGGCGAACGCGCCGCGTTGCGGGTGCCGCTGTCGGCGGTGCAGCGCGACGGCGAGGGCAAGCCGGCGTCGGTGTGGGTGGTCGATGCGAAATCGCGCCGCGTGCATCTCGCGCCCGTGCAACTCGGAGCCTATGCGGAAGGCACGGTGCCGCTGTTGGGCGGTGTTGATGCGAATGCTTGGGTCGTCGCGGCCGGCGGACACTTGTTGCGCGAAGGACAGCTGGTGTCGCCGGTGGATCGCGACAACCGACCGGTGTTGCCGGCGGTCGCCACCACGACTGCGGCCCGGTAAGCCGCCATGCGCTTCAATCTCTCGGAATGGGCGCTGCGCAACCGCACGCTGGTGCTCTTCGCGATCCTGATGCTGGGCCTGCTCGGCGGCTGGTCGTACCGCCACCTCGGGCAGTCCGAGGATCCGCCGTTCACCTTCAAGGCGATGGTGGTGCGCACGATCTGGCCGGGCGCGACCGCCGAAGAGGTCTCGCGGCAGATCACCGACCGCATCGAAAAGAAACTGATGGAGACCGGCCAGTACGAGTTCATCCGCGCGTACTCGCGGCCGGGCGAGTCGCAGATCATCTTCATCGCCAAGGATTCGCTGCGCAGCAAGGACATCCAGCCGCTCTGGTACCAGGTGCGCAAGAAAGTCGGCGACATCAAGGCGACCCTGCCGCGCGACGCCATCGGCCCATTCTTCAACGACGAGTTCGGCGACACCTTCGGCAACATCTATGCGTTGACCGGCGACGGCTTCGACTATGCCGTGCTCAAGGACTACGCCGAGCGGCTGGAGCTGGAACTGCAGCGCGTGCCCGACGTCGGCAAGGTCGACCTGCTCGGCCTGCAGGACGAGAAGATCTTCATCGAACTGTCGAACACCAAGCTGGCCTCGCTCGGCATCCCGATGACCGATGTGCAGGAAGCGCTGGACCAGCAGAACGCGGTGGTTCCGGCCAGCTATTTCGAGACCGCCGGCGAGCGCGTGCAGATGCGCGTCAGTGGCCGCTTCGATTCGGTGCAGGCGATCCGCGATTTCCCGATCCGCAGCGGCGACCGCACCTTCCGACTCGGCGAGATCGCGAACGTGACCCGCGGTTTCTCGGATCCACCCGCGCCGCGCATGCGCTTCATGGGCGAGGACGCGATCGGCCTGGCGGTGTCGATGCGCGACGGCGGCGACATCCTCAAGCTGGGCAAGTCGCTGGAAACGACGTTTGCGCGCCTGCAGAAGACGCTGCCCACCGGCATGCAACTGCGCAAGGTGTCCGACCAGCCGCTGGCGGTGACGCGTTCGGTCGATGAATTCATCAGGGTGCTGACCGAGGCCGTCGCCATCGTGTTGCTGGTCAGTTTCCTGTCGCTCGGTTTGCGCACCGGCACCGTGGTCGCGTTGTCGATCCCGCTGGTGCTGGCGATGACCTTCGCCGCGATGCATTACTTCGGCATCGGCCTGCACAAGATCTCGCTGGGTGCGCTGGTGCTGGCGCTGGGCTTGCTCGTCGACGACGCGATCATCGCGGTCGAGATGATGGTGGTGAAGATCGAGCAGGGCTACGACCGGATCAAGGCCGCTGCGTTCGCATGGGAAAGCACCGCGTTCCCGATGTTGACCGGCACGCTGGTGACCGCGGCCGGCTTCCTCCCGATCGCCACCGCGGCGTCGAGCACCGGCGAGTACACGCGCTCGATCTTCCAGGTGGTGACGATCGCGCTGTTGATTTCGTGGGTCGCGGCGGTGGTGTTCATTCCCTACCTCGGCTACCAGCTGCTCGAAGAACAGGGTGCCGAGGCCGCGCCTAAGGG
The DNA here is from genome assembly GCA_036666995.1 of Thermomonas sp. Classification (GTDB taxonomy): domain Bacteria; phylum Pseudomonadota; class Gammaproteobacteria; order Xanthomonadales; family Xanthomonadaceae; genus Thermomonas. The sequence continues at coordinate 9,011 of JAVWUU010000092.1, forward strand.
AATGCTGGGTCGCGGGTTCCGTCGCCTGCGCGATGCCTTCGCATCGGGTGCGCGTCGCATCCCGCGCGTGGGCGAAGCGATCTCCGACCACATCACCGCGAAGCACCACCACGAAGCCGCGCACGATCCCTACCAGTCCGCGTTCTACCAGCGCTTCCGCAGGCTGGTCGCGTGGTGCGTGCAATACCGCAAGACGGTGATCGTGATCACCGTGGCGATCTTCATCGCGTCGCTGGCCCTGTTCCGCTTCGTGCCGCAACAGTTCTTCCCGGCGTCCACGCGGCTGGAGTTGATGGTCGACATGGAGCTGGCCGAAGGCGCATCGCTCAAGGCCACCGCCGCGCAGGCGAAGAAACTCGAAGCGATGCTGCAGAAGCAGGAAGGCGTGGAAAGTTACGTCGCCTACGTCGGTACAGGTTCGCCGCGCTTCTACCTGCCGCTGGACCAACAGCTGCCGGCGGCGAACTTCGCCCAGTTCGTGTTGCTCACGCATGACATCGAATCGCGCGAGGCCGTGCGCAAGTGGCTGATCGAAAAAGCAGCGCCGGCGTTCCCGGAACTGCAGGTGCGGGTCACGCGCCTGGAGAACGGTCCGCCGGTCGGTTATCCGGTGCAGTTCCGGGTCTCCGGCGAGCACATCGATCGCGTGCAGGCGCTGGCACACCAGGTCGCCGACAAGGTGCGTGCGAATCCGCATGTGACCAACGTCAACCTGGACTGGAACGAGCCGAGCAAGGTGGTGCGCTTGCGTATCGACCAGGAACGCGCGCGCGCGCTGGGTGTGAGCTCGGCGGCGGTGGCGAAATTCCTGTCCGGCTCGCTGTCCGGCACGTCGGTCAGCACCTATCGCGAAGGCAACGAGGCGATCGAGATCCTGCTGCGGGGGCCGGGCGAGGAGCGCGAACGCCTGGGCATGCTCGGTTCGCTGGCGGTGCCCACGGCGAGCGGCAAGTCGGTGCCGCTCAGCCAGATCGCGACGCTGGAAGACGGCTTCGAGGATGGCATCGTCTGGCATCGCAACCGCCTGCCGACGGTGACGGTGCGCGCGGACATCTATGGCAAGGAACAACCGTCCAGCGTGATGGCGCAGATCGGCCCGACGCTGGATCCGATCCGCGAAGCGCTGCCGTCCGGCTACCTGTTGCAGGTCGGCGGCACGGTGGAGGATTCCGCGCGCGGGCAGAACTCGGTGAACGCCGGCATGCCGCTGTTCGTTCTGGTGGTGACCACGCTGCTGATGCTGCAATTGCGCAGCTTCTCGCGGGTGCTGCTGGTATGGCTGACCGCGCCGCTCGGGCTGATCGGGGTGAGCCTGTTCCTGCTGATCCTGCGGGTGCCGTTCGGCTTCGTGGCGATGCTCGGCACCATCGCGCTGTTCGGGATGATCATGCGCAACTCGGTGATCCTGGTCGACCAGATCGAGCAGGACATCGCCCATGGCAGCGCGCCATGGGATGCGATCAGCGATGCCACCGTGCGCCGCTTCCGCCCGATCGTGCTGACGGCGTTGGCCGCTGTGCTGGCGATGATCCCGCTGTCGCGTTCGGTGTTCTTCGGGCCGATGGCGGTGGCGATCATGGGTGGCCTGATCGTGGCGACCGCGTT
>JAVWUU010000092.1:10628-10904 GCA_036666995.1 Thermomonas sp.
CCTGACCGTCTGTGTGGCGTGATGGCGCAGGTGACCCCTCTCCCCTAGCGGGAGAGGGTGGCGCGTAGCGCCGGGAGAGGGGCGCTCTACGCGTGCGCTCCGATGCGGTGGGTGCCTCCGCGAATGTCCTCCGGCATCGGCTCAAGAAGCCCGGTCAGTCGAAGTCGCAAGCGGGCCGATGCCTCCTCCTTGGTTTCGCTACGGCACGCACTGCACCGGATCGCTTCTAGTCCTTCGCTCGGAAATGGGGTCAGAGTGAATTTTGCGTCGATGGTG
>JAVWUU010000093.1:0-10814 GCA_036666995.1 Thermomonas sp.
TGTCGCCCAACTGGTCCGGTGCGTCCTCGGCGATCTTGCGCAGGATGCGGCGCATGATCTTGCCGCTGCGCGTCTTCGGCAGGCCTGGCGCCCATTGCAGGTGGTCGGGCGAGGCGATCGGCCCGATCTCCTTGCGCACCCACGCCACCAGTTCCTTGCGCAATTCTTCGCTCTCGGTTTCTCCGGCCAGCAGGGTCACGTAGGCGTAGATGCCCTGGCCCTTGATGTCGTGCGGGAAGCCGACAACCGCCGCTTCCGCGACCTTGGCGTGCGAGACCAGCGCGCTCTCCACTTCCGCGGTGCCGATGCGGTGGCCGCTGACGTTGATCACGTCGTCCACGCGGCCGGTGATCCAGTAGTAGCCGTCCTCGTCGCGGCGGCAGCCGTCGCCGGTGAAGTACATGCCCGGATACGTCTTGAAGTAGGTGTCGATGAAACGCTGGTGGTCGCCGTAGACGCTGCGCATCTGGCCGGGCCACGAATCCAGCAGCACGAGGTTGCCTTCCGTCGCGCCGTCGAGGAGGCCGCCATTCGCATCGACCAGTGCGGGCATGACGCCGGGCAATGGCTTGGTTGCGGAGCCGGGCTTCAGGTCGATGGCGCCGGGCAGCGGCGAAATCAATATTCCGCCGGTCTCGGTCTGCCACCACGTGTCGACCACCGGGCAGCGGCTGTCGCCGACGGTCTCGAAGTACCAGCGCCACGCTTCCGGATTGATCGGCTCGCCGACGCTGCCGAGCAGGCGCAACGATGCGCGCGAGGTGCGCTTCACCGGCTCGGCGCCTTCGCGCATCAGCGCGCGGATCGCGGTCGGCGCGGTGTAGAAGATCGTGACCTGGTGCTTGTCGATGACCTCCCAGAAGCGCGAGACGTTCGGGTAGTTCGGCACGCCTTCGAACATCACCTCGGTCGCGCCGTTCGCCAGCGGGCCGTAGACGATGTAGCTGTGGCCGGTGACCCAGCCGACATCGGCCGTGCACCAGTAGACATCGCCGGGCCGCAGGTCGAACACCAGCTCGTGCGTGTACGCCGCCCACAGCAGGTAGCCACCGGTGGTGTGCAGCACGCCCTTCGGCTTGCCGGTGCTGCCGGAGGTATAGAGGATGAACAGCGGGTCTTCCGCGTTCATGCGCTCGGGTTCGCAGGTCTCGGGCTGGCCATCGACCACCGCATCGAACCAGCGGTCGCGCGGCATCTGCATGTCGACCGCGCCGCCGGTGTGGCGCACGACGAGGACGGTTTCCACGCTGTTCGTGCCGGGCAGCTTCAACGCGTCGTCGACATTGCCCTTCAGCGGGATCTTCTTGCCGCCGCGCAGGCCTTCATCGGCGGTGATGATCAGCTTGGTGCCGCAGTCCTGCACGCGGTCGGCGATGGATTGCGGGGCGAAGCCGCCGAACACCACCGAATGCACCGCGCCGATGCGCGCGCAGGCGAGCATGGCCACGGCGGCGTCCGGGATCATCGGCAGGTAGATGGTGACGCGGTCGCCTTTCTGCACGCCAAGATTGCGCAGCGCATTGGCCAGCTTGCAGGTGCGCGCGTGCAATTCGCGGTAGGTGATGCGTTGCGACGGCGCGTCGGGACTGTCGGGCTCGAAGATCAATGCGACCTGGTCGCCGCGCGATTCAAGATGACGATCCAGGCAGTTGACGCTGGCGTTGAGTTCGCCGTCGGCGAACCAGCGGATATGGAAATCCTTGAGGTCGAAGCTGACGTCCTTGATCTGCGTAGGCGCGGTATACCAGTCGAGGCGCTGCGCGACATCGCGCCAGAACGCGTCGGGATTGGCGGCCGCGTCCTCGCGCATGCGCGCGTAGGCATCGCCGTCGATGGCGGCGCCGAAGGCGGGATTGACCGGATAGATGTCGCTCATCGTCGAGGCTCCATTGCCTGCAGTGCGCGGCGCATGCCGCCATGCAGGCAAGTGTGCCGTATCCCTGCTGCTGCGTTGCTGCAGGCGGATTAGACGATGGTCGAAGACGGCCCGGATTTCGACCAAAGGCGAATGGTCGCGCCGGCACGGGCACGCGCACCCTCCAGCTTCCGTGGACTTGCACGGACGCCCTGGGAGGGGATCACGATGACAACCAAGACAACGCGCAAACGGTTGGCGCTGGCGATGACGCTAGCCTTGCTGGCGCCGGGCCTGGCATTCGCGCAAACCGCGAAAGAGAAGGAACTGGAAGCACGCATCGCGCAACTTGAAGCGCAGGTGCAGGCACTGATTGGCGCGCAGCAACAGCAACAGGCCAGCATCGTCGACACCAAGGCGCAGCTGGACCAGGTCCAGGTCGCGCAAGCCGCGCCCGCCGCAGATCCGGCGAAGGCGATCCAGGGCACGCCGATCCTCACCGCCGGCAATCCGAATGGACGCTTCAGCTTCGGCGGCTTCATCAAGGTCGATGCGATGGCGACCGACACCAACGGCGGAGAGATCGCCGACGGCAGCGCCGGCCGCATGTTCTACCTGCCCAGCGCGATCCCGGTCGGTGGCGCCGACGAATCGCATGTCGATGTCGACACCCACGCGCAGTTCTCGCGGTTCTGGTTCGCCGCTGATGGCGAAGTGCAGGGCCACAAGACCCGCGCCTACCTGGAGTTCGACCTGTTCGGCGGCGGCAGCAACCAGATCGGCAACGAGGCCGCGACCAATACCCATGCGCTCGCCCTGCGCCAGGTCTACGTGACCTGGGACAAGTGGCTGGCAGGCCAGACCTGGTCGAACTTCCAGGACGTGGCGGCATTGCCCGATGCGGTGGATTTCGTCGGCCCGACCGAAGGCACCACCTTCGTCCGCCAGGCGCAGTTGCGTTACACCAGCGGCGCGTTCTCGGTCGCGCTGGAAAATCCGCAGACGGTGGTCACCGGCTATCGCACCACCACCCGCACCAACAGCGACGATGGCGGCATGCCGGACATCACCGCGCGCTGGACGAAGAAGGGCGACTGGGGCCACTTCAGCGTGGCAGGTGTGGCGCGCCAGCTGCGGCACGAGACCGCGACCACCAGCGCGAGCGGCAGCGGCTTCGGCGTGAGCGCGTCCGGCAAGTTCAACATCGGCAAGAGCGACGACATCCGTTACATGCTGACGGGCGGCCAGGGCATCGGTCGCTATGTCGGCTTCGCATTGGGCGCGGACGGTGCGCTGGATGCGACTGGCTCAGACATCGAAGGCACCGGCGTGCTGGCCGGCTTCGTCGCGTGGCGGCACGTGTTCGATCCGAAGCTGCGCGGCAACCTGATGGTCTCGCGCGCGCAGTTCGACAACGACACGGACTGGACCGGCTTCGGCGTGACCAGGTCGGCGCAATCGATCCACGCCAACCTGATCTACAGTCCGTTCCCGAAGCTCGACATCGGCGCGGAACTGATCTGGGGCAACCGAGAGGTGGAGAGCGGCGCCGATGGCGACCTGCGCCGCCTGCACACCTCCATCAAGTACAGCTTCTAAGGGGAATCACATGAGCTCCACGACTGTGCAGCAAGCGCCGGCAGGCGAGCTGACGAAGGGCCACAAGAAGGTCATCTTCGCGTCCAGCCTCGGCACCGTGTTCGAGTGGTACGACTTCTATCTCTACGGCTCGCTGGCGGTGATCATCGCCAAGCAGTTCTTCAGCGGCGTCAACGAAACCACCGGCATGATCTTCGCGCTGCTGGCGTTCGCCGCGGGCTTCTTCGTGAGGCCCTTCGGCGCGGCGTTCTTCGGCAGCCTGGGCGATCGCATCGGCCGCAAGTACACCTTCCTGGTCACCATCCTGATCATGGGCATCTCGACCTTCCTGGTCGGCGTGCTGCCCAACTACGCGAGCATCGGCATCGCCGCGCCGGTGATCCTGATCGTGCTGCGACTGGCGCAGGGCCTGGCGATGGGCGGCGAGTACGGCGGCGCGGCGACCTACGTGGCCGAACACGCACCGCCCGGCAAGCGCGGGCTGTACACCGCCTTCATCCAGACCACCGCGACGCTGGGCCTGTTCCTGTCGCTGGCGGTGATCCTGGCCTGCCGCCTGACCCTGGGCACCGAGGCGTTCGAAGCGTGGGGTTGGCGCATTCCGTTCCTGGGCTCGATCGTGCTGCTCGGCGTCTCGGTGTGGATCCGCCTGCAGCTGAGCGAGTCGCCGCTGTTCCAGCAGATGAAAGCCGAGGGCAAGGGGTCGAAGAAGCCGTTCCGCGACAGCCTGCAGGGCGGCAACCTGAAGCTGATGCTGCTGGTGCTGTTCGGCGCCACTGCCGGCCAGGCGGTGGTCTGGTACGGCGGCCAGTTCTACGCGCTGTTCTTCCTGCAGAGCATGATCAAGGTCGACCCGACCGTGTCCTACCTGCTGATCGCCGGTGCGCTGCTGCTGGCCACGCCGTTCTTCCTGTTCTTCGGCTGGCTGTCGGACAAGATCGGCCGCAAGAAGATCATCATGGCCGGCTGCCTGCTGGCGGCGATCACCTACTTCCCGATCTTCAAGGGCATCACCCATTACGCCAATCCGGCGATCGAGGAAGCGCGCACGTCGTCGCCGGCGGTGGTCATCGCCGACCCCGCCACCTGCAGCTTCCAGTTCGATCCGGTCGGCATCCGCAAGTTCACCAGCTCCTGCGACATGGCGACTGCTGCGCTGACCAAGGCCGGCGTGCCGCACGACATCCAGCCGGGCCCGGCGGGTGCGCTGGCGCAGGTGCAGGTGGGCGGCAACACGGTGGCGTCGTATGAAGCGGCCGGCCTGACCAAGGACGAAGCGAAGGCCAAGGCCGGCGAGTTCGGTGCGGCGCTGAAGGGCGCACTGACCAGCGCCGGTTATCCGGAGAAGGCGGACACCGCGCGCATCAACATCCCGATGACGCTGTTCCTGCTGTGGGTGCTGGTGATCTACGTGACCATGGTCTACGGCCCGATCGCCGCGTTCCTGGTCGAACTGTTCCCCACGCGCATCCGCTACACCTCGATGTCGCTGCCGTACCACATCGGCAACGGATGGTTCGGTGGCTTCCTGCCGGCGATCTCGTTCGCACTGGTGGCGGGCACCGGCAACCTCTACTACGGCCTCTGGTATCCGATCGGCATCGCGCTGATGACCCTGGTCATCGGCACCCTGTTCCTGCGCGAGACCCGCAACGTCGACATCACCCAGTAACCGCGTCCTCCCCCGTGGTTCGCAGGCGCCGGCAACCCCGGCGCCTGTTTTTTTGGGCGGCGCACTTGCGCCCGGAATGACCTCCTGCACATGTTCCTGCCCCGGATCGGCGCAGGATGCGCGGGTCATCCCTGCGAGGTTCCCGCATGAACACGTCCTTCCGCCGCGCCGCCCTGGCGCTGGCCATCCTGGCCTCGCTCGCCGCCTGCGACCGCGCCGCCGATACGCCGCAAGCCACCAGTGCCCCGGTGGCCGCGGAAGCACCCGCCGCCGGCACTGGAATCGGCATCGACCTGGCCGGCATGGACAAGGCCGTGCAGCCGGGCGACGACTTCGACGAATATGCCAACGGCGCGTGGGCGAAAACCACCGAGATCCCGGCCGACCGTTCCAGCACCGGCACCTTCGTGAAGGTGCTCGAGCTTGCGGAGAAGCGCAACGCAGAGCTGATCCAGGGACTGGACAAGTCCAATCCCACCGCCGGCAGCAGCGAGCGCAAGATCGCGGACTACTACGCCGCGTTCATGGACGAGGCCGGCATCGAATCGCGCGGTCTTGCGCCATTGAAGCCGACGCTGGACAGCATCGCCGCGATCGGCGACGTCGCCGCACTGTCGCGTTATCTCGGCGGCCAGGTGCGCGCCGATACCGATCCCCTCAACGCGACCAACTTCTACACCGAAAACCTGTTCGGCCTGTTCGTGGCGCAGGGCCTCGAGGATCCGTCGAAGAACGTGGGCTACCTGATGCAGGGCGGCCTGGGCATGCCGGATCGCGAGTACTACGTCGGCGCGGACAAGGACATGGCGGCCAATCGCGCCGCGTACCAGAAATACATCGCCGACCTGCTCAAGCTCGCGGGCGATGCCGATGCCGAGAAGAAGGCGAAGGCCATCTTCGACCTGGAAATGAAGATCGCGAAGGCGCATGCCAACGTGGTCGACAGCCAGGACATCCACAAGGCCAACAATCCGTGGGCCACCGCGGATTTCGCGAAGAAGGCACCGGGCATCGACTGGACCGCGTTCTTCGATGCCGCGAAGTTGAGCGGCCAGCAGACGCTGTTCGCCTGGCAGCCGGACGCGATCAGCAAGCTGTCCGCGCTGGTGGCGAGCGAGCCGCTGGCCGCGTGGAAGGACTACCTGCACTTCCACGCCATCAACCACAGCACCGCGCTGCTTCCCAAGGCCTACGCCGACCTCAGCTTCGGCTTCAACGGCACGCAATTGAACGGCACCAGCCAGCAGCGCGACCGCTGGAAGCGCGCGATCGCCGCGACCGACGGCGCACTCGGCGACGCCATCGGCCAGTTGTACGTGAAGCAATATTTCCCGGCGTCGTCCAAGGCCAAGGTCGAGGACATGGTCAACAACATCCTCGCGGCATTCCGCGATGGCGTGGACAAGCTGGAATGGATGTCGCCCGAGACGAAGAAACTCGCCAAGGCGAAGGCGGAAACGATGTTGGTCGGCGTTGGCTATCCCGAGAGCTGGCGCGACTATTCGTCGCTCGAAGTGAAGCGCGACGATCCGGTCGGTAACCGCCTGCGCGCGGAGCAGGCCGAGTATCGCCACCAGACTGCCAAGCTCGGCAAGGCACCGGACCGCAAGGAATGGTGGATGACGCCGCAGACCGTCAACGCGGTGCAGTTGCCGCTGCAGAATGCGATGAACTTCCCGGCCGCGATCCTGGAAGCGCCGTTCTTCGATCCGAAGGCCGACGACGCCGCGAACTATGGCGCGATCGGTGCTGTCATCGGCCACGAGGTCAGCCATGGCTTCGACAACCTTGGATCGGACTTCGACGCCGACGGACGCCTCAAGAACTGGTGGACGAAGGAAGACGCGGCGCACTTCAAGGCCGCGACCGACAGGCTGGTGGCGCAGTACAGCGCGTATGAAGCGCTGCCGGGCCTGAAGCTCAAAGGCGAGCAGACGCTGGGCGAAAACATCGCCGACGTCGCTGGCCTGCAGGCGGCGTATGTGGCTTACCAGAAATCACTCGGTGGCAAGCCTGCGCCGGTGATCGATGGGCTGAGCGGCGACGAGCGCTTCTTCCTCGCCTACGCACAGGCATGGCGCACCAAGATGCGCGATGCGGCCATGCGCGCACGCGTGATCGGCGATGGCCACGCGCCCGGTCGCTTCCGCGCGCTGACCGTTCGCAACATCGATGCCTGGTACGAGACCTTCAAGGTGCCGGACACCGCGAAGCTGTACCTCAAGCCCGAGGATCGGGTGAAGATCTGGTAAGCGCAGCACGACCACTGCATGCGAAAACGCCCGGCGATGCCGGGCGTTTTCTTGCGACCGCCTAATTCGTCAGCGGCTCCGCAGACCCCATCGCCCGCCTGACCATCGGCATGATCCGGCGGCTCACCGGCACGAATGCCCCGCTGCTCATCCGAAGGCGACCGACACCCGATGCCTCGCGTTCCAGCGATTCGACAAAGGCGGTGTTGACGATGTGCGAGCGATGCACGCGCAGGAACGCGGGCGGCAGTTCGCCTTCCAGCTCGTTCAGGCTGCCGCCGTGCAGGCGCTTGCTGCCATCGGCGAAATTGAGCTCCACGTAATCGCCGGCGCCGCTGCAATGGGTGATCCGGTCGACCGCCACCAGCACGATCCTGCCGGTGTCGATGATCCTGATCTTCTGCGACTGCACCGTTGGCTGGCTACGCACTTGTGCCTGGTCGAGCGCCGCCTGCAGTTGCTGCGCACGGCTCGACAGCGCGATCCGCAAATGCTGTTCGCGGGCGAGCATCGCCGCCTGCTGGGCGAACAGGAACAGCAGGAGCGCCGCGACCAGGTAGAAGAAGATCGCGTCGAGGAACCACCCGCCAAAGAAAACGCACAGCGTGGCGAACAAGGCCAGGGAAACGAAATACGCCAGGGCGCCGGGTTCGCGTCGCCATGCGCGAAGGCCGGTGCCGATCGCACACAACAAGACAGGGCCGAGCAGCGCGAACGTCGCCTTGGCATCGTAGCTGCCGACCCACAGGACCGCGGTCAGCGTCGGCAGCGCCACGACAGCGAATAGCCACCTTGGCCGCGGCGGCTTGAACCTGCGGATCACATGGACCGCCAAGCACAGCCCGAAGCCGAGCGAACACAGGACGATCGTGACCAGCCGCAGGTCATGCAGCGGGTATGGATACGGGAACAGACCGCGCGACACTTCGGCGACCAACTGCCCAACGGCGAACAGCGACGCCATCGACAACACCAGCGACCCGATCCGATCACGTCCGCGCAAGGCACCGACGCCGAAATAGAGGACACCGAGCAGGAACACCCCGGCGGTGAGCAGGGACGGCAGGTAGGAGCGCAGGAGCATGTCCGCGGGCTCGGCATGGGTGCCGATCGCCAGCATGTGCATCGGATTCGCCAGGCGGATGACGCCATGGTGGCCGGACAGCCTGAGCACGATCTCGTTCGCGCCAGCCTTGAGCACGCCGGGCGGGATCGGGATGACCGCATCCATCCGACCCGGCGTCTCGCTGGCGGCATCGAGTCCGGGTCGGCCATTGCCGCCGATCAGGCGGCCGTTGACCCAAGCGGTGCTGGCCGCCTTTCCCGACACGAACAGGCCAAGCGGTGTTGCCTGGCCAAGCGTGGCGGGCGGCATCGCGATCGACGCCTTCAGCCAGAGCGTGGTGTGTTGCGTGTCGACCGCCAGGAACGAGATGCGGCGGCAGTCGGCGGCGGCGAAGTCGGGCGGCGCGGTATCGCCACCGCTGGCGGCCGGACAGACCACCACGTGCTCCATGTCGATCCAATGCAATGCCTGCACCTGCGCACCTGCCGGGCCGGCGGGCAACAGGAGCAGGAAAGCGACAGACAGGGAGATGAGACGAAGAAGTGCGTGCATACCGTGCAACGACTATAGCCTGCCGCCCGTGCGCGGCCTTCCGCCGCTCACCGATCCGTCGCCACCGTTGGCAGATCGGCGGCCATGCCGCGTCGATCCTGCGCGTACGGTGATTCCACGCCGTTCAACGCCATGGAAGCCCCGAATGAAATCCACCTGTCTTGCCCTTGCCATCGCCTGCCTGCTGTCAGCGCCGTTTTCGACAAGCGCCAGCACCGCCGACGAACCCTTCGTCTTCAAGAGCGCGGGCGGCCAGACCACGGACGCGATCCGTGGGTCGTTCCAGGTTCCGGAGAATCGCGCGGACCCGAACAGCCGCATGCTGACCCTGCGCTACGTCCGCTTCCCCGGCACCGGCGCAACGCCGGGCTCGCCGATCGTCTATCTCAGTGGCGGTCCCGGCGGCTCCGGCATCGAGACCGCCAAGCGCGAACGCTTCCCGCTGTTCATGGCGATGCGCCAGTTCGGCGACGTCATCGCCCTCGACCAGCGCGGCACCGGCGCGTCGGACGACAACCCCGTGTGCGAGCCGAAATCCGCACCGTCGGATTCCAGGCAGATGACCGACGCGGACTACGCGGCGGCCTATCGCGCGGCCGCCCTCGAATGTGCGGCGTTCTGGAAAGCCAAAGGCGTCGACCTGCGCGGTTACACCACCGTCGAGAGCGCCCGCGACCTCGACGCGCTGCGTCGCCACCTGGGCGCCGACAAGATCAGCCTGTGGGGCATTTCGTACGGCACCCACCTGTCGCTGGCCGCGATCAAGCTGATGGACGACAGACTGGACCGAGTTGTCATGGCCAGCGCGGAAGGCCTGGATCAGACCGTCAAGCTGCCCGCCGCCACCGACGCCTACTTCGACCGCCTGCAGGCCGCATTGGACGGCGATCCGCTTGCGAAGGCCACGTATCCCGACATCAAGGCGTTGATCCGTCGAGTCCACCAGCGGTTGGACGAGAAGCCCGTGATGCTGAAGCTCAAGGGGCCGGATGGCGCGGATGGCGATGTGCTGCTGCAGCGCCGGACCCTGCAGATGCTCACCGCAGGCGCCATCGCCGATCCGCAGGGCGCCGTCATGCTGCTGCCGCTCTACCTGGCCGCCGATGCCGGCGAATACCAGCCGCTGGCGCAGGTGATCCAGCGCTTCTTCGCACCCGGCGAACCGCTGAAGCTGCAGGCGATGCCGCTGGCGATGGACGTCGCCTCCGGCATCGACGACACGCTGCTGGCGGTGATCGAAACACAGGCGAAGACGGCGCTGCTCGGCGATGTGCTCAACTTCCCGATGCCGCAACTCCGCAACACGATCCCCGGCCTCGACCTGGGCGACGCCTTCCGCAAGGCGCCGGTCAGCCACGTGCCCACCTTGCTGCTGAGCGGCACCCTGGATGGCCGCACCTATCCGGACAGCCAGCTGGAATCGGTCGCGGGACTGGACCGGCTGCAGGCGATCACCGTCGTGAATGCCGGCCACAACCTGTTCATGACCTCGCCCGAGGTCACCGCCGCGATCGAACGGTTCATGCGCGGTGAGCCGATGGCGTCGTCGCGGATCACCGTTGCATTGCCGGATTTCACGCCTGCGGTGGCGCCTGCGGCGGCGAAGCCTTGAGGAAGGCGTGCGCCGCTACTGCGGCGGCGACGCCAGCTCGCGCGCGTTGAGGAACCCGTCGCGATTGGCGTCCTGCTTGCGGAAGCGCTCGGCGATGCGCGCCCGATGCTCGGCGAGGGTTACCGGCGCACCGCGTGCACCCGGTTGCTCCGCAGGCGAGAGCACGCCATCGCGATTTCGATCCATGCCGTGGAAGGCATAGCCCA
>JAVWUU010000094.1:0-10686 GCA_036666995.1 Thermomonas sp.
CGCCGCGACCGGCGCGCAATGCAACTGGTTGCTGTTCGGCGAACGCAACGCTGCCGCCGATCGACTGCACGGCGACGAGTTGGACGCTTGGCAGCGTAGCGGCGTGCTGGAACGGCTGGATCTGGTGTTTTCGCGCGACGGCCACCTGCAACGCTACGTGCAGGACGCGCTGCATGCGAATGCGGACTCACTGCGCGCCTGGATCGGCCAGGGCGCTGCGATCTATGTCTGCGGCAGCCTGGAAGGCATGGCACCGGGCGTGGATGCGGCGTTGAACGAGATCCTCGGCGCGCCTCGCATGACGGAATTGTCCGAGACCGGGCGCTATCGTCGCGACGTGTACTGAATCGCGCGTCGCAAAGGCGTCAGTCGGATGCCGCAACCTGCGGCGAAATCCGGATCAGCAACGCCTCGCCGCCACCGTCCAGCGCATGACGGGTGCGCGCACCATCGATGGCCGGCAATACCGCGGTGTCACCGACTCCCAATTCACCGAGTCCGCTGCCATCGACGAACCGCGCCTGCCCCGCCAGCATGTGCACGAGCCAGGTCTCGCCGGGATCGACGAACAGGACGACGGTGCCGACCAGCGGACGATGCCAGAGCGCGGTGTCGAGAGCCTCGCGCTTCCACATCAGGTTGAAGTCGCGGGTCGGGCCATCGATCAATTCGCCGAAGGCGCTGCGCTCGCCGGCGAAGCGCAGCTTGTCGTGCGGCGGCAGCAGGTCGTGCGATGGGCCATCGTCGAAGCGCAGGCGCAGGCCGTTGCCGCTGAGCAGGACCAGTTCGCGATCCACGCCGGGGAATGCGGAAAACGGCGCGTCGGTTTCGATCTCGGCGATCGACAGCCGCCAGTCCCAGTCATCGCTGTCCGGCACGCGCAGGATTTCCGAGGTCCAACCGGCACCGTTCTTCCAGCGCATGCGGCTGTAGCCCGATGCGCGCAACACACACGACGAAAGCGGCGATGAATTGGTCATCGCCGCAGTGTATCGCTGCCTTGCGCGGGATCAGCGGCGGGCGATCGGCTTCGGTGCCGGGCGCGGCGCGGTCTTGGCGGTTGCGGTTCCCGGACGAGCAGCGACCGGACGGGCGGCACCGACCACGATGCGGTCGCGATTCTTCTCCACCGTCTTCAGGCCGATGCCCTTGACCAGGGCCAGCTGCTCGGGGCTGCGGAACGCGCCGTTGGCCTTGCGGTAGTCGACGATCGCCTGCGCCTTGGCCGGGCCGACGTTGAGCAGCACGCGGTCGATGGTGGCGGCGTCGGCAGTGTTGATGTTGACGCTTTCGCCGGCGATGGCTGCACCAGCCAAAGCGAGCGACAGGAGCAGGGACGAGAACAGGGTGGTCAGGAACTTCATGGCGGTCTCCTCGGGGTGGGTTCGGTCCGGCGTCGCAGGTGGCGACCCGGTGATCAGAGGTTGCCGATGCCGGCACTCCCGCTCGATCAGCGCCCGCCCCGCCTCAGGGCAGGGTCTTCGCCCAGTCGCAGGTAAGGAAAATCCGACCTGTCAGGGCCGTCCGGAAGGGCAGGAGTAGAATCGCGTCCTCGCAGTCGCTTCGGATTCGCACGCATGACCCACACAACCTTCGATGCCGCCAAGGCCCGCGATTTCGTCGCCGCCAAGTGGGACGACCAGATCGTCCCGCAACTGGTCGACTACATCCGCATCCCCAACAAGTCGCCGATGTTCGACGCCGATTGGGTCGCGAACGGCCACATGGAGCGCGCGGTGTCGCTGATGGAAACCTGGGCGCGCGCGCAGGACGTCCCCGGCATGACCCTGGAGGTCGTGCGCCTGGAAGGCCGCACGCCGCTGATCTTCATCGAAGTCCCCGCCGCGAATGGCGGCCGCGACGACGATTGCATCCTGCTTTACGGCCACCTGGACAAGCAGCCGGAGATGACCGGCTGGGACGAGGGCAAGGGCCCGTGGGAGCCGGTCATCGAAGGCGACCGCCTGTACGGGCGCGGTGGCGCCGACGACGGTTACGCGATCTACGGTTCGCTGGCCGCGGTGATGGCGTTGCAGGCACAGGGCGCGGCGCATGCGCGCTGCGTCGTACTGATCGAAGCCTGCGAGGAATCCGGCAGCTACGACCTGCCCGCCTACGTCGATCACCTCGCGGACCGCATCGGCAAGCCGTCGCTGGTGGTCTGCCTGGATTCCGGCTGCGGCAATTACGACCAGTTGTGGTGCACCACTTCGCTGCGCGGCATGGCCGGCGGCAACCTGACGGTGAAGGTGCTCGAGGAAGGCGTGCACTCCGGCGATGCGTCGGGAATCGTCCCCTCCAGCTTCCGCATCATCCGCGAGCTGCTGTCGCGCATCGAGGACGAAGCCACCGGCCGCATCCTGGTCGATGGCATGCACGTCGAGATCCCGGCGGAACGTCTCAAGCAGGCCGGCAAGGTCGCCGAAGTCCTGGGCGACGAGGTCTACAGCAAGTTCCCGTTCCTCGACGGCATGGTGCCGATGTCGGACGACCTGACCGAACTGGTGCTCAACCGCACCTGGCGTCCGGCGCTGTCGATCACCGGAGCCGAGGGCCTGCCGGCGCTGTCGTCGGCCGGCAACGTGCTGCGTCCGTACACCTCGGTCAAGCTGAGCCTGCGGCTGCCGCCCACCCTGGACGGCAAGCGCGGCGGCGAACTGCTGCAGGACGCGCTGCTGAAGGATCCGCCGTACGGCGCGCAGGTCAGCCTGCACCTGGAGAAGGCCAGCACCGGCTGGAACGCGCCGGCACTCGCGCCGTGGCTTGAAAACGCCATCGACCAGGCCAGCCAGGATTTCTTCGGCAAGCCGGCGATGTACATGGGCGAAGGCGGCACCATCCCGTTCATGGGCATGCTCGGCGAGAAATTCCCGGGCGCGCAATTCATGATCACCGGCGTGCTCGGCCCGCATTCGAATGCGCACGGGCCGAACGAATTCCTGCACATCCCGATGGGCAAGGGCGTGACCGCCTGCGTGGCACGGGTGATCGCCGAACACAACGCGGCCAGCCTGCGCGGCGAGACCACCGGCGTCGCCGCAGTGGCCGGCGGGCAGGTGCACGGCGACCACGGCTGCTGCTGAGCCGACGCGCGCGTCACGCCAGGTTGCTAGGATGGTCCGGCGTCATTCCTACAACTGATCGGGAGGGAGCATGTTCGGAGGAATCCTCGGCTACATCTTCGGCGGTCTCGTCATCGGCGTCCTGGCCCGGCTGATCAAGCCCGGCGCGGATCCGATCGGCTGGATCCTCACCATCGTGCTCGGCATCGCGGGTGCGGTCATCGGCGGCTGGGCCGCCGGCAACTTCGGCCTCGGCCGGATGCTGACCTGGGTGGTCGCGATCGCTGCGGCTATCGTCCTGTTGTTCGTGTATGAGGCGATGCGCAAGAAGAAGTGACTGCGCTGATCGCGACAACGAAAAGCCCCGCTTCGTGCGGGGCTTTTCGTTGATCGTCGAAGTGGCATCACTCTGCGTGCGCAAACACCCGATAGCGCGCAGGACGCAGATGCACCGCCTCGCCCACCGACAACGCCGGCGCCGCACCTGCATCGAAGGTTTCCTGTTCCAGCAATCGCGTGTGCCCTGCAATCTCCAGTTCGCTGGTGATCCGACCGCCCAACCGCAGCAACCCGCGCACGCGCGCCGGCAATGCGCCGCTGCCGGGTTCCGACAACACCAGGTCGTGCGGACGCACATACAAGCGTGCCGGGCCATCAGGTGTTCCAACCGCATCGAGCTGCAGCGCGCCCGACTGGAACCTGCCCTGCTCGACGCGTCCTTCCAGCACGTTGGCGCGACCGATGAACTCGAACACGTAGGGCGATGCCGGTGCGTGGTAGATCTGGTCGGGCGTGCCGACCTGCTCCACCTTGCCTTGCCGCATCACCACCACCCGATCCGCGAGTTCCAGCGCTTCTTCCTGGTCGTGGGTGACGAACAACGTGGTCTGGCCGGTTTGCTCGTGCAGCTTGCGCAACCAGCGACGCAACTCGACGCGTACCTTGGCATCCAGCGCACCGAACGGCTCGTCCAGCAGCAGCACGCTCGGGTCGATGGCGAGTGCGCGCGCCAATGCTATGCGCTGCTTCTGCCCACCCGACAATTGCTCCGGATAGCGGCCGCCGTGTTCCGGCAACTGCACCAGTTGCAGCAGCTCCTGCACGCGCTTTGTAATCGTCGCCTTGTCCGGGCGTCGCGCGCGCGGGCGGCTGCGCAGGCCGAACCCGATGTTCTCCGCCACCGTCATGTGCCGGAACAGCGCGTAGTGCTGGAACACGAAGCCGACGTTGCGTTCGCGCAGGCTGAGGCGCGTGGCATCGGCATCACCGAACAGCACCCGACCCTGGTCGGCATGCAGCAGGCCGGCGATGACCCGCAGCAGCGTGGTCTTTCCGGAACCCGACGGGCCGAGCAACGCGACCAGCTCACCTGAGGCGATGTCGAGGTTGATGCCGTCCAGCGCAGCCACGCCGGGGTAATGCTTGGTCAAGCCTTGCAGGTGCAGTTGCATCAGTGCCGCCTGTGCGAGTGCGCGAGGGCGTCGCCATGACGCGCCTCCAGCCAGAATTTCAGGACCAGGGTGACCAGCGCCAACCCGGCGAGCAGCGAGGCCACCGCGAATGCCGCGGTGCCGTCGAACTCGTTGTAGAGGATCTCGATGTGCAGCGGCAGCGTATTGGTCAGCCCGCGGATGTGGCCGGACACCACCGACACCGCGCCGAACTCGCCCATCGCGCGCGCGCCGCACAGCAGCACGCCATACAGCAGGCCCCACTTGATGTTGGGCAGGGTGACGCGGCGGAACATCGTCCACGCACCCGCGCCTAGCGAACGCGCTGCGAGTTCCTCGTCCGCGCCCTGCTGCTGCATCAGCGGCACCAGTTCGCGCACGACGAACGGAAACGTCACGAACAGCGTGGCCAGCACGATCCCGGGCCGCGCGAACAGGATCTTGATGTCGTGTTCCTGCAGGAATGCATGGAACCAGCCGTTGGTGCCGAACAGCAGCACCAGGCACAGACCGGCGACGACAGGCGACACTGCGAACGGCAGGTCGATGAAAGCCAGCAACACGCGCTTGCCTCGGAACTCGAAGCGGGTCAGGGCCCAGGCCGCGAACACACCGAACACTGCATTGATCGGAATCACGATCGCGGCGGTGAAGAGGGTGAGCTTGAGCGCGGCGCGCGCGTCGTGTTCCGCCAGCGCATCCCACCAGGCACGGAAGCCGTCGCCGAACGCGGAGGCCAGCACCATCGCCAGCGGCAACACCACCAGCAACGCCATCGACAGCACTGCGGCGCCGATCAGCAGCGCGCGCAGCCACGCCGGTTCCTGCAACGGATCGCGCAATGGCGAACTGGATGCGTCAGCCATTGCGCTTGCCCTTTTTCTCGAACAGCAACGGAATCAGGTTGATCACCAGCAGGCAGACGAACGATGCGACCAGCAACAACGCGGCGATCGCCACCGCGCCGTTGTAGTCGTATTCCTCCAGCCGGATGGTGATCAGCAGCGGCGCGATCTCGGTCTTGTACGGCAGGTTGCCGGCGATGAAGATCACCGAGCCGTATTCGCCCAGGCTGCGCGCGAAGGCCAGCGAGAACCCGGTAAGCCACGCCGGCAGCAACTCGGGTACGACGACGCGCCAGAACGTGGTGAAGCGACTGGCGCCGAGCGAGGCCGCGGCCTCCTCCGGCTCGCGGCCCAGCGTTTCCAGCACCGGCTGCAGGGTGCGCACGGTGAACGGCAGGCCGATGAAGACCAGCGCCAGCACGATGCCCGGCACTGCATACGCCACCTTGATGTCGTGCGCGGCGAGCAGCTTGCCGACCCAACCATTCGGCGCATAGATCGCGGTCAACGCAATGCCGGCGACTGCGGTCGGCAACGCGAACGGCAAGTCGACAAGCGCATCGAGCAAACGCCGGCCGGGGAAGCGATAGCGCACCAATACCCACGCCACCAAGGCACCGACCAGCGACGCGATCACGGCGGCGGTGAGCGAGGCACCGAAGCTCAGCTTCAGCGCCTCCTGCACGCGCTCATCCCTGAGCGCGCGCAGCCACCCTTGCGGCCCCAACCCGGCCGCACGTACCGCCAACGCCGCCAGAGGCAACAGCACCACCACGCCCAGCCAAGCCATGCCCAGGCCCAGGCTCAGTCCGAAGCCCGGCAGCGGGTTGCGGTTACGCACGCGCATCGCTGGCAACGTGATTGCACTCATTGCATGAACTCCACACGAGCTGTGGCACTTGGAAGGCTCGTCATCCCGGCGAACGCCGGGATCCAGCTCTTTCGAGGTTCAACTGAAAAACTGGATTCCGGCGTTCGCCGGAATGACGAGCAAGCATGGCTCATGCTTTTCCTTACGGCTTGTAGATGCGATCGAAGAAGCCGCCATCGCCGAAGTGCTCGGCCTGGGTCTTCTTCCAGCCGCCGAACGCGCCGTCGATGGTCACCTGGGACACCTCCGGGAACTGCTTGAGCAAGGCCGCTGGCACCTTGTCTGGTTCCGATGGGCGATAGAAGTGCTTCGCCGCCAGCGTCTGACCTTGCGCGGAGTACAGGAAGCGCAGGTAGGCCTCGGCCTGCTTGCGGGTGCCGTGCTTGGCCACATTCTTGTCGACCCAGGCCACCGGCGGTTCCGCCTTGATACTGATCGACGGCACCACGATCTCGAACTTGCTGCGCGTATCGGCATCGTTGAGCGTCAGCAGCGCTTCGTTTTCCCAGGCCAGCAACACGTCGCCGATGCCGCGCTCGACGAAGGTGGTGGTGGAGCCGCGTGCGCCGGTATCCAGCACCGGCACGTTCTTGAACAGGCGGGTCAGGTAGGCCACCACCTTGTCGCCATCGCGGTATTCCTTCGACGCCCACGCCCACGCCGCGAGGTAGTTCCAGCGCGCGCCGCCGGAGGTTTTCGGGTTCGGCGTGATCACCCCGATGCCGGGCTTGGCCAGGTCGCCCCAGTCCTTGATGCCCTTCGGGTTGCCCTTGCGCACCAGGAATACGATCGTCGAGGTGTACGGCGCGCTGTTGTGCGGCAACCGCGTCTGCCAGTTGGCCGGCAGCAGCTTGCCATTGGTCGCCAGCACGTCGATGTCCGCGGACAGCGCCAGGGTGACCACGTCGGCTTCCAGGCCGTCGATCACCGAGCGCGCCTGCTTGCCGGAACCGCCGTGCGATGCGCGGATGGTCAAGGCCTCGCCCGTCTCCGCCTTCCACTGCGCGGCGAACGCCTTGTTGAATTCCGCGTAGAACTCGCGGGTGGGGTCGTAGGAGACGTTGAGCAGTTCCTTGTCCTTGCCGCTCGCCATGCCGGCGAACGCGGGCAGTGCCAGCGCCATGCCGAGCAACAGGTTCCTGAGCGTCCTTCGCTTGTCGTGTGTGTTCATGGTGGGATCCTCGTGGGGTTCGCTCGATGATTCAGAAGGAAAGTTGCGCGCGGGTGAACAGGGCCTTCTCGTCGACGCGATCCGCGCCTGCGGCGGCGCCGCCGTCGAAGTCCGCCTGCGTGTACGACGTGGCCAGCTTGAGGTTCTGGGTGAGATACCAGTTCAGGCCGATGCCCCAACTGCTTGCACCGTTCGCCGATGCCGCGGCATTCGCGAACAACGGGAAGGCGGCATCGTCGATGTCGATGCGGCCATGGCGCCCGACCACTTCCAGCGCGCCCCAGCCCTCCTTGCCGATGGTGAAGGGCGACGACGGCTTGACCACGCCGCGGAAGCTGGCGTCCTCGCCGGTGAGCACCCAGCCGGCGACCACTTGCCAGGCCTCGTTCTCGAGTTTCGCGCGGGTGCCGGCACCGGTGCCGCTGGCCACGCGGACTTCCTGCGACGAGGTGATCCATTCGCCGAGGAAACCGAGCGGGCCGCGGTAGTAATAGCCCTGCACGGTCTTGCGCAGGCGTTCGCCGTTGGCCGCGATGTTGCTGCCATAACCGAAGAACTGCTCCTGCCCCGGCGTGCGGTAGCGCGGCAGGAAATTGTTGCCGGTGCCGAAGGTGTCGCCGACGCTGGCGGCCACGCCGATGCCCAGCGTGCCCAGGTTGCCGTCGCTGTTCTTGAACGGCTCCCAGAACAACCGACCCGCGTATTCGAATTCGCCATCGGGATTCGAGGTCACCGCATCGCGACCATCGACGGTGCCGTTGTAGACGCCGACGGTGTAGTTCAGCGCGCCTCCGAATACATCGCCCTGCAGCTGCGCACCGAGGTCGCGATTGGGCGCGAGTTCGGTCGGAAAGCCGCGTTCGACGAAGGCCGTTGCGCCTCCCGACTGCAGGCGTTCCAGCCCGACCGGGCCCTTCACCTTGCCGACGCGCACGGTCGCGCGCGGGTCGAACTTCAGGTCGACGTAGGCGTCCACTATCGTGGCGCTGTCGCCGGCGAATTCCGGCGTCAGGCGAAACCCGACCAGCGATCCCCACGTGCCCTCAAGGGTCGGCCGGATGCGCCGGAACAGGAAACCGTCGTTCTGGCTGGAGCCATCGGCGAAGTGGCGCAGGTCGGCCTGTACCAGGCCGCGCAGTTTCACTTCAAGCCCACCCGGCGCTTTCGCGGAGAGTCCCTTGCCGGCATCCAGCGCCAGCGTGGTTGCGGTGGTGGCCTTGGCGGCATCCGCCTCGACCTGCAGTTCCTGCTTGCGTTCGACCACGCGCAGGCGCTGGTCGACCTCGGCGACTTGCGTGGTCTCGGAACGACCCTCGACCGCCGCCAGTCGCTCTTCGAGCGCGGCGATGCGGGCCAGGAGTTCCTGCGTGGTGGGATCACGCGGATTTGCGGCGTGCGCGGGCACGACCGCGAGACTGATCGCGAGACTAGTCGCGAGCGACAGGAGTGTGCGTTGGAGTGGCATGCGAACCTCGATAGGTAAGTGACATGCCTCCGGTCGACCGGTCGGCGGGTGGATGGGATGGCGCACGTTCGGTGCGCCGTGGCCTGGATGTTTCAGCGTTCGAAGCGGACTTTTTCGCTGCGGGTGATCTGCACCACGCGCGACTGATGCACCACGATCTCGACGGTCCCGAACCGGGTGTCGCGGATCGCGCGCAGGACTTCGGCTTCCACCTCGGGAACCGCTACCTGCACGGATGCAGGCTGGCCGTGGAGGGACGACGCGGGGTTCGCACTCATGGCAGGTCTCCGGTGGATGGCCGTTGGCGGGGTTCGCTGTCGGCGCGTTGGCTGAGGGTGAGCAGGCTGTGCCGGTCGAGCACGCCGGACAGCGCTTCGCGGGTTTCGCGCATCAGGTCGCGCACCGCGCAATGTTCCGGATCGATGCAGTCCGC
The DNA here is from genome assembly GCA_036666995.1 of Thermomonas sp. Taxonomy (GTDB): domain Bacteria; phylum Pseudomonadota; class Gammaproteobacteria; order Xanthomonadales; family Xanthomonadaceae; genus Thermomonas. The sequence goes on from JAVWUU010000094.1 coordinate 9,299, forward strand.
GCAGGGTTCGTAGGCGCTGTTGCTGGCGCAGCGCACCGGTGCCAGCGGCCCGTCGATGGCGCGGATCAGGTCGCCGACCATGATCGCGTCCGCCGGTTTCGCCAGCGAATGCCCGCCCAATTGACCGCGATGGCTCTCGACATAACCGGCGCGGCGCAGGTCGACCAAGATGGTCTCCAGGAACTTGCCCGGCACGTTGGCGCGGTCGGCGATGGCATGCGCCTGCAAGCGCTCGCCCTGCGGCAGCGATGCCAGCGCGCACATTGCGCGGAGTCCGTACTTGGCCTTGTTCGTCAACATTTCCCACATGTTTCATGGGAATAGAAATCGCAGGCAACCGATCTGTCGAAATGCCGCCATGCCGGCGCGGCATAAGCAAGAGAACTTCAGATGCATATGCAGCACGCGCATGGATGCATGACCCCGCATCCTTTCTGCAGCGCGCCACGAGTGCGGATGATCCTCGCCATCCCCACGCTTCCCGGTTGCCCGGCTGCCCACGATGTCGTTGCCCGCCACCACGCTCCCCACGCCCTTGCAGCCCGACACCGCGGCTGCCTTGGCACGGCTCGCCGAAGGCCTGGACAGCAGTGCGCTGCTCTGGGCCTCGGGCTACCTGGCCGGGATGGCGCGGGCACTGCCGGCGAATGCGCCTGCGCCCGTCGCGGCGGTCGCCACGCAGCCGGCGACCATCGTCTACGGCAGCCAGACCGGCAACGCCAAGCGTGCGGCCGAAGCCCTGCTGGCGAAGCTGCAATCGGCCAACTTGCCCGCACGCTTGGTGCGCGCTGATGCCTATCCGCTGCGCGAACTCGCCGACGAAACCCTGCTCTACGTCGTGGTCAGCACGCAGGGCGATGGCGATCCACCCGATGACGCACGCGCGTTCCTGGACTTCATCGAAGGTCGCCGCGCACCGGCGTTGAAGAAACTGAAGTTCGCGGTGCTCGCGCTCGGCGATTCCAGCTACCCGCAGTTCTGCGCGATCGGCCGCCGCATCGACCAGCGCCTGCAGGCGCTCGGCGGTGAGCGCATCGCCGACTGCGCCGATGCCGACCTCGATGTCGAAACCGTATCGACGCCGTGGACGGACAGCGTGGCGCGCATCGCCGGCGACCTGCTCAAGCCGGCCGCGCCGCTGGCCACGGTCACCACCTTGCGTCCGCTCGTCGCGGCGGTGGCAACGCATTCGCGTGCAAAACCCTTCGCCTCATCCGTGCTCGCCAACCAGCGCATCACCCTGGGACCGAACAGCAAGGACGTGCGCCATATCGAGTTGGCCCTCGACGGCTCCGGCCTGTCGTACGAGCCCGGCGATGCGCTGGGCGTGTGGCCGCGCAATCCGCAACCGCTGGTCGATGCCGTGCTGCAGGCCACATCGCTGGATG
>JAVWUU010000095.1:0-10580 GCA_036666995.1 Thermomonas sp.
CTGGTCGCGTGGACCGCGGTGATGTGGGCCTGGATGTACGCCACCCGCATCCCGGCGATCCTGCGCCTGCGCATCAAGCTGGACGGCAACCTGCCGCGCGGCGAGCAGATGGCGACGCTGCCGCCACGGGTGCGCTGGAAGGCGGACAACTACAACCATCTGTTCGAGCAGCCGCTGCTGTTCTACGCGACCGCAATCAGCCTGGCCCTGCTCGGCGACGCCAGCACCGTCTCGGTTGCGCTGGCTTGGAGTTATGTCGCGCTGCGCGTGGTGCACAGCCTGTGGCAGGCGCTGGTCAACCGCATCCCGGTGCGCTTCGCGCTGTTCGCGTTGTCGTCGCTGGTGCTGTTCGCGCTGGTGGCGCGCGCGGCGATGCAGGTGTTCTGAAGCGCGCAGTTTTCGAGACATGGGGATCGATGAGGCCTGAACAACGATCCCGCCGGCGCAACGAGATGTGCATGCGGCCTCGCGCAGTGCAGAATCCGGGCTCGCCACCTCTTGCCTGGATCCTGCATGCGTCTCATCGCGCCATCCCTGGTCGCTGCGCTCGCGCTCTGTGCCTGCACCGATGTCGGCACATCGGGCTCACCCTCACCATCGACGACTGCACCGGATGCCGGCGCGTCCGCCGCCGCCGCGATCGCGCCGGTCGTGGACGACATCGGGCATTACACCTTGGGCGGCGTGCGCGTCACCCTGCGCGAGGCCATGGTGATCCCGGGCGAGCCGGGCGAGGTCACCCTGATGCTCACGCCGACCGCACTCTCGGAGGAGGAGCGCGCTGCTGTGTTGGCCTCGGCCACCTGGCCCGGGATTCCGCTGATGTCCAAGCGCACACCCGAATATGCGGATCGCTACCCCTTCGTCACCGTCAAGTTGAGCCACGAAGGCGAGCTGGCCGCGACCAACGTGCGCAACTACTACATCATGGCGTACGGCATCGCCGAGCCCAACCACACCGACAACATCAACGGATTTCTGGGATCGCACGGTGGCAAGGCGCGCCTGGATGCGCTGGAGCGCAAGGGCGACCGCGTGCTGCTGAAATTCTCGGGCGAGGAAGAAATCAGCGGCGAGACCCGCAGCTGGGCGTTCGACATCCCCGCCTGATCCTCCACGCATCCTCGATGCGTGACGCGATGTCGCCGGCCGGATACGCGCCGACGCGAAGCCGGCAGCAGGTCCCGCGCGCCTTCTACTTCAGCCGCAGCTGCGCCTTGATCGCGCAATGGTCGCTCAGCGCATCGGCGCCGTAGGTCTGTTCCTCGAACGCGACGAGATCCGCGCTCGCGCGGCGATCCAGCACGATGTAGTCGATGAAATCCTTGTAACGCGGATTGCAGCGCGCGGACTGTTCGCCCGAGGCACGCACGAGATCCGCGTTCTCCGGCGAAGCATCGTCCCACTCCGCCCACACCGTGTCGTCGGGCATGACCAGGCGGCGGTTGAAGTCGCCGAGCACCGCGAAGCGCGTGCCTTCGGCGGCGCGGGCATCGATCCAGCGCTCCATCACCGGCACCTGCTGGAACAGCACCGGGCAGGCCTCGTTGCGGTCGCCGGCGCTGCAACCCGCCTTGAGGTGCACGGACAGCAGGCGGATCGGTGCGCCTTTCGCGGGCCGCACGATCACGTCCACGCCCGAGCGCAGGTCGGGGTTGCCGACCTGCACATCGGTGAAGTCGGGCTGGCGCTCGAAGGCCAGGCCCTTGCGGATCGCGAAGCCGGTGCGTTGGGCGTTGACCGTCAGGCCCGGGCGTCCGCCGCACTCGCCCTTGCGGCCGGTGCCGACGCGCTGCTCGATCTCGATGGTGTAGCGCGCGGGATCGAACACGCGTTCGGCCGCGGCGCGGGATTCCACTTCCTGGAACGCGACGACATCGGCATCCAGCGCATCCACGTAGGCGCGCATGGCGGCATAGTCCGCGTCGGTCCGCGGCCGGCACCCCGATCCGTCGTGTTCCGCCAGGTGCTCCATGTTCCAGCTCGCCACGGAGATGGTCGATGCGGTGGATGAGGCGGTATCGCGGTCGGGAATCCCCGAGCACGAACCGGCGAGCACGCATACGGCAGCCAGCAGCGCGCGTGCGCTGAGCCGGACGTGCGGGGCGGTGGATCGCGGGTGCGAGCGCATCACTTGGCCTGCCTGATGCCGGTGTACTGGGTGCTGGCCAGCCACCAGCGATCGTCGATGCGGCGGAACTGGAACTGCACCCGCATGGTGATCGCGCGTGTGCTGCCGTCGCCGGACGGCATGCGGATGGTTTCCCTGGCGATCAGGGTCGCGGCATCGCCATGCAGGCTCGTATGTACCTCGTCGAGGGCCGCGTCGATCGGCATCGGACCGGCAGCGGCCTTGGCCTTGGCCTTGGCTTCCGCCGAATAGAAGCCGATCACTTCTTCGCGCGTGTCGACGTCGCCGACCGGGGAGATCTCCAGGTAGTCGGGTGCCAGCAGACCCTCCAGCGCGGGCTGGTCGAAGGCCAGTTGCGCCGCCACCAGCGCGTTCGCCCGCTGCAGCAGTGCCTGCGGCGGTTCGCCGGCGATGGCGACAACGGGTGCGAGCAGGCACGACAGGAAGACTAGGCGTGACAAGGTGCGCATGGCGGGACTCCGTGGATAGGCCGTCATGGTGCCCCGTGGATGCAGGCCTCCCCAGTGCGCAAGGTCACATGCCTTCGCTCAGCGCGTCGTGCGATCCGCTGTCGATCCGCTCAGGGCAACGCCGGGAACTGCGCGGTCATGCGCGCTCCAGCCATCATTCCCCAGCGGATCCCGATCCGGCGAAGCCGCGCCTCCACCGGTGGCAGCGAATCGGCGGGCGTCGCGGCGACGATCGCGTCATGCCGTTCCGCCCACGCATTCGCCAATGCGAACAAGCCGCCGGCGCGGGCCTGCAGGTAGGGCATGTCCGATTCGAGGGCGTCGAGCTCGGCTTCCAGCCTTTCATCGGTGATCGCGTGATCCTGCAGGATGCTGTCCATGGCGGGGGGTTCGTCGGGGATGGGCGAACGTTCCGACACGCGCGGTGCAGCCAGTGTGAGCGCGGCGTCGAGGCCTCGTGAACGCGTGCGACCGATTGTTCCACCCTCAGCTGATTGCGTCCGTCGCTGCTGGCGGTGCTCGAAGGTTACGGCGGATACTTGGATCCGACCTGCCGTTCGCATCGGCACGGCGTTTGCAGGAGTCCGCGATGTTGCCCAGCCAGGATGTGGAATGTCCGTATTGCGGTGAGGTGATCAGCCTGGTGCTGGACACCAGTGCCGGGGCGCAGTGCTATACCGAGGATTGCCATGTCTGTTGCCGCCCGATCATCGTGCGCCTGGACGTGGACGACGATGGCGATGCGGTGGTGCACGTGCAATCGGAAGACGACACCTGAGCGACAGGCACGCGCCGTTCGCCGCGCTTCGTCGTTTCGAACCGATCCAACCCGACAAGAGGACGCAACCACGTGTTCAACCACATCATGGTCGGCAGCAACGACATCGAACGTTCGGAAGCGTTCTACAACGCGGTGCTTGGCGTGCTCGGGGCGCGTCCGCCCATGCGGAACGTGTCTCCGAGCGGCCATGTGCGGCTGTTCTATCGCCACGAGGGCAATACCTTCAGCGTCAGCGAGCCGATCAACGGCGAGCCGGCCAGTGTCGGCAACGGCATGACGATCGGCTTCAAGTGCGCCTCGGCGGAACAGGCGGAGGCCTTCCACGACATGGCGGTGGCGTCAGGCGGCACCTCGATCGAGGCGCCACCGGGCATGCGCAGCAGCGACCTCGGCCAGTTGTACCTGGCCTACGTGCGCGATCCCGACGGCAACAAGCTGTGCGCGTTGTACCGCCCGAAGTAATTGCCAGGACCCGAAAAGCAGAACCCCGGACGTTGCCGCCCGGGGTCCTGTTGCCGCTTTCGCGGCGCAAGCGTCGAGTAGAACTTACTCGGCCTGCACTTCTTCAGCCTGCAGGCCCTTCTGGCCCTGCGCGACCTTGAACGAGACCTTCTGGCCTTCCTGCAGGGACTTGAAGCCCGAGCCCTGGATCGAACGGAAGTGGACGAACAGGTCATCGCCGCTCTGCGGGGTGATGAAGCCGAAGCCCTTGGCGTCGTTGAACCACTTGACGGTGCCGGTTTGACGATCGGACATGGTGTTACTCCTTGGAACAGTGGATAAGGCACGGCCCACGGAATGCGGTGCCGGACTGTCGAGCAAGGGGTAACGCGAAGCGATGGAGCAGATCGTCTGGAGAGGCCGTTGCCGGCCCTGGAACCTGTTGATCAACACGCATCGGAGCCACGATGTACCGTGATCCCGCTTTGAACAGTGCGCGCACCGTACCTCACTTTCGACCCGTTTTGTGAATGAAATGCCGATCGGGCCTGTCCAAACCGGGTCGCAGGCCACGAAATCAGCCGTTTTCCTGCCTTCCTGAACGCATTCAGCGCTCTGCCGCCCGCTGGCATGACCGGATGAAGCCATTGATCGCGGGCAGCACCTCCGGTGCCTGGATGGGCTGGTACAGCCCCAGCAGCGGCGTGCTGTGCGATCCCTCCGGCAGCAGGGTCAGGGTGACCGGCACCTTCGCGCGTTCCAGCCGGGCGGCGAAGCTGCGGCTGTCCTCGGCCTCCACCACCTTGTCGCGCAGGCCGTGGATGAGCAGGAACGGCGGCTCGTCGCCATCGACGAAGTTGATCGGCTGCGCGGCCGGCCATTGCGCGGGATCGCCGAAGACCGGCACCAGGTCTCCGGTGATCGCGAAGTCCAGCGGACCCGACAGCGCCATGGCGCCGGCCAGCATCTTCGGGGTCATCCCGTGCGCGGCCAGGTAGCGCTTGTCGGTGGCCAGCAGCGCGGCGATCTGCGCGCCGGCGGAATGCCCGGCGACGAACAGGCAGCGCGGATCGCCGCCCCATTCCGCCGCGTGGTCGCGCGCCCAGGCGACGGCATGCGCGCCGTCCTCGATGAAGCCGGGGAAGGTCGCGTCCGGATACGTGCGGTAGTCCGCTACCAGCACCAGCATGCCTTGCGCGGCCAGCCGACGGCCGACGAAACGGTAGTCTGCGCGCGCACCGGTCTGCCAGCTGCCGCCGTAGAAGAACACCACGACAGGCGCAGCTCCGGCTGCGCCCACCGGCCGGTAGATGTCGATGCCGTTGCGCGGCCCGCTTGCGTAGGCGGCCGTGGCATCGGCCGGTGGTTGCCCCCGGTTGGCCACGGTGAAGGCCACGCGCAGGCAGCCGCTGGTGAGCAGGGCAGCAGCGGCCAGCAAGGCAGTGCCCCACCAGCCGCGCCTCTGGGTGAATGCGTGTTTGCTCGTCATGGCCCTTAGTACGCGGCCGCGTGTGAAACGGATGCGCACGCGCTGCCGCGAGGTGCTTCGACGATCAGCGCCGGTCGAAGAATTTCGCGAACGATTGCACCGTGCGTTCGATGCCGTCGTCGTCGATGTCGAGGTGGGTCACCAGTCGCAGCGTCGGCAGGTAGCCGATGCTGATGCGGATGCCGGCTTCGCGCAGGTGCGCGTCGAGTTCGCGCAGGCGATCCGCCGGCACGTCGATGAAGACCATGTTGGTGTGCTGGCCGAGCAGCTCGATGCCGGCGATGTCGCGCAGTCGTTCGGCAAGCCGCGCCGCACGCACGTGGTCCTGCGCCAACCGGGCCACGTGGTGGTCCAGCGCATGCAGGCAGGCGGCTGCGAGATGGCCCGCTTGTCGCCAGCCCCCACCGCAGACCTTGCGCCAGCGCCGCGCCTTGTCGATCAGCGCATGCGAGCCCACCAGCACCGAGCCGACCGGCGCGCCCAGGCCCTTGGACAGGCAGATCGACACGGTGTCGAAGTGTCGGGCGATCTCGCGCGCTGGCACGTTGCACGCGATCGCCGCGTTGAACAGGCGCGCACCGTCCAGGTGCATGCCCAGGCCGCGCAAACGCGCGAGTGCGGCGGCATCGCGCAGGTAATCCAATGGCAACGGTCGGCCGTGCCAGGTGTTTTCCAGCGCCAGCAAGCGGGTGCGCGCGAAGTGCGGGTCGATCGGCTTGATGACCGCCGCCACCCGTTCCAGCGGCAGCGTGCCATCGTCTGCCTGCACGAGCGGCTGCGGCTGGATCGATCCAAGCACCGCGGCGCCACCGCCCTCGAATTTGTAGGTATGCGCCTCCATGCCGACGATGTATTCGTCGCCGCGTTCGCAATGCGCCAGCAACGCGAGCAGGTTGGACTGGGTTCCGGTGGGCACGAACAGGCCGGCATCGAAGCCCAGATCCTCGGCCAGCCGTTGTTGCAGCGCGTTGACCGTCGGGTCTTCGCCATACACGTCGTCGCCGACCTTCGCATCGTGCATCGCCGCGCGCATCGCCGCGGTCGGCTGGGTCACGGTGTCGCTGCGCAGATCGACCGGTTTCATGTGCACTCCTTCACGATCGGCCAATGATGGCAGCGATGCGACGAGGTGTCAGGCGGAGGTCGAGTCAGCGCGGATGGAAGCCTGCGACTTCAGGAAGGAACGTGGGGGCGATGCGGCGCGAGATCGCCTCAAGTGCGACGGCGTGCGAGCCTTGCGCGATTTCGGGTTGCCGCCGCGGTGGCGGGACGCAGGGCGGCGTTGCCAAGCCCGATCCACAGGCCCGCCGTTTCCGTCCATGCCTGCATCCAGCCACCCGGCGTCCATGACGACGGGCGCGCAGCGATCATCAAGGCGCGCGTGGGCAACATGGCCAATTCGATGCTGGCTGCGTGCATGCCATCGCGCACGGCCTCGAGTTTCTCGGAGACCATGCGCTGCGCTTCCGCCCGATGCCAAGGAGAAAGGCTGTCGGGCGTGGAAAACGCCAATATCCGCGCGGCGATCACGCCCGCGGACACGGTGCCTGCCGTCGTAAGCAACGCGGCGGCTTTACTGGCTGGATCGCGGGATGGCATGGGATCTCTCGTGCAGTTGGGATGAGGGCAAGAAGAATCGATACGCGCAGGCGAATGGATGGAGCTCGCCCGCGTTATTTCCTGGTTGCTTCGTCGAGTGGCCAAAGGTCCCGTGGGCTACGCGGGCGTTCGACGCGCGCGACTTCGCGACCATCCCGCAACAGGATCAGCGAGGGCCACAACTTCACCTGGTACGCGCGCCCGAGCGGCCGTCCACGGCCGTCCTCGATCCGCAGGTGGTCGACATCGGCGCGTGCATCGCGCCATGCGTCCACTGCGGAACGTGCGCCGATGCAGTGCCCGCACCAGTCGGTGCCGAAATCCAGCAGCACCCACCCCGGCATGGCCGCCACGGAGGCCGGGGAACGATCGAACTCGCGGTATGCACTGTCGCGGCGCTGCATCGTATGCGCCTCAGTGCAGCGCGGCGTGCGCGCTGCGGTCGCGCAACAGCAGCAGGTTGCGGATCCTGGCGATCAGCTCCGCAGGATCGACGGGCTTGCTCAGGTAGTCCTCGGCGCCGCTCTCCAGGCCAATGAGCCGTGAGCCGCGCCCGTCCATCGCCGACACCATGATGATCGGGATCGTGGCCGTGCTCGGATCGGCCTTCAGCATGGCCGCCACCTCATAACCGTCCATCCCGGGCATGTGCACATCGAGCAGCAGCAGGTCCGGTGGGTCGGCCTGGATGTTGGCCAACGCATCGCGGCCGTTGTCCGCCGTGCGCGTGGCGTAGCCGGCATCGCTCAGCATGTCGGCCATGATGCCGGCCAGGTCGTGTTGGTCGTCGACGACCAGGATGCGATGGGACATGGCATTCCCTTGCGTGGAAGTTGTCCCCATCCTCCGCACACGTGGCGAAGGCGGGGGTGAATTCACGCAAGACCGCGCATCCGCGGTCATTCTTCCTTCATGTTCAAGACGCCGTGGAGGCCGGGTCAGCGCGCGTGCGCGGTGTCTTCCGCAGCCACGCTGGACCCCGACAGCAGCGATGCGATCCGCGATGCCATGTAGGCATGGAACGGGTTGTAGCTGAGACGCTGCAGGCTTGCCTGCGGCACCACCAGCGCGTTGCGCTCGCCGCGCAGGGCGATCGCGCCGAGTTGCAGCGGATGGCCCGCGCGCGGGATGCGCCCGTACAGCGCATCGTCTTCGGCGAAGGGCAGGGCGATGTGCGAGAGCGAGTAGACGTCGATCGGATAGTCGATGCCGAGCGACTGCGTCGCGATCGCGCCGTGTCCGGCGGCGCGCGTGCGTGCGACCACGGCGGGATCGTCGAGCGATGTCGTGCCGACCAGGGTGACCGCGTGCGCATGCGGCGTGCCGTGCAACAGCGCATCCGACCAGGCGATGCCGGTCGTATCCTGCAAGGGCTGCAGCAGGCGGTTGCGATTCACGTCGAACAGCACCAGCTCGTTGCCGGTCGCCGCCAGTCTGTCGAACAACAACGTGTCGACTGCGGACGCATCGACGGTATCGTCCACCACCGACTGGAAGGCGAGGATCGGCGGCATCCCGGCCAGGCGGCCGTCGACGGCCAGCGCATCCAGGCCTTCCTGCAGTGCGGCGGTGACCAGGTAGGACTCGCGCGCGGCATGCACCGGGAACGAGTTGTACTTGAACGGATTGTATTCCGGCAGCACGTCCGACCATGCGGAACGTGCGTAGCGCGGCAGCAGCGCCGGCAGTCCGGCCAGTCCTGCATAGCGCGCGAACGCGCTGACCTTCACCATCGGCGAGAGCAGGACGAGTTGGCCGGTATCGGCAGGTTTGCCGGCGCGCAGGCGATCCACTTCGTGCAACAGCGCGAGCGCCGCGCCATTCGAATAACCGACCAGGTGCACCGGCACGCGTCCGTTCGCACGTCGGCCGGCTTCCGCCATCGCCATCGCCACGGCGGCCTGCCATTGCGACTTGTCGGCACGCACCAGCGCGCCCGGCACGGTGCCGTGCCCGGGCATGCGCGGCACGATGGCGATGTAACCGGCCGCGTTGTAGAGCATCGCGACCCGCAACATGCTGTACGGCGAATCGGTGAGGCCGTGGACCAGCACCGCCACGCCACGCGGCTGGTTCGGTGTTTCCAGTACGAACGAACGGTTCCAGTCGCGCTGGAAACGGTCGGGCGAGCTCAGGCTGTCGATGGTGTAGCGGTTGAGCGGGTTGTCGTCCTCCGCGTCCATCCGTGCATCGAGGTCGTCGCGCACCTCCGCGAACAGCCGGGCTTCCGCGGCCACGTAGCCTTGCCAGCCGCCGCGCAGGATCGCGTCGGCGTTTGCCTCCTTCGCTGCCAGCGTGTGCCAGGGCGCGAGCGGTGCGGCCTTGCCGGCATGGCGCGCACGCAGCACGAGCAGCGCGATGGCGATGAGCAATGCGACCACGAACACGCGCAGCAGGTTGCGGGTGCCAGCCGCCAGCCATCGGCGCAAGGCCGTGCGCATCGCGACGACAGGTGTGATGTGGCTCACGTGCGTGGCATCCGCGATGCAGGCATGGCGCACATCATGCGTCGAAACTGCGGAGAACGGACCGGCGATGCCGGCGCGCTATCCTGCGCGCAGACTTGAACGGAGCCCTCCCATGCAACGCATCCTCGTATCCCTTGCCCTGGTCGCCGCGCTCGGCATCGCCCATGCCGGCGAACCGACGCGCTACGGCAAGCCCTTGCCGGCGACCGCTGCCGTGCCGGTGGCCGAGGCCGTGGCCGCGTTCGACCAGCATGCAGGCAAGCCACAGCGTTTCAGCGGCCGCATCACCGAGGTCTGCCAGGCCGAGGGTTGCTGGCTGGTGCTGGAAGACAACGGCCAGACCGCGCGGGTGATGTTCAAGGACCATGCGTTCCTGGTGCCGAAGGACACGACCGGCCGTGCGCAGGTTGTTGGCGTGCTCTCGCGCAAGGAGCTGACGGCGGAGCAGGTGGCGCACCTGGAAGAGGACGGCAAGGGCCTGAAAGTGTCGCCAGTCGAGTACCGGATCCTGGCCGAGGGCCTGGAGGTCGAGGCCGCACCGAAGTCCTGACGCGATCCGGCGCGTACCATGACGCGCCCGATCATCCTGCACACCGCCATGTCCGACCTGCCGCCCTGCCCGCAATGCGCCTCCACCTACACCTACGAGGACGGGGGCCAATGCGTCTGCCCCGAATGCGGGCATGAATGGTCGCCGGGCCAGGCGGATGCCGCCGATGAGGCGAAAGTGGTGCGCGACGCCGTCGGCAACCTGCTGCAGGACGGCGATACCGTCACCGTGATCAAGGACCTCAAGCTCAAGGGGTCGTCGCTGGTGGTGAAAGTCGGTACCAAGGTGCGCAACATCCGCCTGGTCGATGGCGACCACGATATCGACTGCAAGGTCGACGGCATCGGCCAGATGGGCCTGAAGTCGGAGTTCGTGAAGAAAGCCTGAGCCGTGTCGCGGTGGCGCAGCGATGCAAGGCCTTCCGGCACATGCAGCCCCCTGGTCGGCCAGCGATGCTCGGGCGATGAAGACCATCGCCTGCATCGCCCTGCTCTTGTCCGCCAGCCTGCCCTGCTTCGCGCAACAGGTCGCCGATCGCGAGTTCGCGCCGGCGGTGTCGCCTCCGGCCTTCGCCGAGGGCAAGGGCCCGGTGGTTTGCCTGGACGAGGCGCACCACAACTTCCACACGCTCGATGGGCGCTTCTACGCATT
>JAVWUU010000096.1:0-10562 GCA_036666995.1 Thermomonas sp.
GCAGCGCAAGATCATCCACGTCGACATGGACGCGTTCTACGCGTCTGTGGAACAGCGCGATGACCCCGCCCTGCGCGGCAAGCCGGTCGTGGTCGCCTGGCGCGGCGCGCGCTCCGTGGTCTGCGCGGCGAGTTACGAAGCACGCGTGTTCGGCGTGCGCTCGGCGATGCCGGCGGTGCGCGCCGAGCGGCTTTGCCCCGATGCGGTATTCGTGCCGCCGGACTTCGTCCGCTACAAGGCAGTGTCGAAGCAGGTGCGCGAGATCTTCGAACGGCACACCGACCTGGTCGAACCGCTGTCGCTGGACGAGGCCTACCTCGACGTTACCCTGCCCAAGCAGGATCTCGGCAGCGCCACCGCGATCGCGACGCACATCCGCGATGCGATTCGCGAGGAGACGCAGCTCACCGCCTCCGCCGGCATCGCGCCCAACAAGTTCCTGGCCAAGATCGCCAGCGACTGGAACAAGCCGGACGGGCAATTCGTGCTGAAGCCGGCGATGGTCTATGCGTTCCTCGCACCGCTTGCGGTCGGCAAGCTGCCCGGCGTGGGCAAGGTGATGGAAGCGAAACTGGCCGAACTCGGCATCGCCACCTGCACCGACCTGCGCACGCATGGCATCGAAGGACTCGAACAACGCTTCGGGCGCTGGGGCCGACGCCTGCATGAACTCTCGTTCGGCATCGACGAACGCGCCGTGCAGCCCGAACGCCTGACCTTGCAGATCTCCGCCGAGGACACTTTCGCCGAAGACCTGCCGCTCGACGCATTGGAAGACCACATCCGCCGCCTCGCGACCAAGTCATGGGCAGGCTACCTGCGCGAACGCGAACGCCATCCGGAGCGCATCGCCCGCACCGTGGTGCTGAAGCTGAAGACCAGCGATTTCCGCACGCTCACCCGCAGCCTCACCGGCACCGCGCCACCGACCAGCGAGGAGGCCTTCGCCGATATCGGCTGCGCATTGCGCGAGCGCGTCGACCTGGCGGCGTCGACCCGTTACCGGCTGGTGGGCGTGGGCCTGTCGGGATTCGCCGAACCGGATGGCAGCAGGACGCAGGATGATTTGTTCGATGCCTGAGCGCAGCGCTCGCGGCGCGCACCCGGCTGGAACATTCACTCGATTGCGCGGGGGTATGTTCGCGGCATGCCTGCCGAATCGCCGCCTGCTGGACGCCTGATGTCGAACGCGAGGGTCGATGACCTGCGCGGCGCCAACCGCTTGCTGGTGGATGCGGTCGCTGGCACCACCGACCTCGTCGAAGCCGTCCATGCCAGCGTCCTGGCCTGGCCACGGCGTATCGTCGGCCTGCCGCGTCGCGATGCCACCGGCGGCATTCCCGCCATTGCCTATTCCGCGGTGCGTGGCATCGCACGCGTGGCCGGCACCGGCATCGACCAGGTGCTTGGTTGGCTGCCGACCACGACTGGCGAGGCCAACCGGATCCCGCAACGCGAGGCCGCGGTCGCCGCGCTCAATGGCGTCCTTGGCGACCACCTGCAGGCCACCGGCAATCCATTGGCACTCGTCGCGCGCTTGCGGATGGCGGGGCGAGCACTGGTCCTCGATCGCACGGCATTGGCCGCCAGCCATCCCGACGTGGGGCCCCGCCTGCTGGTGATGGTCCACGGCCTGTGCATGAACGACCTGCAATGGCAGCAGGGCGGTCACCACCATGGCAACCGACTCGCCGACGAGCTGGGCTTCGAGGTGATCCACCTGCACTACAACAGCGGTTTGCCGATAGCCGCCAATGGCTGCGAATTCTCCCGCTTGCTGCAGCAGTTGGCGGATGCCTGGCCGGTGCCGATCGAGCGCATCGCTATCCTCGCGCACAGCATGGGCGGACTGGTGTCGCGCGCGGCGATCGCAACGGCACAGGCGGATGGCAGCCCGTGGTTGGAGCGGCTCGATACGCTCGCCTGCCTGGGCACGCCGCATCTCGGCGCGCCGCTGGAGCGTGCTGGCGACCTGCTGCAGACGCTGCTGGGGATCAGTACCCACAGCGCACCGTTCAAGGCGCTGGGTGGCCTGCGCAGTGCCGGCATCCAGGACCTGCGCCACGGCAGCCTGCACGCAGGCCATCCTGCGTTGCCTGCGCATGTGCGCGACTACGTGATCGCCGGCTCCACCCAGGCGGCAGGCGCGCGAGGATCCGTCCGCCATCCTCGCGGTGACGGACTGGTGTCCGTTGACAGCGCATTCGGCGAGCATCGCGATCCCCGGCGCAGGCTGGCCATCCCGGACGAACACAAATTGCTGGTCCATGCGACGGGCCATATCGCACTGCTGGGCAATGCCGAGGTGCACGCACGGCTGCGGCACTGGCTGACCTGACCGTCGACCGCCGCCCCTGCTTCGCGCGATGGCGGCCATGGCATACGCTAGCGCGATGAAGAACGCCGACGCCGCCCCCGGACTCACCCGCCAGCAAACCAGGACGCTGACGCTCGCCGCGCTCGGCGGTGCGCTGGAGTTCTACGACTTCGTGATCTTCGTGTTCTTCGCGACCACGATGGGTGCATTGTTCTTCCCGGCCGACATGCCCGAATGGCTGAAGCTGGTGCAGACCTTCGGCATCTTCGCCGCGGGTTACCTGGCGCGGCCGCTGGGCGGCATCGTGATGGCGCATTTCGGCGACCTGTCCGGGCGCAAGCGGATGTTCATGCTGAGCATCCTGATGATGGCGATCCCCACGTTGTTGATGGGCCTGCTGCCGACCTACGCCACCGTCGGCGTGCTCGCACCGATCCTGTTGTTGCTGCTGCGGATCATGCAGGGCGCGGCGATCGGCGGCGAAGCGCCGGGTGCGTGGGTGTTCGTCAGCGAGCATGTATCAACGCGGCATCGCGCACTCGCCTGCGGCGCACTTTCCGCCGGGCTCTGCAGCGGCATCCTGCTGGGCTCGCTGGTCGCGCGCGCGATCCACGCATCGTTCGATGAGGCCGAAGTCCTCGCATGGGCGTGGCGCATCCCCTTCATCGCCGGCGGCGTGTTCGGCCTGCTGGCAATGTTCCTGCGCCGCAAGCTGCATGAAACCCCGGTGTTCGCCGAGATGCGCGAGCGCAAGTCGCTGGCCGCCGAGCTGCCGCTGAAGACCGTGGTCCGCGAGCACGCGGGCGCAGTGGCGCTTGCGATGTTGCTGACCTGGCTGCTGACCGCCGCCGTGGTCGTGACGCTGTTGATGATGCCGACCCTGTTGCAGGGCCAGGGCGTGAGCCGCGCCGATGCGCTGGCCGGCAACACACTGGCGATCTGCGCGACGGTCATCGCGAATCTCGTTGCCGGCTGGATGGCCGACCGCTTCGGTGCCGGCCGCGTGCTGGTGCTGTGGAGCGTGCTGCTCGGCATCGCGTTCTGGACGTTCTATTCAAGCGTGCTGGCGGGCGCGTATTCGCCTGCGCTGTATGTGATCGCCGGCTTCGGCGTGGGCGTGACTGCGCTGGTGCCGGCCATCGCAGTCGGTGGGTTTCCGGCGCAGGTGCGGTTCTCCGGGCTGTCGTTCTCGTACAACGTGGCGTATGCGATTGCGGGCGGCCTCACGCCGATCCTGCTGAGCCTGGCGATCAAGGATGATCCCGCCGCGCCGATGCACTACATCGCCGGCATGGCGGTCCTCGGCGTGGCGCTGGGGCTGCACGTGATGATGCGGAAGTCGCGCTTCGGCGACTGAGACAACCGATCCGCACGCGGCTGTCAAGCTTACGAAGCCGGGACCCGACGGCGACAATTGCGGCTTCCGTTCCCGCAAGCAGCCTTCATCGAATGACCCAGGTTTCCACCGCGCTCGCGCGCAAGATCGCCCAGACCATCGCCCTCGAGATCGGCGCGCAAGACGTACAGGTACATGCCGCCGTTGCGCTGCTCGACGAAGGCGCGACCGTGCCGTTCATCGCGCGCTACCGCAAGGAAGTCACCGGCGGACTGGACGACACGCAACTGCGCAACCTCGAGACGCGGCTGTCCTACCTGCGCGAGATGGAAGACCGCCGCGCTGCGATCCTGTCCAGCATCAGCGAGCAGGGCAAGCTGACCGACGAACTGCGCAACGAAATCGAGGCCGCCGACAGCAAGTCGCGGCTGGAAGACCTGTACCTGCCTTACAAGCAGAAGCGCCGCACGCGCGCGCAGATCGCCCGCGAAGCCGGGCTGGAGCCACTGGCCGATGGCTTGCTCGCCGATCCGTCTCAGGTGCCGGAGGAATTCGCCGCGGCGTTCGTGGATGCCGACAAGAGCGTGGCCGATGCCAAGGCTGCTCTGGAAGGCGCGCGCGCGATCCTGATCGAACGCTGGTCCGAGGACGCGACCCTGCTTGGGGAACTGCGCGCATGGCTGGAAGGCAATGGCCTGATCCGCGCGAAGGTGGTCGAAGGCAAGGAAATCGCCGGCGAGAAATTCCGCGACTACTTCGACCACGTGGAATCGCTGGCGAAGATTCCCTCGCATCGCCTGCTTGCGCTGTTCCGCGGGCGTCGCGAGGAATTCCTGCAACTCGACCTCGATCCGGGCACCGATGCCGAAGCCGGCAATCTCTACGCGGAAGGCCGCATCGCGCTGCACGCCGGCATCGCCGAACGTGGTCGCGCCGCCGATGCATGGTTGCGCAATGCCTGCCGCCTCGCCTGGCGCGCGCGCATCCACATGCACCTGATGCTCGACCTCTTCAACAAGGCGCGCGAAAAAGCCGAGGCCGAGGCGATCACCGTGTTCGGCGACAACCTGCAGGACCTGTTGCTCGCTGCGCCTGCGGGTCCCAAGGCGGTGCTGGGCCTGGATCCCGGCTTGCGTACCGGGGTGAAGGTCGCGGTGGTCGATGCCACCGGCAAGCTGGTCGCTACCGATACGATCTATCCGCACGAACCGCGCAGGCAGTGGGACCAGTCACTCGCTTCACTGAAGAAGCTGTGCATGGCGCATGGCGTGCAGCTGATCGCGATCGGCAACGGCACCGCCTCGCGCGAGACGGACAAGCTGGCCGGCGACCTGCTCAAGCTGGTACCGGAACTGAAGGCGCAGAAGATCGTGGTCAGCGAGGCCGGCGCGTCGGTGTACTCCGCATCGGAACTGGCGGCGAAGGAATTCCCCAACCTCGACGTGTCGATCCGCGGCGCGGCGTCCATCGCGCGCCGCCTGCAGGATCCGCTGGCGGAGCTGGTGAAGATCGAGCCAAAGGCGATTGGCGTCGGCCAGTACCAGCACGACGTCGACCAGTACCGCCTCGCGCGTGCACTGGACGCGCGCGTGGAGGACTGCGTGAACGCGGTCGGTGTCGACGTGAACACCGCATCGAGTGCGCTGCTGGCGCGGGTCTCCGGCCTGTCATCGACCGTTGCCGAGAACATCGTGGTATTTCGCGACGCGCATGGCGCGTTCGCCTCGCGCAAGGCGCTGCTGAAGGTGCCGCGCCTGGGCGACAAGACCTTCGAGCAGTGCGCGGGCTTTCTGCGCATCGCCGATGGCGAGCAGCCGCTGGATGCGTCGTCCGTGCATCCGGAAGCCTATCCCGTGGTCGAACGCATCCTCGCGGCAGGCGGCAGGCAGGTGAAGCAGGTCATCGGCGACACGACGTTCCTGCGTTCGCTCAAGCCATCGCAATTCACCGACGAACGTTTCGGCGAGCCCACCGTGCGCGACATCCTGAAAGAACTGGAAAAACCCGGCCGCGATCCGCGCCCCGAATTCAAGGCCGCGACCTTCGCCGACGGCATCGAGGACATCAAGGACCTGCGACCGGGCATGATCCTGGAAGGCGTGGTCAGCAACGTCGCCGCGTTCGGTGCATTCGTCGACATCGGCGTGCACCAGGACGGCCTGGTCCACATCTCCGCGCTGTCCGACACCTTCGTCAAGGATCCGCGCGAGGTGGTGAAAGCCGGCGACATCGTCAAGGTGAAAGTGCTGGAGGTCGACGTGGCGCGCAAGCGCATCGCCCTGACCCGGCGCATGGGCGACGAGCCGGGCCAGTCGACCTCGCGCCCGCAAGGCGGTGATCGCGATGCGCGACGCGACGGCCCGCGCGGCAACGATCGTGGTCGCGCGACAGCGCCACCGAAGCAGCAGGCCGCGCCGTTCAACAGCGCAATGGCCGACGCGCTGAAGGGATTGAAGCGAGGCTGAGGCCGCGCGACGCGGTCAATCCTTCGATTGGTGCAGGTAGTCCAGCGCCACCTGCAGCAACGCGCGGAAGCCGACATCGAGCGAGGATTCGTCGAGCAGGAACTGCGGCGAATGATTGTTGGGGACGGTCGCCAGATCGACGCCCTTGGCGGTTGCACCCACGAAGAAAAACATCCCCGGCACTTGCTGGGCGTACAACGAAAAATCCTCCGCACCCATCTGCAGCGGCGGTTCGTAGACGTTGTCCTTGCCGACCACGGCCTGCAGGCTGGGCAACATGCGCGCGGTCAGCGCGGGATCGTTGACGGTGACCGGATTGCCGTCGCTGTCCGGCACCTGCGCCTTCACGGTGGCGCCGTGTGCGGCGGCGACGTGCTCGGAGACATTGCGCAGGTCGGCGAAGACTTTCTCGCGCACCTCCGGATCGAAGGTGCGGATGGTCCCGACCAGTTCCACGTCCTCGGGAATGATGTTGTAGCGGATGCCTCCCTTGATCGCGCCGAAGGTGACGACGGCCGGCAGCTTCGCGATATTGGTGCGGCGGGACACGATCGTCTGCGCGCTGCCGATGAGGTCGGCAGCAGCCACGATCGGATCGATGCCGCCCCAGGGCGCCGAACCATGGGTCTGCCGGCCGATGACCCGGATGTTGAAGCGATCCGACGCCGCCATCAGCGGCCCCCCGCGCACCGCGATCTGGCCGGCCTGCACAGTCGCGAAGACATGCAGCCCGAACATCGCGTCCGGCTTGAAGTCCTTGAACAGCCCGTCCTTCAGCATCGCGGCCGCGCCGCCCTCGCCTTCCTCCGCGGGCTGGAACACCAGCATGACCTGGCCCGGCAGGTCCTTCTGCATGCCCACCAGCGCTTCCGCAACGCCCAGCAGGATGCCGGTGTGCGCGTCATGACCGCAGGCATGCATGACGCCGACGGTCTCGCCGCGGAATGTCGTGGTGACCTTCGACGCGAACGGCAGGCCAGTCTTCTCGGTGACCGGCAGCGCATCCATGTCGGCGCGCAGGGCGATCTTCAGTCCGGGCTTGCCACCCTGGATGATGGCTATCACGCCATGCCCGCCCAATGTCACCGGCTTCAGGCCGAGGGCGCGCAGGTGCTCGGCCACCTTGGCGGCGGTGCGTTCTTCGTGCAGGGAGAGTTCCGGATTCGCGTGGAAGTCGCGTCGCCACGCGACGATTTTCTGCTGCATCGCCTGCGCGGCGGCAGCGACTTCAGGGCGCTGCGCGGATTGGGCGGCGGCATTGCCGGCCAGCATCGACGCGATCAGCAGGGACAGCGGAAACACGGCACGGACGCGCATGGCAAGGGCCCCGACTGGAAGTTCGATCATCCTAGCCGCAAGCGCGAGCGCGTGGCGGCGTCAGCGGAACACCACCGTGCGATGCCCATTCGGCAGGATCCTGTGTTCGATGTGGTGGCGTACCGCGCGGGCGAGCACCTGCGATTCGATGTCGCTGCCCACGCGAACCAGGTCGCGCGGCGTCATTGCATGATCCACACGCGCCACGTCCTGTTCGATGATCGGGCCTTCGTCGAGATCGGGCGTGACGTAATGCGCGGTCGCGCCGATCAGCTTGACCCCGCGTGCGTGCGCCTGGTGATACGGCTGCGCGCCCTTGAAGCTGGGCAGGAAGCTGTGGTGGATGTTGATCGCGCGTCCCGCGAGCGCTTCGCACAGGCGCGGCGAGAGGATCTGCATGTAACGCGCCAGCACCACCAGGTCGACCTGTTCGCGCTGCGCCAGGTCGATGATCGCCTGCTCCTGCGCGGCGCGATTGCCGGCATCCACCGGCAGGTGGTGGAACGGCACGCCATACGAATGCGCGAGTGCCGAGAAGTCCTCGTGGTTCGACGCCACCGCCACGATGTCCGCGCGCAACTGCCGGCTGTGGGTGCGGAACAGCAGGTCGTTTAGGCAATGGCCTTGCTTGCTGACCAGCATCAGCAGGCGCGCGCGGCGGCGCGCATCGTGCAACTGCCAGTCCATGCCGAAGTCGTCGGCCAACATGGCGAACGCGTCCCGGAATGCTTTCACTGCGTCCAGGTTGGGTGCGTCGAAATGCACGCGCAGGAAGAAGCGACCGGTTTCGCCGTCGCCGAACTGCTGGGCATCGAGGATGTTGCAGCCTGCATCGAACAGGCTGCCGGACACGCGATGGACGATGCCGGTGCGATCCGGGCAGGACAGGGTCAGGATGTGGTCGTGGCGCATGGGGGATGCGGGACGCGCTGCGCAGGGCGCGCCACTATGTCACAGGTCGAATGCGAGCAGATCCAGGCCAGTCGCGGCGCGCACGATGCGCCGGTACAGCACGTTGCCATTGGCCGCATTGGTCATCACCACCAGCGCACGCTGGCGCGCGGCATCGCCGATCGCGAAGGTCTTGAACACGCCGGCATTGCTGCCCGAGTGATACGCGATCGGACCGACGGGCGTGGCTTCGATGTTCCAGCCGAGGCCCTTCTCCGTCCAGCGGCCGGGCAAGGCGATCTGCGGACTCAACATCGCGATGCGTGTCGCCGGCCGCAATTCCCACGCTGCAGGCGACGCATGCACCACCAGCGCCATGAAGCGCGCGTAGTCCTGCACGGTGCAACGCAGGCTGGCGGCCGAGTTGGCCAGGATGTCGCTGGCCCAGTTCAGCACGCCGGGCTTGGCATTGGCGCGCGCCAGCAACAACGCGCGGTCGGCATCCGCATAACGCCACGCCGAGAGCGGCTTGCGCCATAGGTCGGCAACGGGCTGCGCGGCCTCCCATGCCTCGCGCAATCCCTGCGCCGGCATACCGGGTTTCTCATCGTCGGGAGCGCGATGCCCATACGCAGAGCGCGCGGCCAGCGCGGCATCCCAGCCATAGCTGCTGTCGCGCATGCCGGCGGGCACGAACATCAGGCGATGCATGGTCTGGTCCAGGCTTTCGCCGGTCACCGCCTCCACCGCCAGTTGCAGCCACACGAAGGCCTCGCCCGAGTAGTCGATGCGCGTTCCGGGCGCAACGGCTGGCACGAGCTTTTCGTTGGCCGGATCCTTGCGCCAGTTCGGCAAGCCGGTGGTATGACGCAATACGTCGCGCACAGTGATGCGCTCGATCCACGGCGATGCGCCGAGATAATCGGGCCACACGTAGGTCACCAGCGGCGCATCCAGCGCCAGTTCGCCGCGATCCACCAGTTGCAGCACGGTGTAGGCGAACACCGGCTTGCTCAACGATGCCGCTTCCCACAACGTCGCGTCATCGACCGGCCTGCCGCGTTCGGCATGCGCAACGCCGAACCCGCGCGACCATGCCAGCCTGCCCGCCTCCACCACCGCGATGCCGACACCGGGCACGCCCAGCGCCTGCATCTGCCGTGGCAGGTCCTGCAGGAGCGCATCACCGGGAATCCAGTCTGCGTCTGCATCGAATCTCGGCGCGGCCCGCGTAGTCGCGGGAAACGCCGCCAATGACGCCAGGCCGATGCCACCGGCCAGCAGGTTGCGACGAGAGAGTGCTGGCATGGCGTAATCGGTCATGCCGCATTGGAGCGGTTCGTCGCCGATGTCGCAAGCACCACCACGAATGCGCATGGATAATCGCTGCAAATCCATCGGCGCCATCGCATGACCAGCCCCCTCGCCAGCGCCGATCCGGACCCGCGCCCGCAGCCACCGGAACGTCCCCTGCCCTCAGACTGCTGCGACAGCGGCTGCCCGGTCTGCGTACATGACCTGTATGCCGAGGAAGTCATCGCCCATCGCCAGGCGTTGGCCGCCTGGCTGCAGCGGCACCCGACCGCGGATGCCACTGCGTCGAGATAGCAGAGTCGCTCAGAACGCGTGGTCGAAGCCAACCTCGCCCTGCACGCCGACCTGATACGCGGAAACCCGGCGCTCGAAGAAATTGGTCAGTTCCTGCACGTCCTGCAGGTCCATGAACGCGAACGGGTTGCGCGACCCGAAGTGTCGCGGCATGCCCAGCTGGACCATGCGCTGGTCGGCGCAGTATTCCAGGTACTGGCGCATGTCGCGGATCGACAAGCCGGCCACGCCGCCACTGAGGGTGTCTTCGGCGAAGGCGACCTCGCAGTCCACCGCCTCCGACATCATCTGCACCACTTGCGCCTTCAGGTCGTCGTCGAAGAGGTCCGGCTCTTCCTCGCGCGCGGTGCGGATGACTTCGAACGCGAAGGCCATGTGCGCGCTTTCGTCGCGGAACACCCAGTTGGTGCCGGACGCCAGCCCGTGCAGCAGGCCGCGCGAACGCAGGTAATAGACGTAGGCAAACGCGCCGAAGAAGAACAGACCCTCGATGCAGCCGGCGAAGCAGACCATGTTGAGCAGGAACTGGCGGCGCTGCGCACGCGTCTCGATCCTTTGCACACCCTGCAGCGAATCGATCCACTTGAAGCAGAACGCCGCCTTGCGCCGGATCGACGGAATGTTCTCG
>JAVWUU010000097.1:0-10472 GCA_036666995.1 Thermomonas sp.
GGAGAAGCCAAAGCCAGCCTGCAGCAGGCCATCCAGTCCGCCACCACCCACACGCCGGG
Source organism: Thermomonas sp. (assembly GCA_036666995.1). Taxonomy (GTDB): domain Bacteria; phylum Pseudomonadota; class Gammaproteobacteria; order Xanthomonadales; family Xanthomonadaceae; genus Thermomonas. The sequence continues at coordinate 60 of JAVWUU010000097.1, forward strand.
CACGCCCGTGAGCGCCGAGCTGGACAACCACTGGGGCACAACCAGCTACCAGGTCAATGTGCTGCAGGCCGATGGCGTGCTGCTGGCCGACGGCCGCCGGCACGTCGACACCCGCCTTGGCATCGAGCACATCGCCCGCGACACCGCCTGCACACTCGGCTGGCGCGGCATCGCCGGACAGCGCGGCCGCGTCGTGTTCCATGGGGGCATCGAGATCCGCGCTGGCGCCGACGGCAGCGAAGCGAACCTGTCGAACAAGAACCTGCTGCTCTCGGCGAGCGCCGAGATCGACACGCAGCCGGTGCTGGAGATCCACGCCGACGAGGTGAAGGCCGCGCACGGCGCGACCGTCGGGCAGCTGGATGCCAACGCGCTGTTCTACCTGCGTTCGCGCGGTCTTGGCGAAGCCGAGGCGCGCGCCTTGCTGACCGGCGCGTTCTGCCGCGAGATCGTGGCCGGCATCGAGGATGCCGCGACGCGCGCACTGTGCGAGGACGCGCTGGAACGCGCATTGGCACGGCTGGGCGCATGAACATGGATGCGACATTGCCCACCGACTGGGCACGCGTGCGCAATGACTTCCCGCTGCTCACACGCCAGGTGCATGGTAAGCCGCTGGTGTATCTGGATTCCGCCAATACCGGTCAGAAGCCGGCGCCGGTGATCGAGGCGACCGACGATTTCTATCGTCGCCACAACGCCAATGTCAGCCGCGCAGTGCACACGCTGGGCAGCGAGGCCACCGAGGCCTACGAAGGCGCACGCAGGAAGCTGGCCGCGTTCCTCTGCGTGCAAGGCGACGACCTGGTGCTGTGCAGCGGCACGACCTTCGCGATCAACCTGGTCGCGTATTCGTGGGCGCTGCCGCGACTGAAGCCCGGCGACGCGATCCTGGTCACTCGGATGGAGCACCACGCCAACATCGTGCCGTGGCAACTGGTCGCGCAGCGCACCGGCGCGACGATCAAGGTCGCCGAGTTGCTGCCGGACGGTTCGCTGGATCTCGATGCGCTGCATGCGTCGATGACGCCCGACGTGAAGCTGCTCGCCATCGCCCATGTCAGCAATGTGCTGGGCACGGTGAATCCGGTCGCCGCGATCTGCCGCGAGGCGCGCAAGCGCGGCATCGTCACCGTGGTCGACGGTTCGCAGGCCGCGCCGCACATGGCGCTCGACGTGCCCGCGATCGGCTGCGATTTCTACGCGATCACCGGCCACAAGATGTGCGGGCCGACCGGTACCGGCGCGCTGTGGGCACGCCGCGAACACCTGCAGGCGATGCCGCCCTTCATCGGCGGCGGCGAGATGATCAAGGAAGTGCGCTTCGACGGCACCGTGTTCAACGACGCGCCGCACAAGTTCGAGGCCGGCACGCCAAACATCGCCGGCTTCGTCGGCTTGGGCGCGGCGGTCGACTATCTGTCCGCACTGGGCATGAACCACGTCGCTGCGCGCGAAGCCGAACTGCTCGCGCATGCGACCGAAGAACTCGGCAAGATCGACGGCTTGCGCATCTTCGGCACCGCGCCCGGCAAGGCGGCGGTGATCAGTTTCCAGGTGGAAGGCGCGCATGCGCACGACCTCGCCACCCTGCTCGACCTGGAAGGCGTGGCGGTGCGGTCCGGCCAGCATTGCGCGCATCCGTTGCTGCAATGGTTCGGCGTGGCCGCGACCTGCCGCGCGTCGCTGGCGTTCTACAACACGCACGAAGAGGTCGACGCCTTCGTCGCTGCTCTGCTCAAGGTGCGTCGCCTGCTGGTCTGATTGCGTCTCGCTGGAGGCTTCGATGGACAACGATCCGCAAGTCACGCAACTGCTGCGCGAACTCCGCGACCAGCAACGCGAATCGCTGGCCCTGCAACGCGAGCACATCGCCCTGGTCAAGGCGCAGATGGAGCGCATCGAACGGCTCAACGAGCGCGCAGAATCCCTGCAGGGACGCGCGGGCAAGGCGCTGAAAGGCCTGATGTGGTTCGCTGTCCCGCTGCTCGTGCTGGTCCTGCTGCTGATGGCCTGGCCTTACGCCCGCTACATGTTCGGATGAGTGCAATCGATGAATGACCTGAAATTCCGCGCCGCCACGGCGCACGACGTCGACGCCATCGTCGCCCTGGTCACGTCCGCGTATCGCGGCGACAGCAGCCGTGCCGGCTGGACGACCGAAGCGGATTTCCTCGAAGGCAACCGCATCGACCCCGAGGTCCTGCGCGCCGATATCGAGCGGCCAGGCAGCCGGGTGCTGCTTGCCGAGCGAAACGACGAGTTGCTCTCCTGCGCGCACATCGCCGTGGAGGACGGGGCCGGTTATTTCGGCATGTTCTCGGTCGCACCCGGGCTGCAGGGCAGCGGCATCGGCAAGCAGGTGCTGGCCGAATGCGAACGCATCGCCCGTGACGAGTGGCAGCTGCCGGCGATGCGGATGACCGTCATCGATATCCGCGACAGCCTGATCGCGTTCTACGAGCGTCGTGGCTACCGCCGCACCGGCATCCTCAAGCCCTTCCCCTACGGCGACGCGCGCTTCGGCCAGCCCCTGCGCGACGACCTGCGCTTCGAGGTGCTGGAAAAATCCCTGCGCGCGGCGTCCATCGCATGAGCGCGAACTGGACCTACGTGTGCACCAGCGCCGAGTTGTTACCCGGGGAGATGAAGACCGTGTTTGACGAGGTCACCGAGGCGCCGATTGCGGTGTTCAACCTCGACGGCACCCTCTACGCACTGGAAGACCGCTGCTCGCACGAAGATTTCGAACTGTCCGCGGGCCATTTCGATGCCGCGGAGGGCAGCGTGGAATGTGTGTTGCACGGGGCCCGATTCGATGTCCGTGACGGCCGTGCCCTGTGCGCCCCGGCCTACGAGCCGGTGGCGAAATTCCCGATCCGCAACACCGACGGGATGGTTTTTACCCGGGACGATCGCGAAGACGCCTGATAATCGTTTGTATTTGAAAATGGTTCTCATTAACATGGCGTCCTGAAGCGGCCAGCCAAGCGCCGCACGCCCTGCAACGAGGACCCCCATGTCGAATACCCGCTCGCGCGCCCTGCTCGCGACCCGCTCGCCGCTGACCCTTGCCCTGGCCCTGGCGCTGTCCAGCCCCGCGTTCGCCGTCGACCCCGCGGTCGCCAATGTCGCCTCCGATGCCGACGTCAGCGCCACTGCCGATCCCCAGCAGAAGCCGAAGGACCTCGATTCGGTCGAAGTGGTCGCCGATCGCTTGGAGAAGCCGTCCTCGACCAAGTACACCGAGCCGCTGCTGGACACCCCGCAGACGATCACCGTGGTCACCAAGTCGGTGATGGACCAGCAGAACCTGATCGGCCTGCGCGACGTCCTCAGCACCCTGCCCGGCATCACCTTCGGGGCCGGCGAAGGCGGCGGCGGCTACGGCGACAGCATCAACCTGCGCGGCTTCAGCGCGAGCAACGACATCACCGTGGACGGCGTGCGCGACAGCGCGCAGTACACCCGCAGCGACAACTTCAACCTGGAGTCGCTGGAGCTGGTGAACGGCGCCAATTCGGCCTATTCCGGCGCGGGCTCCGTGGGCGGCAACATCAACCTGGTCAGCAAGACCGCGCACGCGGGGAACGACAGCGCGTTCACCCTCGGCGTCGGCACCGACGGCCTGACCCGCCTGACCGCCGACAGCAACATCGAACTGTCCGATGGCGCGGCGTTGCGGCTCAACGCGATGGCCCACCGCAACGACGTGCCCGATCGCGACGTCGAGCAGTACGAACGCTGGGGCTTCGCGTCCTCGTTCGTGATGGGGCTCGGCTCTAACACCCGCGCCACCATCAACCTGCTGCACCAGAAGGACGACAACATCCCGGAGTACGGCCTTCCGTACTTCGCAAGCTACGGCGGTTTGCTGCCGGGCGTGGATCGCGAGAGCTACTTCGGCTACGCGAACGTCGATGTCCAGGACATCCAGGCCACCACCCTGACCGGCGTGCTCGATCACGACTTCAGCGACAAGGCCAGCCTGCGCACCCTCGCGCGCGTGCAACGCGTCGATCAGCTGGCGATCGTGAATCCGACCCAGGGCACCTGGTGCCTCGACAACGGCATCAATCCCGCCACCGGCGCGACCTGCACCAGTCCCGGCACCTACCTGCCCAGCGGCCCGCGCGGCACCAGCCGCGATACCCGCAACGGACTCGCCGTGCTGCAAAGCGACCTGACCGTGCGCTTCGCCACCGGCGCGGTGGAGCATGCGCTGGTCGCCGGCGTGTCGCTGGCCAGCGAGACGTATTCGCTCGATAGCGGCAACGTGCAGCGCAATGCAAACGGCACCACACCGACCTACCCGCTGATGGATCTGCACGATCCGAACAACATCTACGCAGGCCCGATCAACTACATCCGCACCGGCCTGACCGAAGGCGAGCTGGAGAATCGCGCGCTGTATGTCTTCGACACCCTCAAGTTCGGCCCGCGCTGGGAACTGAGCCTCGGTGCGCGCTACGAGAGCAACGAGGGCAATACCGTCGCCAGCACGGTCTCCGGCACCGGTGCCAACATCGGCCAGATCACCGCGCGCAGCGTGTTCGAGAACGAGGACAACCTCTTCTCGTACCGTGCAGGCCTGGTATTCAAACCAGTCGAGAGCGGCACCGTCTACCTGTCGTACGCGAACAGCAAGACGCCGTCGAAGGCGTCGGTGAATGGTGCGTGCACCATCGCCACCTGCTCGGTGGATCCGGAGACGGCGGTCAACATCGAGCTCGGTACGAAATGGAATGTGCTGAATGATCGGCTGATGCTGTCGGCGGCGGTGTTCCGCAACGACCGCACCAACTACAAGGTGGCCGACCCCGCGAACCCGAATAATCCGACCGGCCTGCAGCAGCTGGATGGCCAAGCCCGCGTCGACGGCGTGGCGTTGGGCGTCGCCGGCAACATCACCCGCGAGTGGTCGATCTTCGCCAACTACACCTACCTGGACAGCCAGGTACTGAGCGGCGTCTCCGACTATTGCGCGGCGCATCCGAACATCCGCCTGTCCGGCACCACGCCGGTCAACGTGGACGGGGTCAATTGCGCCAACAGTGCGTCGTTCCCGGATCCGCTCAAGGGCAATCCGCTGACCAACACGCCGAAGCACTCGGCCAGCCTGTGGACCACCTATCAGCTGAAGAGCTGGACGTTCGGCTACGGCGTGACCTACCAGGGCGAATTCCATCTCAACAACAACAGCCTGCCGGCGACCAACCCGGTGACCAACACGACACCCGCCGTGCTCTACGTTGCGCCGGACTACGTCACCCACCGCGCGATGGCCGGCTACCGCTTCAACGAGCAGTTGTCGCTGCAGTTGAACATCGACAACCTGACGGACAAGCAGTACTTCACCCGCATCCGCAACAACGGCTGGGCCACGCCGGGCGCCGCGCGTTCGGCCACGCTCAGCGCAACCTACCGCTTCTGATCGCATCGAACTGACCGAAATCAAGAAGCACCACGCCCCGTCCATTGCAGAATGGCGGGGCGCCTTCGTTGCGGGAACACCACCATGCTGCTGCAGATCCCCGATGTCCTCACCGCCGAGCAAGTCGCGCATGCGCGTGCGCGCCTGGATGCCGCGCCCTGGGCAGATGGCCGCGTCACCGCCGGCTATCAATCCTCGAAGGCCAAGGACAACGCGCAACTGCCGGAGGATTGCGCCGAGGCGCGCGAGCTCGGCGCACTGGTGCTGGACGCACTGGCGCGCAACAGCACGTTCTTCTCCGCTGCCCTGCCACGGCGCATCTACCCGCCGCTGTTCAACCGCTATGCGGGCGGGCAGTCGTTCGGCTTCCATGTCGACAACGCGGTGCGTTACGACCGCAGCCGTGGTGGCGCGGATCCGATTCGCACCGATCTGTCGGCCACGCTGTTCCTCAGCGCACCGGAGGACTACGACGGCGGTGAATTGATCATCGAGGACACCTACGGCACCCAACAGGTGAAGCTGCCGGCGGGCCATCTGGTGTTGTATCCGGGCACCAGCCTGCATCGGGTCACCCCGGTCACGCGCGGCGCGCGGGTGGCGTCGTTCTTCTGGATCCAGAGCATGCTGCGCGAGGATGCCCAGCGCCGGCTGATGTTCGACCTCGACGTGTCGATCCGCACGCTCACCCGCGATGTGCCGGAGCATCCCTCGCTGGTCCAGCTGACCGGCGTGTACCACAACCTGCTGCGGCGCTGGTCTGACACCTGATCCAACGCGCCCGCAAGATGAACCTCGCCTGCGAGCCTCGCGATGAAGATGAGAAAGACCCGTCATTTCAATTGAGAGTGATTCTCATCCGTGTTCTAATGGGGCGCTGATCCAGCAGCCACCGCAGAGCCCGCCGTTGTCCCCAGTCCACGCCCAGTCCACCCAGCAGCAGCGTCGCGGCTACTGGCTGCGCACCCTGCACCAGTGGCACTGGATCAGCGCGTCCGTGTGCCTGGTCGGCATGCTGCTGTTCTCGGTCACCGGCATCACCCTCAACCATGCGGCGCAGATCGAGGGAAAGCCGGAGGTGGTGAACATCACCGACACGGTGCCGGCGACCTTGCTGAAAGCGCTGCCGGCGCGCAGCGAGGGCAAGGCACCGTTGCCGATCGGACTGCGTGGCTGGTTGCGCGACACGCACGGCATCGTGGCCGCAGAGCGCGAGGCCGAATGGTCGGAAGACGAAGTCTATCTTTCGATGCCCGGCCCCGGCAGCGATGCGTGGCTGAGCATCCAGCGCGCGGATGGCGCGCTCGAATACGAACGCACCGACCGCGGCACGCTGTCCTGGCTCAACGACCTGCACAAGGGCCGCAACACCGGCACCGCGTGGAGCTGGTTCATCGACGTGTTCGCTGTGGCCTGCGTCGTGTTCACCGTGACCGGCCTGTTCCTGCTGCAACTGCATGCCCGCCAGCGCCGCGCCACCTGGCCGCTGGTGCTGCTGGGCCTGCTGATCCCGATGCTGCTGGCCCTGCTGTTCATCCACTGATTCCATCGAAGGCGACCCTCCCCATGCGTGCTTCCATTTCCGTGCCCGTTTCCATCGCATTCGGCACCCTGCTGGTCGCACCCGCGGCGCAGGCTGCCGACCTGTCGATCAATGTCGAGGTTCCGCGGATCAACGCGGCCGAATACCACCGCCCCTACGTGGCGATCTGGGTCGAGGACGCCGGCCAGAAGTCGGTCGCCGACCTCGCGGTCTGGTACCAGCAGACCGACGGCAAGGAAGGCCACGGCACCAAGTGGCTGCCCGACCTACGCCAGTGGTGGCGCAAGAGCGGTCGCAGCCTGAAGGTGCCGGTCGACGGCATCACCGCGCCGACGCGCCCGGTCGGCAAGCACGCGCTCAAGCTCGACGAGAAGCATCCGGCGCTGGCCAAGCTGCCGGCCGGCAAATACACGCTGGTGGTCGAAGCCGCCCGCGAAGTCGGCGGCCGCGAGCTGCTGAAGATCCCCTTCGAGTGGAAGGGCAAGTCGCCGTCCACCGGCAAGGCGCAAGGCAAGGACGAACTCGGCCTGGTCACCCTCAACGCCAAGCCCTGAATCGCACACATCCCGGAGCACACAACATGAAGCGCATCTCGATCCTCGCCGCCGTCATCGCCGCCGCAATCCCGTTCTCCGCCATCGCCCACAAGCAGTGGCTGGTGCCCTCGTCCACCGTGCTCGCCGGCACCGATCCGTGGATCACCGTCGACGCCGCGATCTCGAACGCGCTGTATTACCCCGACCACAACCCGATGCGCCTCGACAACGTGGTCATCACCGCACCGGACGGCAGCACCTCGAAGCCGCAGAACCCGGCGACCGGCAAGTACCGCAGCGTGTTCGACGTGCAGCTCGCACAGCAGGGCACCTACCGCATCGCCAACGTCAACGCCGGCGTGTCCGCGCGTTGGGATACGCCGGAAAGCCTGGCCGCCGCGAAGGCCGCGAAGGACAACCCCGCGCCGGCCGCAGGTGGAATGGGCGGTGCGCCGCGCGGCGGCATGCTGCGCAATGCCACCGCCGAGGACCTGGCGACCAAGATCCCGAAGGACGCCGTCAACGTGCAGGTGACCGAAGGCAGTGGCCGCGTCGAGACCTTCGCCACCAATGGCAGCCCGAGCGAGATAAAGGCCACCGGCAAGGGACTCGAACTGGTCCCGGTCACCCATCCCAATGACCTGTTCGCGGGCGAAGCCGCGACCTTCCGCTTCGTCGTCGACGGCCAACCGGTCGCGGGCCTGGAGATCGAGATCATCCGCGGCGGCACCCGCTACAGGAACGCGCAGGACGAGATCAAGGCGACCACCGATGCCAAGGGCGAGATCAGCGTGACCTGGCCGGAAGCCGGCATGTACTGGCTCGAAACCGCGACCACCGACAGCAAGACCAGCGTGCCGCAGGCCAAGCAGCGTCGCCTGAGCTACGTCGGCACCTTCGAAGTCCTGCCGCAGTAATTCGTTTGCCAGATAACGCCGCCATCGCCACCCTCGGCGGCGAGACCATGGGCACCACCTGGAGCGTGCGGCTCACTGCCGCGCGCAATGCCGATGTGCACGCGCTGCATGCCGGCGTCCAGGCGCGACTGGATCGCGTGGTCGCGCAGATGAGCACGTGGGATGCCGGTTCCGACATCAGCGCGTACAACCGCGCCGATGCCGGCACGTGGTTGCGCCTTCCCGACGAATTCCACGCCGTGCTGTCGTGCGCGTTGCGGATCGCGGAGACCAGCGATGGCGCATTCGATCCGACTATCGGTTCGCTGGTGGGATTGTGGGGCTTCGGTGCCGATGCCTCGCGCGGCGATGCGCCATCAGTGAGCGAATGCGATGCCGCGCGTAGCGCTGTCGGCTGGCGTCGCATCGCGTTGCGCGATGGCGAAGTCCTGCAGCCCGGCGGCGTGCGCCTGGACCTGTCGGCGATTGCCAAGGGCTTCGGCGCGGATCTCGTGGTCGCCGGCCTGCGCGACGCCGGCATCAGTGGTGCATTGGTCGAAGTCGGCGGCGAGTTGCACGGCTTTGGCCGCAAACCGGACGGCTCGGCATGGCGCGTGCTGGTCGAGGCCGGCCCGGAGGAAGACGATCATTCGCTGGAACCACGCGTGCTTGAACTCGACGGACTCGCGGTCGCGACCTCGGGCGACCGCTGGCACCACTACACGCGCCACGACGAAAACGGCGAAGAACGCCGCTACACGCACACCATCGATCCACGCAGCGGCACACCGGTCGAGCACGCGCCGATCGCGGTGACCGTGGTCGCGCGCGATGCGATGCATGCCGATGCATGGGCGACCGCACTGACCGTGCTCGGCGAAGGCGTCGGCATCGCGCTCGCCGAACGCGAAAGCCTGGCCGTGCGTTACCTGAGCCGCGATGCCGGAGGCGTGTTGCGCGAGCACATGACCGATGCGTTCCGGGCGCACCTCGCGCCATGAGCCGGATGATGCGATTCGATCGCTCCGTGATCGGCCAGTGGATGGTCGGCATGGCACTCGCGCTACTGGCATGGTGGCTGTGGCGCTGGCAAGGCCGACCGTGGCCGACACCCACGCCGCTGCTGCAACCACGCATTGTCGCCGGCATCGCTATCGCGTTGTATGCGGCGTTCTGCGGCTGGATTGCGTGGCGCGGCCGCACGCCGCGGATCGTCGCCAGCGCGGATGGGTCATCGCCATGGCGCGTGATCTACGCCAGCCAGACCGGCTTCGCGCTTGAATTGGCCGAACGCACGGCGCAAGCGTTGCGCGATGCAAGCGCGGTGGCCACGGTGCACGACATCAACGCCATCGACCTGCAGGCGCTGCACGACGCGCGTTGCCTGTTCATCGCCAGCACCACCGGCGAAGGCGATCCGCCCGACCACGCGATGGGTTTCGTGAAGCGGGTGATGGCGCAACCCGCCGACCTCCAACGCACGCGCTACGCGGTGCTGGCACTGGGCGACAGCGAGTACACGCAGTACTGCGCGTTCGGCCGCGAACTCGATCAGTGGCTGCACCAGCACGGCGCGCAGCCGCTGTTCGATCGGGTCGACGTCGACAACGCCGATCCCGCCGCGCTGCGGCACTGGCAGCACCACGTCGGCGTGCTGTCCGGACACACCGACCAGCCCGACTGGACCACGCCGCGCTACGACCGCTGGACGCTGGCGACGCGCCGCCTGCTCAATCCCGGCAGCGTGGGCGGCGAAGCCTGGCACATCGAATTGCAGTCACCGGCCGGCGCGTCTCCCGCGTGGCAGGCCGGCGACATCGCCGAAATCGGCCCGCGCAATGCAGCAGCCGAAGTCACGGCGTTCCTCGAGTCCAACGCACTCAATGGCAGCACCGTCGTCCATCGCGATGGCGAAAGCATGCTGCTCTCCGAGTTGCTGTCGCGTTTGCGACTTCCGGTAGCGCTCGACGCTGCATTGATCGACGTCCACACATTGCAGGCGTT
>JAVWUU010000098.1:0-10363 GCA_036666995.1 Thermomonas sp.
CGCATGGCACCGCCACACTGGAGGCGGACCGCAAGGCCTTCGTGCAGCTGATGCGGCATCTGAAGCAAGCCGATCCGCAACGCACCGTGATCATGGTTCAGCCGCAGAACGAGCCCGGCACCTATGGCGGCGTGCGCGACTTCTCGCCGCTCGCACAGAAACAGTTCGAGGCTGCCGTGCCGCAGGCGTTGCTTGCGAAGCTTGGCAAGCAACCGGGCACGTGGAAGCAGGTGTTCGGCGCGGACGCCGACGAGTTCTTCCACGCCTGGCACATCGCGCACTTCATCGACCAGGTGGCGCAAGCCGGCAAGGCCGAGTATCCATTGCCGATGTTCGTCAATGCGGCGCTGCGCGGGCCGTTCAATCCCGGTCAGCCCGGCCAGTACGCCAGCGGCGGGCCGACCGACAACGTGCTGGACATCTACAAGGCCGCGGCCCCGCACATCGATGCGTTGACGCCGGACATCTACATGCCCGAGTACACGCACTACACCACGGTGCTGGAGCGCTACTCGCGCCCGGACAATGCGCTGTTCGTGTCCGAAACCGGCAATCGCGACGAGTACGCGCGCTATTTCTTCTCCGCGCTGGGCGAGCAGGCGATCGGCTGGTCGCCGTTCGGCATCGATTTCTCGAAGTATTCGAACTGGCCGCTCGGTGCCAAAGCGATGACCCCGGAGACGCTGGAGGACTTCGCGCTCAACTACCGTCTGGTCGCGCCCGCCGCACGCCTAATCGCGCAGGCGAGTTTCGAGGGCAAGGTGCACGGCACCGCGGAGCAACCGGGCAAGCCGGTGCAGACACTGAAGATCGATGACCGCTGGAACATGGTGGTGACATACGGCGTGCCGCAGTTCTGGTTCACCGGCGAGCCGCCGGGCAACCCGCAGCCGATCGGCCGGGCGCTTGTCGTGCAGATTGGCCCCGACGAATTCCTGGTCACCGGCGCGCATGCGCGGATCAACATCAACGCGGCGGATCCGAAGCTCGGCGACCGGCAGATTTACGAGTACGTGGACGAAGGTACCTACGACGCGAACGGCAAGTGGGTGTTCCGGCGTCGCTGGAACGGCGACCAGACCGACTACGGATTGAATTTCTCCAGCGCCACCCAGTTGTTGCGGGTGAAGCTGGCCAGCTATTGATCGAGGAGCGAACGTGAAGCGAGTCATGCGATTGAACGTGCTGGCGCTGGCCCTGTTCCCGGCGTTGGCGATGGCACAGACCGTTGAGAAACAGGCCGATGGCGTGATCGTGCGGCCCGCAGATGCCGGGGCCGCCGACGTGCGCCTGCAACTGGTGAACGACCACATCGTCCGCGTCAGCGCGGACCTGGATGGCGACTTCGCGCGCAGTGCCAGCCTGATGCGCGTCCCGGTCACCGGCTCGCCCACGTTCGAACTGGTCGAAGGCAAGGACAGCGTGCGCCTGCAGGCGGCCGGCATCGCCGCCGCTACGGGTGAGTTGCGACAGTGCACCGCTGCGCAGGTCGCGCACGAACACATCGCCATTGCGCACGAACGCGCTGCGCGTGCCGGCTGCATCGAGCACTGCATCGGCGGTGTCGAGGTCGGCGCGTGCGCTGCCATCAAGGCGTGTCGGCGTGCCGCCGTCGATGCCGACCTGCCAGGTGTCACGGATCGTCGCGCCGTTGCGCTTCAGCGCGTACTGCGCGGCCTTGCCATCCCAGCGCCACCAGCCGCTGTCCACCGGCGGCCCGATCCAGTCCGGATCCGCCATCGCCTGGGTCAGGGTGATCGGCTCGGCGGCCGTGGCCACGGGTGCGGCGGCGAGGGTCGCGAACAGGGCGAGGGCGAGCGGGGCAAGGCGCATGCGATGGTCCGGGATCGAAGTCGGCGAAGGTTAGCAGCCGCGACAGATCGCGCTTGTGCCGAAGGTGGCGGCACTGGCCTGCGGCGATGATGCGGCGCACAATACTCCGTGGGCGTCGCGCCCACGCGCGGCGCGGAGTGCCATGCGTGGATGCACTGCTGCTGTCCCGGATCCAGTTCGGATTCGTCATCTCGTTCCATATCCTGTTCCCGGCCTTCACGATCGGCCTCGCGAGCTGGCTCGCCTTCATCGAATGGCGCTGGCTGCGCACCAAAGACGATCTCTGGCGCGACCTGTATTTCTTCTGGCTGAAGATCTTTGCCGTGTCCTTCGGCATGGGCGTGGTCAGCGGCATCGTCATGAGCTTCCAGTTCGGCACCAACTGGGCGGTGCTCAGCGAGAAGGCCGGCAACATCCTCGGCCCGCTGCTCAGCTACGAAGTGCTGACCGCGTTCTTCCTCGAAGCGTCGTTCCTCGGGGTCATGCTGTTCGGCTGGAAGAAGGTGTCCGACAAGCTGCATTTCTTCGCGACGATGATGGTCGCGATCGGCACGATGATCTCCACGTTCTGGATCATCTCCGCCAACAGCTGGATGCAGACGCCGCAGGGCTACAGCCTGGATGCGCAGGGCGTGTTCTATCCCGAGAGCTGGTGGGCGATCGTGTTCAATCCGTCGTTCCCGTACCGGCTCGCGCACATGGTGCTGGCGGCGTTCATCACCACCTGCTTCGTGATCGGCGGCGTGAGTGCGTGGTACCTGCGGCGCGGCGTGCATGTCGAGGCCGGCAAGCGGATGCTCAAGCACGCGGTGGCCTTCGCCGCGATCGCGGTGCCGCTGCAGATCTTCGTCGGTGACCTGCATGGCTTGAACGTGGGCGAGCACCAGCCGGTGAAACTGGCGGCGATGGAGGCGCACTGGCGCAGCGAGCCGCCCGGCCACGGCGTACCGCTGATCCTGTTCGCGGTGCCGAACGAGCGAGAGGAGCGCAACGACTACGAAATCGCGATCCCGAAACTCGGCAGCCTGATCCTCACCCACACCCTCGATGGCGACATCCAGCCGCTGACTGCGGTGCCACGCGAAGAACGCCCGCCGGTGGCGCCGGTGTTCTACGCGTTCCGGATCATGGTCGGCCTGGGCATGGCGATGCTGCTGCTGGTGCTGGCGTCACTGTTGGCGTGGAAGCGCAAGACGCTGTTCGAATCGAGGTGGCTGCTGGATGGCTGGCGCGTGCTCGCACCGTCGGGGTTCATCGCACTGCTGGCGGGCTGGTACGTGGTCGAAATCGGCCGCCAGCCGTACGTTGTGTACGGCCTCCTGCGCACGGCCGATGCGGTGAGCCCGAACATCGTCGCCGCGGCGGTGCTGTCCTCGCTGATCATTTACGCCGCAGCGTATGCGTTCGTGTTCGGCGCCGGCATCTGGTACCTGCAGAAGCTGTTGCGCAAGGGCCCGGTCAAGCAGCCGCCGAAGGACACCGAGGGCGGCGAGAAAACCCCGGCGCGGCCGTTGTCGCTGCCGGATGAGCCGATCGATGGGGGAGGCGCGTGATGGAGTATTGGCTCCCGGTGATCTGGTTCGGCGTGATCGGCTTCGGCGTGCTGATGTACGTGTTGCTGGATGGCTTCGTGCTCGGCCTCGGCATCCTCGCGCCGTTCGCGGAGGACGAACACCAGCTCGACCACATGATGAACACCGCCGCGCCGATCTGGGACGGCAACGAGACCTGGCTGGTGCTCGGTGGCGCCGGCCTGCTGGCGGCATTCCCGAAGGCCTACGCGCTGATCCTCTCGGCGCTGTACCTGCCGGTGCTGATGATGCTGATCGCGCTGGTGTTCCGCGGCGTCGCCTTCGAGTTCCGCTTCAAGGCGCAACGCAGCAAGTTCGTGTGGGGCTGGGCCTTCGCGCTGGGCTCGCTGTGCGCGGCGTTCTGGCAGGGCGTGATCCTCGGCGCGATCGTGGAAGGCATGCCGCTGCAGGAAGGCAAGTACATCGGCGGCATGTTCGGTTTCTTCAGCCCGTTCTCGATGCTGACCGGCGCGGCGGTGGTGTTCGGCTATGCGTTGCTGGGATCGACGTGGCTGATCCTGAAGACAGAGGGCGCGCTGCAGAAGATGGCGCGCACGATGACCAGGCCGCTGGTGCTGGTGGTGGTGGTGTTCATGGGCCTGGTCAGCGCATGGCTGCCGTTCCTCAGCTCGAAGATCATGGCGCGCTGGTTCGACAGCGGGAATTTCTGGTGGTTGGCGCCGGTGCCGCTGCTGGCCCTGCTGAATGCGTTCCTGCTGTGGCGCGCGGCGATGGCGGAAGGTCGTGATGCCCGCCCGTTCGTGCTGACCCTGTGCTTCTTCGGCCTCGGCTTCGCCGGCCTGGTGCTCGGGGTATGGCCGTACATCGTGCCGCCGTCGCTCACCCTCTGGCAGGCCGCCTCGCCGCCGTCTTCGCAAGGCTTCGTGCTGGTCGGCCTGGTGTTCCTGCTGCCGGTGATCCTGGGCTACACGTGGTGGTCGTACCGGGTGTTCGCCGGCAAGGTGGCGTCTGACGTGGGCTATCACTGACGCGCGTGCGGCCTGCGCTGATGCCGTCGGTCGCGCCGGGGAGCGCTTTCCCGCACAATCGCGGCTGTTCCCCGACACGGCGGTTCCCCCGGATCGCACGATGCACGCCTACGTCTACAAGAGCCTGAAAAAGGCCGATACCTACGCCTACCTCGCGCGTCGCGACGACTTCGCCTGCCTGCCCGAGCCCGTGCGCCTGCAGCTGGGCGAATTGCGCTTCGTGCTCGAGGTTGCCCTGGTCGAGGGGCGCAAGCTCGCCCTCGCCGACCCTGCGGTGGTCCGCAACAACCTGGCCGCGCAGGGCTTCCACCTGCAGTTCCCGCCGACCATGGCGGATCCGATGACCGACGACTGGGGCACCGATGCCTGAGCGGCATCCCGGACTCGGCGTGGCCCTGTTGCTGGCCGGCCTGCTGCTCGCGGCGGCCTGCTGGTTGGATGTTCCCGGCATCGGCGCGCTGGCATGGCTGGCGCAGGTGCCGATGGCGCTGGGGATCGCTTTCCTGCGTGGCACCCGCAAGCGCGCGCGCTTGGTTGCGGATGCCGGCAGCCTCGCCCTGCTGTGGGCAGGCGGGTTCCTGCTGGCGGGTCTGCTGGTCGGCTTGCCGTTGCAGCGCGTACTCACCGCGCCGGCCCTCCTGCCGGTGCTCACACTGAGCGCGACCTCCGGCCTGTTGCTGGTGCTGCTGTGGTGGCACTGGCCGCTGTGGCACGGCAGCGAACGCGAAGGCGGCGCTTTGCGCCTGCGCTTCGCCCGCCAGGATGCGCAGGAACGCCAGGCGTGGCGCGGCTTGCTGCAGGTCGCGCTGCCGTTGTTCCTGCTGCTGGCAGGCGGCGTGCTGCTGGCCTGGCCCGGCCTCTTCGCGGGCCAGCTGCGGCTGGTCGCGACCGCGGTCTACGCGGCCCTGCTGCCGATCGCCCACCTGTTGCTGCAGGCGTCGCCCACGCTGGCGCTGGCGCATGGCCTGCCGGTGGTGGAGATGGAGGCCGCCGACGAGCATGAGGACGAGGCGGAAGAGTTCGTCCTCGGCACCGAAGCGCCGCTCATCCTCGCCGCGAGCCAGCCGGTGGCACCGGTGGTCGATGCCGTTGCCCTGGGCCGCGAGCTGTACGTCGCCGCGCGCAACGGTCGTGTCGAGAAGGCCCTGCAATTGCTCGATGCCGGCGCCGATCCGAACCTCGCCCCGGAACCAGGCGCGCGCGATCGCAGGGGGCTGGCCGTGCTGGCCGCGGTGTTGCCCGACCTGCGCCTGTTGCGCGCGCTGATCGAACGCGGTGCCGACGTGAACCTCATGCTGGCCGGGATGAACCCGTTGCTGGCCGCTACCCGCGACAGCTGGCACGGCCGCCCGGAAGCGGTGATGACCCTGCTCGCCAATGGTGCCGACCCGCGCGCCACCGACGCCGACGGCAACACCCCGTTGCACCATGCCGCGCGCAGCTCCGACCCGGGTGTCGCCGCTCTGTTGCGTGATGCCGGCGCGGAGATGGAAGCGTTGAACCACGAGGGCGTGTCGCCGCTCGGCACCGCCTGCAGCGCCGGCAATTGGCGACTCGCGCGCTTCCTGCTGGAGCGCGGCGCGAAGACCGAGCCGACGGGCGGGCAACCGGTCCTGCTGGCCGCCGCCGGCACCGAGGAGGACGATTCCGCCGGTGTCCAATTGCTGCTTCGCCACAAGGCGCGCGTCGACGCGCGTGATGGCCGTGGCCGCAGTGCCCTGCACGAAGCTGCCTTCGCCGGCCACGCCGGCATCTGCGAAGCCCTGCTCGATGCTGGCGCGGACGCGAATGCCCGCGACGGCGAAGGCCGCACGCCGTTGCTCGACGCCGCGCGCACCGGTGCGATCCCGGTGCTGGAACTGCTGGTCACCGCCAAGGCCGACGTGCACGCAAGCGACGGCCAGGGCGGCAATGCACTGCACCTTGCCTGCAGCGCGGAAGCGCCCTCGGCGGCGATGGTGCGGCGGCTGCTGGAACTCGGCGTCGATCCGCGCGCCACCGATGCGCAAGGCCAGGGCGCGATCGACGTGGCGGCCTCGCTCGGGCGCTGGACCCTGGTCGCGGCACTGGATCCGCAACGCGCCTTGCCGGTGTCGATGGATGCGGACGATGCCGCGTCGCCCGATCGCCCGCCGCAATTGCTGCTGCGCGAGCGCCTGCTGGAAGACGCGGGCGAGTCCGAGTTGACCGCCTTGTTGCCACTGCTTGCGCGCGGCGACCTCGATGGCCTGCTCTGCGATGCCGAAATCGCCGAGTCGCCGGTGCGTGTCGCCTGGCTGCTCGGCCATGGCGCCAATCCGGAAGCGCGCGTTCACGCCGCGCCCATGCCGGTGCGGGCGGCGCTTGCGCGCGGCACCGCCGGCATCGACAACGCCCGCCTGCTGTTCGCACGCGGCGGATCGCCGGCCGGCGCGGGTGGGCTGGCCTGCTACCTTGGCGCCTGCCTGGCCGAAGGCTTCACCGATGCGCGCGGCCAGGCGTTCGCGATGGAATTGCTGGAGCGTGGTGCGGATCCCTATGCGCCATCACCGGCCGGCGACCCGCCGGTGGCGTTGGCCGTGCGCCTGCACTGGCCGCGGTTGCTGCAGCGGCTGGTGGCGCATGGCGTCGACCTCGATGCGCGCGACAGCCACGGGGTGAGTGCATTGCACCTGGCCGCGGCGCTGGGCCGGCTGGACGAACTCAAGCAGTTGGTCGCCGCCGGTGCCGCGCCGGATCGTCGTGCGGCGGACGGACAGACCCCACTGGGCGTGGCGCTGGCCGCCGGACGTCGCGACCTGGCCGGCTGGCTCGACTGGCGCGGCTGGCGGTTGCCGCGGCGTCCGCTGCAACCCGCCGACCTGCCGGCAGCGGCGATCGTCGGCGACCTCGACGCGGTTCGCCGCCTGCTCGACCTCGGCCTGCCGGTCGATGCCGTCGACAGCCAGGGCTGCAGCGCCTTGCTGCGCGCGGCCGGTGGTGGCCATCGCGCCCTGGTCGAGCTGCTGCTGGAGCGCGGCGCGGATCCGACCCGCGCCGCGAATACCGGGGCCACCCCGTTGTCGGCGGCGGTGAGCATGCGCCAGCTGGAGATCGTCGATCGGCTGCTCGAGTCCGGTGTCGGCCTGGAGCAACGCCTGCCGGGCGACGTCACCGTATTGATGCTCGCCGCCGCGCTGGGCCTGCCCGAACTGGTGTCGCGCCTGTTGCAGGGCGGCGCCGACCTGCATGCGGTGGATGCGCAAGGGCTGACACCGCTGCATTGCGCCGCGCTGTATGGCTTCACCGCGCGCGAACGGCCGCGCCTGGTGGCGTTGCTGGATGCATTGCTGCTGGCCGGTGCCGATCCGCAGCGTGCCGCCACCGGTGGCGCCACACCGCTGCTGTTGCTGCTCGGCGCGCGTGCGGAACCCGGCACGCCCAGCGCAGAGGACGTGGTGGTGTCCGGCGTGGAGCGTTTGCTGGACGAGGATGTCCGCCTCGACGCGCGCGACCAGCGCGGTTTCGGACCGTTGCACCTGGCCGGCCTGCACGGTCTGCTGCGGGTGGCGCAGCTGCTGCTGCGCGAGGGCGCCGATCCCGACCAGCGCGACCTGCTCAACCGCAGCCCGCGCGAGATCGCGGTGATGCGCGGTTACGTGGATGTGGCCGCCGAACTGGCATTGCCCGGCAACGCGCCGCAAGCGCCTGTCTCGATGGCGCGCTTCCTGCGCGAATAACCTCGTTGTTCGTCGGGGCAGGCGTTGGGGCAGGCCCCTGTGCCTGCCCGCTTTCCCGACGAACCAAGAGCAGGCACGGGGACCTGCCCCTACGGCGATCGAACGTGGCAGGAACGGGGGGCCTGCCTCTACGGCAATAACGGAATCGGATTCAGGGCTTGCTTTCGACGATGCGCCCCAGCGTGCCTTCGCCGACATCGGCCTCGAACAGTTCCGCCAGTTCGCGTCGCGCGTCTTCGGTGCTCTGCAGCAGCGCGGCTTCGTCGTCCTGCATCAACCGCTGCGCTTCCAGCAATTTCTGGTCGAACGCACGGAACCGGTGCGCGCGGTCTTCCGCCTGGTCCTGCGACAGGCCCAGTGCGACCAGCACGTCGCGGCCCATCTCCAGGCTGCTGCCGAAGGTCTCGCGGAACACCCGCGCTCCCAGGTCCATCAATTGCCACGCGTGCCGTCGATCGCGCGCGCGGGCGAATACCAGTGCATCGGGATACTGCTGCCGGATCAACCGCGTCGCGGCCATGCTGGCGGCCATGCCGTCGATCGCGACCACGAACACCCGCACCCGCGCCGCGCCGGCCGAGCGCAGCAGTTCCGGGCGGGTGGGATCGCCGTAGTAGAGCGTGTTGCCGAAGCGGCGCGAGAAGTCGACCTGTTCGACGTCCGGGTCGATCGCGATGAACGGGATCTTCTGCGCGCGCAGCAGGCGCGCCACGATCTGGCCGAAGCGACCGAAGCCGGCGATCAGCACTTGCGGATGCTCGTCGGGGATCTCGTCGTAAGCGCGCTTCTCCTGCCGGTCGGCATTCGGCGCGAAGCGCGAGATCAGCAACAGCAGCAGCGGCGTCGCCGCCATCGACAGCCCGACCACCGCGACCAGCCGGTCGCGCAACGGCTCCTCCAGCAGGCCGGCCTTGACTGCTTCGGCGAACACCACGAAGGCGAATTCCCCGCCCAGCGCCAGCACGCCGCCGAGCAGCATCGCGCCGCGCAGCTCGAGCTTGCCCGGGCGCAGTCCGAGCGCGAACAGCGCGGCGAATTTCACCGCCAGCAGCACGGCGACCCAACTGGCGATCGGCAACGGTTCGGCGGCCACCTGTTGCAGGTTGATGCTCATGCCCACCGCCATGAAGAACAGGCCCAGCAGCAGTCCTTCGAACGGCTTGATCTGCGCTTCCAGTTCATGCCGGTATTCCGATTCCGCCAGCAGCACGCCGGCGAGGAACGCGCCCAGCCCGGCGCTCAGCCCCGCCAGCTGCATCAGCCACGCGCTGCCCAGCACCACCAGCAGCGAGGCACCGGTGAATACCTCCGGCATGCCGGTGCGCGCGATCACCCGGAACAGGTGGCGCAGCAGATACCGGCCGCCCAGCACCAGCGCGGCGATGCCCAACACCGCCCTCGCCAGTTCATCCCAGCCGAGGCCATCGCCACCTACCTGGCCGAGCAGCGGGATCGCGGCCAGCAGCGGGATCGCCGCCAGGTCCTGGAACAGCAGGATCGCGAATGCCAGTCGCCCATGTTCGGCGGTGAGTTCCTTGCGCTCGGACAGCAGTTGCAGGCCGACCGCGGTCGACGACAGCGCCAGGCCCAGGCCCACCACCAATGCCGCCTTCCAGCCCAGGCCCTGCGACATCACCAGCGCGCCGAGGGCGACGCCGGAGAGCAGCACCTGCAAACCGCCGACGCCGAAGATCGGCTTGCGCATCACCTTCAGTCGCGGCAACGACAGTTCCAGGCCGATCACGAACAGCAGCATCACCACGCCGATCTCGCTGGCCGCCAGCACCGGCTCCGGATTGCGCACCAGCCGCAGCGCATGCGGGCCGAGCAGCGCGCCCGCGGCCAGGTAGCCGAGCACCGCGCCCAGGCCGAAGCGCTTGAACACCGGCACCGCGACCACCGCCGCGAGCAGGAACACCAGTGCGAGCTCGAGGCCGTCGCCGTGCATG
This sequence comes from Thermomonas sp., assembly GCA_036666995.1. GTDB lineage: Bacteria > Pseudomonadota > Gammaproteobacteria > Xanthomonadales > Xanthomonadaceae > Thermomonas. The sequence goes on from JAVWUU010000098.1 coordinate 10,041, forward strand.
CAGGATGACTCCGTTCAGGGACGCGCAGTATCGACCATGGCGCTCATCGGCCACACTGCCACAATCGGAACGACAGACCGGAGAGACGGAACGATGAAGATGCGGGCAATGGTGGCATCAGTCCTGCTGGTCGCGTTGGTGGCCTCGCTTGCCTTGCCCAGTTGGAGCGGCAACGCACGCAGCGTGCGCAAGCAAGTGGAATCCAGCGTGCGTCTCAGCGGCACGGTGGTCATCGGCAGCGATGGCACCGTGCAGGCGCATGAACTCGAGCCGGGTGCCCAGCTCACACCAAAGATCGAGGACTTCATCGCCCGGTCACTGGC
>JAVWUU010000099.1:0-10224 GCA_036666995.1 Thermomonas sp.
TGATGGCTACGCGATCTACAACCCGAATCCGGCGCGCCTGTTCACCCCGCTGACGCCCGCCGAATTCGCCGCCATCGGCGCGATGTCCACCTGGCACCCGGTGGCCAAGAACGACAATGTCAGCTTCACCGCCAACACGCCGTCGCTGTTCACGATGCCGGCCGGCGACGTCGGCTTCGCCGGCGCGATCGAATACGGCAACCAGTCCTACAAGATCAACCCCGACCCGCTCGCGCTGACCGCCGACGCCTACTACGGCCCGCGCTACGGCGATGGCCGCGGCAGCCGCGACCACTGGAGCGCCGCGGGCGAGTTGCGCGTGCCGCTGCTGAAATCCCTGCAGGCCAGCATGGCCGGCCGCTACGACATGTACAGCTACGGCGACAAGGATCCGGGCAAGTTCACCTACAGCATGGGCCTGGAGTGGCGTCCGCTCGACACCCTGCTTGTGCGCGGCTCGTACGGCACCGGTTTCCGTGCGCCGGACATGCACTATCTGTTCGCCGGCGACGACTTCTACCGCACCGTCTCGACCGACTACTACCAGTGCCGCACCGACGAACCGGGCTACAGCGACGCCGACTGCTACGACGACGGCAGCTGGGACGTGAACACGTTCGACGTGTACACCGGCAACATGCAGCTGGACGTGGAAACCAGCAAATCGTTCACCGCGGGCTTCGTCTGGTCGCCGACCGCCAACTTCGACCTGGCGGTCGACTACTACCGCATCCGCATCGCCAACCAGGTGCAGTCGCAGAGCCGCGAACGCCTGCGTGCCGACGAAGCCAACTGCCTGCTCGGCGTGACCGATGCCGGCGTGGCCGTCGACGTCAATTCGCCGACCTGCGTGGATGCGTTGGCCCGCGTCATCCGCGAGAACCCGAACGATCCGTTCAGCACCATCACCAGCGTGCACTTCGCCCCGATCAACATCGCCAACGAAGAGACGTCGGGCATCGACGTCACCGCCAACTACCACCTGCAGACCGCCAGCGCCGGCGATTTCCGCTTCAGCGGCAACTACACCTGGGCAGACAAGCACAGCCGTCAGCAGTATCCGGGCGATCCGGAAGAAGACATGCTGGACCTCAGCTTCAGCGCCACCACGCTGCCGCGCACCAAGGGCAACGTCGGCGTGGACTGGGATCGCAACGCATGGGGCGCCGGCTTGTTCGGCAACTACGTGGGACGCGTCGCCAACTACAACAACGATGCCTGGATCGGCGCCACCTGGCGCTTCAACGGCAGCGCGCGCTACGACATCAACGACCACATGCGGCTGTCGCTATCGGTGAACAACCTGCTCGACAAGATGCCGCCGAAGGATGCGACCTGGGCCAACTATCCGTACTACGACACGTCGTGGTTCGACAGCATGGGCCGCAGCTACTACCTGCAGCTGACCTGGAAGCTGGGCGGGAAACCGCTGTAATCCCACCCCGCGTGGTGACACTTGAAGCCCCGGCATGCCGGGGCTTTTTTTGCGTCAACCCTTCGGTTGCAGCACGTCGTGGTTGCGGCCCTTGAACGGCGCGTACCAGCGCTGGATGCGGGCGATGTCGGCGTGCATGTCGTCGCTCAGCTCGAACAGCGGGCCGATGCCGATCACCTTGTTGGCGTAGTCGAAATACGCCGGCACCACCGGCACGTCGGCGGCACGGGCGATGTGCCAGAAGCCCGGCTTCCAGCGGTCCACCCACTTGCGCGTGCCTTCCGGCGCGATGGTGAACCACATGCGGTCGGCGTTGCGGATCGCCATCACGGCCTGTTCGACCACGCCATGCGCGGCGGTGCGATCGACCCCGATCACGCCCTGCCACTTCGCCAGTGTCCCGAACAGCGGTGCCTTGACCAGCGCGTCCTTGCCGAGGATCGACAGCTTCACGCCCATGCCCAGCTTCACCGCCACGCCCCACACGCCGTCCCAGTTGGACGAATGCGGCGCGGCGATCAGCACGAACTTCGGCAGGTCGGGGAACGCGCCGACCATGCGCCAGCCACCCAGCCGCAGGACCGCGCGACCCAGGCCTTCCAGGAACCGGTTGCGCGGCATTCGCGGCGCGCTCGGTGGCAGCGCCAGCACCACGTCATTGTCTGCAGCGTCGCTCAATCCCAGCCCTTCCCCGAGCGGCCCTGCTTGATCGTCGCACGTCCACGTTTCTCGCCCAAGCGACGCTCCTTCGCACCGCGCGACGGCTTGGTCGCGACCCGCGGCTTGGGCACATGCAGCCCGCCCTCGATGAAATGCGCCAGGCGCTCGCGCGCATCCTGGCGATTGCGATCCTGGGTGCGGAATCGCTGGGCGCTCAGCACCAGCACGCCTTCGGTGGTCATCCGCCGGTCGCGCTTCGCCAGCAGGCGTTCGCGCACCGCATCCGGCAGCGAAGGCGAACCGGCGACATCGAAACGCAGCTCGACCGCGGTAGCGACCTTGTTGACGTTCTGCCCACCCGGACCCGACGCGCGCACGAAGCGTTCGATCAGTTCGTCATCGTCGATGGAAAGGTGGCCGACCTGCATGGCGCAATTGTAGGGCGGTTGCCATCCGTCATCCGGATTGGGACGATGCCGGACCCATTCCCCCGGAACCCGCCATGCGCCGACTCGGCCTTGCCCTCGCCCTTGCACTGTCTGTCGCTTTCGCCGGCTCCGCGTTCGCCGCCGATCCCGTGCCGCTGCCTGCCGCGCAACAGGCGTCCGCCGCCGACATCGACCGACTACTGAAGGTCATGGACATGCAGGCGATGATGGCGGGGACGATGGAGCAGATGTCCAGCGTGCAGGCGCAGATGGTGGACGAAGCCTTCGGCAGCGACCTGTCGGATGCCGACCGCAAGCGCATGCAGTCGCTCACGGCGCGCACCGATGCGCTGGTGAAGAAGCGGATGTCGTGGACCGCGATCGAACCCGTGATCCGCAAGGTCTACCTGCAGCTCTTCAGCAAGCAGGAAGTGGACGCGATGACCGCGTTCTACGGCAGCCCCGAAGGCAGCTCGATCCTGCGCAAGGCACCGCAGGCGATGGCGCTGACCATGCAGGAAATGCAGCCGCTGATGCAGGGCCTGATGGCGGACATCAAGGCCGACATCGACAACGAGACGAAGGCGAAGGCGAAGGACTGAGCTTCAGCGTGGCGCGGCGTCGAACAGCGCCAGCGCCTTCGCGAATTCGGCATCGACCGGCGCAAGCGCTTCGATGCGCGCGCCGGTATGCGGATGCACGAAGGCCAGCCGTCGCGCGTGCAGCAGCATGCGGTGGATGCCGAGCATGCGGAAATTGCGGTTGTGACGGCCGTCGCCGTGACTGCTGTCGCCGATCATGTGATGGAACGCATGCTTGAGGTGGCGACGGATCTGGCGGAAGCGCCCGGTCCGCGGCGACGCACGCAGCCACGCATAGCGTGAGGTCTCGAAGCCGGCCGAGGGCATCGCGAGCTCGCAACGGCCCAGTACCTCGTAATCGGTAATGGCCGGCTTCTTCTGCGGCTTGCCAGGCCCACCGTCGAGCGGATGGTCGATGGTGAACACGGCTTCCGCCGGCCAGCCACGGCAGATCGCCCAGTAGTCCTTCTCGACCTCATGCGACATCAGGGTCTTGCCGAGCGCGGACGCGGTTTCGCGGTCGAAGGCCAGCAGCAGGCAGCCGCTGGTGGCGCGATCGAGCCGATGGACCAGGAAGATCGGCTTGCCGAACTGCTCGCGCAAGCGGTCTGCGGCGAAGTCGGTTTCGCCGCGCGCCAATGCGCTGTCGTGGACCATCAGCCCGGCCGGCTTGCAGACCACCGCCAGCGACGCGTCGGCGTACAGCACGGGCAGCGGCGACAGGTCGGGGGCTTCGTCTTGTGGTGCCGCTTCTTGCGGTGTTTCGCTCATGCGCCATTGTCCCGCATCGACGCGGCGCATCGGGAACGGCTCAGGCGTGCAGGTCGCCGCCGCAGTGCCGGCGCTCCACCTGCAGGGTGGCGTGGTCGATGTCGAAGCGCTCGTGCAGCATCGTGGCCGTCGCGTGGCGCACGGCGTCGGCATCGCCCGCGCCGTCGGCCAGCAGCACGTGCGCGGTCAGGATCGGTTCCTTCGAACCCAGCGCCCAGACATGCAGGTCGTGCACGGTGGCCACGCCGGGCTGCGCCGACATCGCGTCGCGGATCTCGTCGAGGTCGACGCCGGACGGCACGCCCTGCATCAGCACGTGGCCGGCCTCGCGCAGCAGGGTCCAAGTCCGTGGCAGCACCCACAGGCCGATCAGTACCGCGATGATCGGATCGACCACGGTCCAGCCGGTGAAGCGGATCAGCAGCGCGCCGGCGATCACGCCGAGCGAGCCGAGCATGTCGCTCCACACTTCCAGGTAAGCGCCCTTCATGTTCAGGCTCTCGCCCGCGCCTGCCTGCAGGAGTTTCATCGAGATCAGGTTCACGATCAGGCCAAGCACGGCGACCAGCAGCATGCCGCCGGACTCGACATGCGGCGGCTGGCTGAAGCGTGCGACCGCTTCCCACAGGATGTAGCCGGCAACCAGGAACAGCAGGCCGCCATTGACCAGCGCGCCGATCGCTTCCATCCGCGCGTAACCGTAGGTGCGCTTGGCGTCCGCCGGCCTGCGCGCCATCCGCACCGCGAACAGCGAAATGCCCAGCGCGAGCACGTCGGTCATCATGTGCGCCGCGTCGGACAGCAGGGCCAGGCTGTTGGTCAGCAAGCCGCCGATCACTTCCACCAGCAGGAAGAACAGGGTCAGGCCGAACGCGATCCACAGCGGGCGCTCGTGCTTGATCTCGGTCGGGACATGACTGTGGCCATGCCCGCCACCGTGAGCGCCGCCCTTGCCGTGATCGTGGTGGTCGTGTCCTGCACGCATCCGTCGTCATCCTTGCGCCGCATCCTCGCGGCCGGTGGCACCGTAGCCGGGCGGCCACGGGTTACACAATTTCATCGCATCACGACGTTGCCGGTTGCAGGGAACGAACCGGCCTGGCCCGATGCAGCCAGTGATACAGGGCCGGCAATACCAGCAGCGTCAACAGCGTGGACGACACGATCCCGCCGATCACCACTGTCGCCAGCGGTCGCTGTACTTCGGAACCCGCGCCGACGTTGAACGCCATGGGCACGAAGCCCAGCGACGCCACCAGCGCGGTCATCAGCACCGGACGCAAACGACCGAGCGCGCCGTCGACGATCGCGTCCTCCAGCCGATCGCCCTGCTCGCGCAGTTTCCGAATGAACGCGATCATCACCAGCCCGTTCAACACCGCCACGCCCGACAGCGCGATGAAGCCGACGCCCGCGGAAATCGACAGCGGGATCCCGCGCAGCGCCAGCGCGATCACGCCACCGGTGAGTGCGAGGGGCACGCCGCTGAACACGATGCCCGCATCCTTGGCCGAGCCGAACGCCATGAACAGCAGGCCGAAGATGATCGCCAACGTGACCGGCACCACCACCGACAGGCGCTGGCTCGCCGAGATCAGTTGCTCGAAGGTGCCGCCGTAGTCGATCCAGTAACCGCTGGGTACCTCCACGTCGGCGGCGACACGCTGTTGCAGTTCGCCGACGAAACCGCCGAGGTCGCGACCGCGCACGTTGGCCGTCACCACCACGCGGCGCTTGCCGTCCTCGCGATTGATCTGGTTCGGGCGTTGCAGGGTTTCGATCTTCGCGACCTCGCGCAATGGCACCGTGCGCGGGGTGCCGGCACTGAATCCGCCGACGCGACTGGATTCGTCGGCGTTCTCGCCGCCGCCGAGCGGGATCGGCAGGTCGGCGAGCGCAGCGGGATCCTGCCGCAGGCGTTCCGGCAGGCGCACGACGATATCGAAACGCCGATCACCCTCGAACAATTGCCCGGCGACTTCGCCACCGACCGCAGTCGCCACCGTCTCCTGCACGACGCCGGGATTCAGGCCGTAACGCACCAGGGCGCTGCGATCCGGGGTGATCGTCAGCAAGGGTAGGCCCGTGGCCTGTTCCAGCTTGACGTCGGCCGCGCCGGGCACCGACGCGGCCACTTCTTCGATGCGCTTGCCGACTGCCACCAGCGTGTCCAGGTCGTCGCCGTAGAGCTTGATCGCGACATCCGCGCGCACGCCGGAGATCAGCTCGTTCATGCGCATCTGGATCGGCTGGGTGAACTCGTAGTTGTTGCCCGGCAGCTGCTTCACTGCGGATTCGATCTCGGCGACCAGTATGTCGCGTGGCTTGCGCGGATCCGGCCAGTCGGCGCGCGGCTTGAGCATGATGAAGGTATCGGCGACCGACGGCGGCATCGGATCGGTCGCGACTTCGGCGGTGCCCAGCTTGCCGAACACGCGCGCGACTTCCGGGAACTGCTTGATGCGCGACTCCAGCGTGGACTGCATCGCCACCGCCTGATCCAGGCTGGTGCCGGGAATGCGCAATGCATGCAGGGCGATGTCGCCTTCGTCGAGGTTGGGGATGAACTCCGTGCCCAGCCGCGTGGCCAGCAACCCGCACGACACCATCAGTACGATCGCGCCGCCCATCACCACGCGACCATGCCGCAGCGACCACGCCAGCAGTGGTGCGTAGCGCCGACGCAACCACAACATCATCCGGTTCTCGGTTTCGTCGACACGCCCACCGAGGAACGTCGCGATCGCCGCCGGCACGAAGGTCAGCGACAGCAGCATCGCGCCGGTCAATGCGAGCACCACGGTGATCGCCATCGGGTGGAACATCTTTCCCTCGATGCCGGTCAGCGCAAAGATCGGCAGATACACCGCCGCGATGATGCCCAGGCCGAACAGGCTGGGGCGGATCACTTCCGCGGTCGCCGACGCGGTCACGTCATGGCGTTCCTCATCGGTCATCACCCTGCCCAGCCCGTGTTGCATCTTGCCGAAACGGCGCAGGCAGTTCTCGATGATGATCACCGCGCCATCCACGATCAGGCCGAAGTCCAGCGCGCCCAGGCTCATGAGATTTCCGGACACGCCACCGCGCACCATGCCAAACACGGTGAACAGCATCGCCAGCGGGATCACCGCGGCGGTGATCAACGCCGCACGCGCGTTGCCGAGCAGCAGGAACAGCACCACGATCACCAGCAACGCGCCTTCGACCAGGTTCTTCGACACCGTGGCGACGGTCCGGTCGACCAGCGCGGTGCGGTCGTAGACCGGCGTGGCACGCACGCCGGCAGGCAGGCTGGCGTTGGCAGTCTCGAGCCTCGTTGCAGCCGCTTGCGCCACATCGCGACTGTTGGCACCGACCAGCATGAACACCGTGCCCAGCACCACTTCCTTGCCGTCCTGCGTCGCCGCGCCGGTGCGCAACTCCGGACCTTCGCCAACCTCGGCGACATCGCGCACGCGGATCGGCACGCCTTCGCGGCGATCCAGCACGATGTCGCGGATCGCATCGAGATCGGCCACCTGACCGGGCACGCGCACCAGGAATTGCTGGCCGCTGCGTTCGATGTAGCCGGCGCCGATGTTCTGGTTGTTCGCGGCGACTGCAGATACAACGTCATGCAGGGTGAAGCCCAACGCCACCAGCCTGGACGGTTCCGGCGTGATGTGGATCTGCCGGGCGAAGCCGCCGATCGTGTTGACCTCGGTGACACCCGGCGTGTTGCGCAATTGCGGGCGCACCACCCAGTCCTGCAACGTGCGCAGGTCAGTCGCGTTCCATGGCGTGCCGTCGGGCTTCACCGCACCGGCCTTCGCTTCGACCGTGTACATGAAGATTTCGCCGAGGCCGGTCGCGATCGGCCCCATCTCGGGCTCCAGTCCCGCCGGCAATTGCGACTTCACCTGCTGCAGGCGTTCGCCGACCTGCTGGCGCGCGAAGTACAGATCGGTGCCGTCCTTGAACGCGACGGTGACTTGCGACAACCCGTAGCGCGAGATCGAACGCGAGTAATCCAGGCCCGGCAGGCCGGCCATCGCGGTCTCGATCGGGAAGGTGACGCGCTGCTCCGACTCCAGCGGCGAATAGCCGGTCGCCTCGGTATTGATCTGCACCTGCACGTTGGTGATGTCGGGTGTCGCATCGATCGGCAACTTGGTGAAACTCCATGCCCCCAATGCAACCAGTGCCAGCGTCATCGCCAGCATCAGCCAGCGATGGGCGATGGCGAAGCGGATGAAATGTTCCAGCAGCCCGCGCCCGTGTTCGGGTGGACGATCAATGGTCATGCGAGGCCCCCGACTTTTCGATGTCGGCCTTGATCAGATAGCTCTGTTCGACGACCACCGCGTCGCCGGACTTGAGGCCGGACAGGATCTCCACTTGCAGTGCATCGCGCTTGCCTAATTCCACTGGGCGCACTTCATAGACGTCGCCAACGCGGATGAACACCACATCGCCGTCGCGGAAGGTTTGCAGCGCCGAGATCGGTACGACCAATGGCGCCGGCTGTTGCTCGACGGTGATGCGCGCCTTCACCGCGGAACCCGGACGCCACAGGCCATCGACATTCGCGAGGGTCGCGCGCGCGACCGTGCTCTGGCTGGCGGTGGCAGTGCCTGGCAACACGCGCTCCAGCGTGGTCTCGGAGGTCACGCCATCGCTCATCCGCGTGACCTTGACCGGCACGCCGGGACGGATGTGCTGCGCATCGGCGCCGAAGATGTGCAGGTCGACCCACAGCGCCGACAGGTCGGCGATCTCGAACAGGGCTGAGCCTTCGCTGGCGACCGATCCCACCGATGCGTTGCGCGCCAGCACCACGCCGGAGATCGGCGCACTGACGGTGTAGGTGGTCAGGCTGAGGTTGCTTTCCACCGACGCGAGCACCTGGCCCGCGCGCACCTGGTCACCGACGTTCGCACGCAGGCTGCGGATCGGCCCGGGGAAGCGCGCCATCACGTTCGCCACGCGACCTTCCATCGGTGTGAGCAAGCCCTGCACTTCATGTTCGTCGGCGATCACGCCGGGCCCCGCAGGTGCGACACGGATGGCGGACTCGGTGGCGATCTTCGCGGCGATTTCGGTGCGGCCTTCGTAGCTGGAATAGTCCCAACGCAAAGCCTTGCCTTCGATGGTGGCCATGACTTCGACATCGAAGGAATGCGGCTCGCCGACGATACTCGCGGCCATCAGGCTGCCGTCCGCCTGCGGCGCGAGCGTGTGGCGTTCGGCGATGTTGCCCAGGCGGGTGAGCCTGACTTCAACGCGACCGGCAGCAGCAGGCAGCGGCTTGGTTCCCTTGTAGAGCCACGCCTGGTATTTCGGTGGCGTGCCGTCTTCGGCAATGGCCAGTTCGACCGCATAGCCGCCTTGTTCCAGCATGCGACCGTCGTGCTCGCCTTTGCGCGCTTCTTCAGTCTCTGCATGTTCGCCGCCTTCTTCTGCATGGCCCGTCTGTTCATCGGCATGCGCGGGGCTGTTGTCGGCCTTGTTGCCACTGCAGGCGGCAAGCGACAGCGCCAGTGCGCAGGCGCCGATCAGATGATGGAGTTTCATGGCTGGAGGTCCTTGCGTTGGGTCGCGCCGGTGACGATGGCGTCGCCGGTGAGTCGCTGGAGTTCGATGAGGGCGCGCTGTGCATCCAGCGCCACGTCAAGCTGTTGCCGATAGGCAGCAGTGCGTTCCGATTGCAGCTGCGCCCATTCGAGATAACTGATCGCGCCGGCGCGATAGGCGCGCTCGGCGGCCGTTTCCGCCTTCGCCAGTTTCGGCAGCACGTCCTCGCGCAGTCGCGCGACTTCCAGTTGCGCCACCCGATAGCGGCCGTGCGCTTCGACGAGGGTCGAGTACAGCGCGATATCCCTGGACTCGCGTTCGATCTCGAGCGACGCGATCTCGGCTTCTGCCGCATGGATCGCCGGCTGTGCGCGACTGCGCGCGCCCAGCGGCATCGCGATGCTGGCGACGAGGCCGACATCACCGCCTGCCTGCAACCTGCGCACGCCAAACGACCAATCGATGTCGCCGCGAACATCGCTGCGCGCCAGTTGCAGGCGCGCCTCGCGGATGCGCTGCTCGCTGGCGAACTGTTGCAGTTCCGGCGTACGCCCCAGCAACGCGGACAGCGCCTCCGCATCGCCGATATCCGCAAGCTGCAGCGGATCGCCAGCGCCCACATCGAACGTGGGCGCACGCGCTGCCAGATGCTGGCGCGCAGCTGCGTAGCGCTCGACGGCGCGCGCGCGATCCAGTTCCGCGCGGGCAAGCGCCGCCTGCGCGGTCAGCACCACCGACTCCGGCGATGCGCCGGCCTGCAGGCGTTGTCGTGCACCGGCCACCGTGCGTTTGC